>NZ_JBFAHJ010000046.1:0-70160 GCF_040654115.1 Nonomuraea sp. NPDC050786
TCACCACGCGCCATGCCCATGGCTTATCAAGGCCAGACCACACCGCGCAGACGAATCCACAACCCTCTCGTGATCGGAACCCCGAACAGGCCCTAAGCGGGAGGCGGCCAAGGGGCCCGCGCTGGTGGACTTGCAGCTACCTGAGGGTCCCGGGCAGTTGCTCGCCGAGCACGCGCTGGTGCTGCATCTGGCGCTCAACGATGTCGCGGGCCGGGCAGGGCAGGATGGTGTGGATGTGAGCGTGGACGGGGAGGGACGGCTGCACGTGGCCAAGCTGGCCGCCCTCCCGGAGCCGCCGTCCCTGATCGACCTGCGCAAGCGGGTGCTCGCGATGCTACCGCGGGTGGACCTGCCCGAGCTGCTGCTGGAGGTGATGGGCCGCGTTCCGGAGTCCGAGGCCGCGTTCACCTCGGTGGCCGGCGGGGTGAGCAAGCTCACCGACTTCCACGTCTCGGTCGCGGCCTGCCTGACGGCCCAAGCGCTGAACATCGGGTACGCGCCGGTGGTGAAGGCGGGCACGCCGGCGTTGGAGCGCGGACGGTTGTCGCACGTGGTGCAGAACTACCTGTCGGCGGAGACCTGCACCCTGGCCACCGGTCCGCTCATCGACGAGCAGGGCAAGATCGGTTTCGCCCAGGCACTCGGCGGTGGGCTGGTCGCGGCGATCGACGGGAGGCGGTTCGTGGTCCCGCTGCCCTCGATCTACACCCGCCCGAACAAGAAGTACTTCGGCCGTTCGCGCGGTGTCACGTGGCTCAACATGATCAACGACCGTGGGGTGGGGCTCGGGGCGAAGGTCGTCACCGGGACCGTGCGCGACTCGCTCCACATGATCGATGTGGCGTTCCGGCGAGATGGCGGACCGCGCCTCGAGGTTCTGGTGACCGACACCGGATCTTACCGCGACGTCGTGTTCGGCCTGGTCCACCTGCTGGGCATGCAGAACCGGCCCGCGCTGGCCGACACATCCCCGATCAGAAGGGCTGGCGCGTCCAGGACGCCGGCTACGGCAGCCCGTCCCGGTTCGCGCGCGAAAGATCGACCTGGAACGGATCAAGCGACATTGGAGCGACATCCTGCGCGTCGTGGTGTCGATCTACACCGGCGAGATCCGCGCCTACGACGTGATGCGCATGATCCGGCGGCCGCGGACGTGGCCGAGGGCACCGTCCTCCTTTCCGACGCGGGCGTTCGGGCTGGTAGCCGCAGGAGGCGGTGCCCAGCAGAGGTCTATGCGTCCGGGCGAAGGGCTCGCATCAGCGCCGGAGATAGGTGAGGACGGCTTGGACGCGTTTGTGAACGGAGTCGTCGGTGCCCAGGGCGAGCTTGGCGAAGATGCGGTTGATGTGTTTGGCGACGGCGGCATCGCTGACGACAAGCGCTTCGGCGATGGCGGTGTTGGTCTTGCCTTCGGCCATGAGGGCGAGCACGTCGGTTTCGCGTGGGGTGAGTTCGTCGATGCGGGGGCGGTGGCGGAGCAGCTTGCGGACGACGTGGGGGTCGATGATCTCACCGCCGGAGGCGATGGTGTCGATGGTGGTGAGAAAGTCTTCGACGTTGCCGACGCGGTCCTTGAGCAGGTAGCCGATTCCGCCTTCGCCGGTGGTGAGGAGGTCGGCGGCGGCGCGGCCGGACACGATCTGCGAGAGGACGAGGATGCGGGTGGCGGGGTTCTCCTCGCGCAGGCGGCGGGCGGCTTGGATGCCCTCATCGGTGTGGGTCGGGGGCATCCGGACGTCGACGATGGACAGGTCCGGCTCGTGGACGCGCACGGCGTCCACGAGCGCGTCGGGGTCACCGACGGCGGCGACGACTTCGTGACCGGCGGCGTCGAGGAGACGGACGAGTCCTTCGCGGAGCAGAACGGAGTCCTCGGCTATGACGATGCGCATGGAACCTCCACGCTCACTCGGGTGGGCCCGCCTACGGGGCTGGAGAATGCGACGCGGCCCCCAGGGTCTCGATGCGGTCGATGACGCCGAGAAGCCCGGTTCCGCTTCCCAGTGAGGCGCCGCCGTGTCCGTCGTCCTCGACGGTGACGAGCAGGCTCTCCTGGCGCGTCGGCACCGCATGGATCGTCAATGTGGTGGCTCCGCTGTGCTTGGTGACGTTGGTGACCAGCTCGCTGACGGCGAAGTACAGCCCGACCTCGATGTCCGCAGGCAGATCCGGGGGGATGGTGAGGTCGATGTCGGCGGCGAGGCCGGCCCGCTCGGCACGTGACACGAGGTCGTCGAGCGCTTCGGCGAGGTCGTGCTCGCGCAGCGCCGACGGGTAGATGCCGTGAACGATGTCGCGCAGCTCGTCGACGGCCTGCTGGGCATCGGCGCTCGCCTGGTCGACCAGAGGGCTGATGTCGATGCCGCGATGTAGCTGGTACTTCATGGTGCCCAAAGTCATGACCAGGGAGGTGAGGCGTTGCTGCGCCCCGTCGTGGAGGTCGCGCTCGATACGTCGCCGCTCCTCATCGAACGCCGACGTGATGCGAGCGCGTGAACGCGTCACGTCGTCAATCCGCGGTCGCAGTTGTGCTGACGGTTCGCTGACGAGCATTCTGCACAGGTAGCGCTGGCCTTCCGCGGCCAGGGTCACGACGTACATGCCGGCGGCGAACAGGATGACGCCCAGCGACGCGAATCCGACCTGCGCCACCGGGTCGTCATTGACGGCCGAGGTCTGCAGATCGGTCACCGTGGTCACCGAGCCTGGATCAACGCCCAGTACGAGGAGCACGAACAGGGCGGCGCTCGCGGCGACCATCATGACCGGCATGAGCAGGGCGACCGATGCGAGTGCGACGTTCAGCAGTGACAGCGGCAGCAGCAGGGCGCCGTGCAGCAGCTCTGTCCAGGTCGATCGCTCGCCGGCCCGCAGGCGTGCCCTGCTCGTGAGTCCCTGTGCCGTACTGGGCACGTGCGGATTCGGCGTGGCGCGGCGGTCGATCCACCGAAGACGCCATCGTTCCACGTGACCAAGCGGCAGCCCCGCGAAAACGAGCAGCGGCCAGCACGTCACCAGCCACAAGGACGCGACCACGGGCGTGGCGGCGATGTAGGCCAGGGACCTCCATGGCCAGGACGTCACCAGCAACCGTGCCGGGTGCAGGCGCAGCGCGACACCTGGACTGTCGACCGGCGGCCGATCCGACGCACCGGCGGTCCCGGTTGAACCTGCCACGGCTCTCATTCTCGCGCGCTCACCTGAGGCTTCCCGAAGCGTCATCTCAACGCACCGCCTCCAACGCGTCCGCCTTCATGGCGGTACGGGCGGGGGCGAGCGTGCCGATCGCGGCGGCCAGGTAGGCGCACGCGACGATCACGAGGAAGGTCGCACCGGTGAACGGCAGCCAGATCGTATCGGTGAGCAGGTATCCGTACGCGACCATGGTCACCGCGGCGATGGCCGAGCCGGCGATGACCGCAGTGGTGGCGACCAGCAGGCATTCGACGAGGAGAGCACCCGCGATCTGCGAACCTCGTGCTCCCGCGAGCCTCAGTAGAGCGAACTCGCGCCGACGAGACATGGTGGAGCCGATCAGCACGTTGATGGCGGAGACGCCCGCATAGCCGCCCAGGATCGCCACCACCATGAGGATGATCCACTCGTCCTCGCCGGCCTGTGTGGCCACCTGTGCCAGATGCCCGTCCCGGTCCGTCGCGTGTGCGCCGGGCGCGACCGCGGCCAGCTCGTCGTTGATCGCCGCCAGTGTCGCGTCCTGGTCGGCTCCGGGCTCGAACGCGACGTACACGGCGGTCGCGAAGGGCTCCAGGAGATGTGGAGCGAGCATCGACAGTGGCACGATCATGTCGCTCACCCCCATCGGGTCCCGGTACGTCGTGCTCACCACCGCCGTGCCTGGTGCTCTGTCCGGGTACAGGAACCTGACCGTGTCACCGATCCGCCACCCTTCTCCTCGGCCACGAGCTGCGATACACCGATGCTGTGCTCACCGAACTCCGCCCAGGTTCCGGAGGTGACCTCGTAGGACAGCACCCGCTGGAAACCGGCGGGGTCGACACCGGTCACGGTCCCGTTCGAACGGGAGGTCGGCGGGTCGTCGATGACCAGGCGCGAGGAGATGCTCGCCGACGCCGCCTCGACTCCGGGCACCTGTTCGACCGCGTCGACGGCGCTCAACGGTACGCCGAGCTGGACGCCTCCGGCCACGACCGCATCTGCGGTGACCTGCTCGGCGTACATCCGGGAGCGTGCCTGATAGTTGGCGCTGTCTTGGAACAACAGCACGGCGCTGACCGCGACCAGCAGCGTCAGCGGAACCGACACACCCGCCGCCCGGCGAAGGTCGGAGCGGATCGATCTCTCCGCGAGGAATCCGCCGAAACACCGGCGCACGAGCGGACCGACCGGCACCAGCACGCCGCGCAACAGGTGCGGGCCGAGCAGGACCGCCGCCCCGTTGAGCAAGGGGAACGCGGTCACCACGAGCAGCATCGCGATCGCGCCACCGGGCGTCGGCACCGGACCGCCAAGGGCGAACGCTCCGGCCAGGCAGGCCACGGCCGCCGCCAGCAGCACCCCGCCGAACGCCGCCCGTGTGCGTCCCGCCTGACGGGCAGGGATCTTGGACTCGCGCAGCGCGTCGAGCGGTGCGATGCGCGTGGCGCGACGAGCCGGAAGCCACGCCGCCACGAGTGCCGAGACAACCGCCGCGCCCAATCCGGCCAGCAGCGCCACCGGCTCTGCGGTCACCTCCGAGCCCCGGGCCATGAGCCCCTGCCCGATGAAGAACCTCCGTGCCAGCTCAGCCAGGGCGATGCCGGCACCCGCGCCGATGACACCGCCGAGAGCGGCGATGAGGACCGCCTCCCAGACGACCATCCGCCGGATCAGCCGCGGCCGGGTACCGACGACACGCAACATCGCCAGCTCCCGGTGCCGCTGCCCGATCGAGACGGTCAAAGTGCTGGAGATGACGAACACGGCGATCGTCAGCGCCAGTAACGCGATGACCATCAGGAACTGGCCGGAGCCACCCGCGAGCTCTGCCTGACGCAGGTCGAGTTGAAGACTGCCGGCCCGTGCCTCATCGGCCACCACCCGCAGGCCGGGGACGGCGTTCCGCAGTGCCGCGATGTCCGTCGTAGACACCAGCGCCAGCACGGGCGCACCGCCGAACCTGGCGGCCGTATCCCCGGCGAAGAAGAGCGCATGCTCGAACTGCTCGCCCGCGCGCCGCGCGATGCCGCTGACGGTGAACTCGTGGGTGCCGGTCGCGAGCTGGATCCGGACCTCCTCCCCCACGCCGACGTCGCCGGCCACTGCCACGGACTCGTCGATCACTACAGCGTCGGCGGCTGTGGGCTCACTCCCGTCGACCAGTGAGGCGCCGTCCGCGATCGCGGTCGACCATGGATGCCCCCACGAGCGGGTGAAGGCGTTGCCGACCAAGGTGCCGTCCGACGCCACGAGGTAGGCCGGGAACGGGGTTTCCACGGCGGTCGAGGTCACGCCTGGAGCGTCACGAATGGCGTCGATCTGTTGCTCGGTCAGCCGGGGCATCGCGGGCAGGTCGAGCGTGAGACCGCTCTTCAGCCTTATGCTCGCCGGTGGCATCACCACCGCGTCCACCGCCGCGAAGCGCCAGCTCGTCACACTGGCCGCGCCCTGCCGGTCCTGGGCGTCGGCGATCAGGAGGGTCGCCGTGACGAGGGAGGCCCCCACCACGACCGAGATCAGCGCCGCCAGGATCGCCTGCTTGCGGCCTGCCAGGCTCCGCCACGCCAACGTGATCACGCGGCCGGCCTTCCCGGCGCCAGGCGACGCAACACGTCCTCGGCCGACGGATCGTGGACCTCGTCCACGATCCGTCCGTCGCGCAGGAACACCACCCGGTGCGTGTGCGCGGCGGCCGCGGGATCGTGCGTCACCATCACCACCGTCTGCCCGAGTTGATCGACCGCGAGCCGCAGGAACCTCAGGACCTCACCGCCCGTGTGGGAGTCCAGGTTCCCGGTTGGCTCGTCGGCGAACACCACGGCCGGGCGGTGCGCCAGCGACCGGGCAATCGCCACCCGCTGCTGCTGACCGCCGGACAGCTCGCTCGGGCGATGCCCCAGACGCTCGCCCAGCCTCAGTACCCGCACCAGATGCGCCATCCACTGCCGATCCACCCGAGGGCCGCCGATCCGCTCGCCCAGGGTGATGTTCTCCTCTGCGGTCAACGTCGGAATGAGGTTGAACGCCTGGAAGACGAACCCCAGCCGATCCCGCCGCAGCGACGTCAACTGCCCGTCCGACAGCCGCGCCAGATCGGTCCCCCCGATCAGCACCGACCCCGACGTCGGCCGTTCTAGACCCGCCAGGCAGTGCAGCAGCGTCGACTTCCCAGACCCCGACGGCCCCATGATCGAGGTGAACCGGCCCGCCTCGAACCCCACGGAAACCCGGTCCAGAGCCGTCACCAGCGAACTCTGGCGGCCGAACGTGCGCGTCAGATCGACCGCGTGGACAACAGGCGGCTGCCCGGCATCACTTGGAACCTCACCTGAATGCGAAGACGAAGAAGACATGCCTCCATCACACGTGAGGTACCCCACGCGGCGCGATCAAGCCGGCAACCCTCTTCGAGGTAACCCAGGCGTTACCACCCAGGTCAGCGCGGAGCCGTCCCTAGCCGACGCTCCCGGTGGCACTCACCGCTACTGGGCGGCTGGGGGCGCGTCCGGGAGTAGAACGCTCAACACGCCGATGAGGCACGCCGACTCGTAGTCGCCGGTAGCTCAGACGACCACCGACCATAACTGGGTGTGCCCGCAGGCCGCCAGCTATGACCTGTGCAAATCTCCCGGCACCACACGCCTGAACGAAAAGTCACGGTAAGCCACTCAACTCTCCTCTGCTAACGGGACTTTTCGTCCGGATGCTCGTCATGCCCCGGAACCTGATCCGTTACGACGGCACCGGGCGCCATCTGGTGCTCTCGGGGAACTTCGATCCGCCGAGCAGAGTCGACGACGGGCAGATCACGCCCTTGATCCGCCCCGGATCTCCCGATGCCCAGCTCTTGGCGGCCACGCCAGAGGTACAGGCGGTCTGGTAGCCAGCCCGTCCGTCACGTCCGCTGCGGCGCTGCGGAGTGCCTCCAGTACGAGCCCGACCCGTGGCAGGCGGGCGTCGCCGGTCCGGGTGTAGGCCGCCACCGTGCGGTCGAGGCGTTCCGCCAGCGGGTGCAGGCTGATCCCCTCGGTGTCGCGGGGCAGTGCCATGCGGGGGATGAGCGCCATCCCGGCCTCGGCGGCCACCAGCGCGCTCAGCACGGAGAAGTCGTTGGCGGTCACGATCGTGCGGGGCACGAAACCGGCCGCGCCACAGGCCCGGCGGGTCATCTCGTGGCAGGAGGTCTCGGCGCCGGGCATCAGCCAGTGCTCGTGTGCGAAGTCCGTCAGGTGGACCGGCTGCCCGGGGCTCAGCCCGCGGCTGGAGGCCAGGGCGGTGGGCATGGCCAGCAGCACAGGCTCGTCCATGAGGTGGTGCTGGCGGCATCCGGGCGGTAGCTCGCGCGGCAACAGGCTGTAGGCGTGGACGATGGCGATGTCGACCTCCCGGCGGCGCAGCGCCTCGGCCGCCGGATCGGGCTCGCACTCGGTGATGCGCAACTCCGGTGCGGGTGCGCCGTCAGCCAGCATCCGGCGCCACAGGCGGGGCATCAGCACCCGGGCGGCCGAGGAGAACACCGCCAGCCGCACCAGGCCCTGGCCGCCCTCCTGGAACGCGCGCAGGTCGGCCTCGACGGTGGCGAGCTGCCCGAGGATGACCTCGGCGTGCTCGGCCAGCAGGGTGCCCGCCGGGGTGAGCCGCAACCGGCGTCCCTGTTTTTCCAGCAGCGGTAGCCCGGCCTCGCGTTCCAGCGCGGCCAGTTGTTGTGACACCGCCGGCCCGCTGAGGTGCCGGGCCTCGGCGGTCGCTGTCACGGTGCCATAGATCTGCAGGTCACGCAGGAGACGCAGGCGACGGAGATCCAACACGTAAGCAATCCTTCTCGATTTGAGAGAAAAGTTTAACTGGACCTTTCTGATACTAGGCTGAATGCTGCCGAGGGTGAAGCCACCGATCTCACTGCGCCTGACGTCCCTGGTCTCGACGGTTGTGCTCTGGGCGTCGGCCTTCCCCGCCATCCGGGTCGGCGTCGATGGCCTGGGCGTCGGCGGGCTGTCGTTCTGGCGGCTGGCCGTCGCCTCCATCGCGCTGGCCCTGGTCAGCCCGCTCCTGGGGGTCCGGCTGCCGGACCGGCGCGACCTTCCGCTGATCGCGCTGTGCGCCTTCACCGGGATGAGCGCC
Organism: Nonomuraea sp. NPDC050786; assembly: GCF_040654115.1. Classification (NCBI taxonomy): domain Bacteria; kingdom Bacillati; phylum Actinomycetota; class Actinomycetes; order Streptosporangiales; family Streptosporangiaceae; genus Nonomuraea; species Nonomuraea sp. NPDC050786. The sequence goes on from NZ_JBFAHJ010000046.1 coordinate 8,299, forward strand.
TACCAGTTGCTGCTCAACTGGGGCGAAGTGTACGTCCCGGCCGGAACCGCCAGCCTGCTCATCGCCACCGCGCCGGTGTTCAGCGTGCTGCTGGCCTCGATCTTCCTCGGGGAACGCCTCTCGGCGGCGATCGTGGCCGGCACTGTCACGGCCCTGGCCGGCGTGGCGCTCATCGCCTACGCCGCCGGCTCCGCGCAGGTCACCGCCAGCGCGCTGGTGATCCTCGCGGCGGCTGTCGTCCAAGGCGTCTACCACTTCGCCACCAAACCGCTGCTGAAGCGGTATACCGGCCTGGAGGTCGCCTGCTACGCGATGTGGGCGGGCACGCTGTTCCTGGCCCCGCTGGCGCCCAGTGCCGTGCGCGACCTGCTCCATGCCCCGCCCGATGCCGCCGTGTCCATCCTCTACCTCGGCCTGCTTCCCTCCGCGCTCGGCTTCGTCACCTGGGGGTACGCGGTCGCCCGGTACACCATCGCGCAGTCCACGGCAGCCCTGTATCTGGTCCCGCCGATCGCCATCGGGGTAGCGTTCGTGTGGCTGGGAGAGATACCCGGCCCGATCGAACTCGTCGGCGGACTGATCAGTACGGCCGGCGTCATCCTGATCCGCCGGCATTCGGCACGTCAGGCCGCTGTTCCGGAGCCATCCTCTCCCCTCCTCGACAAGGCCGAGAGGTAATCGGCGGACGGACGACGCCTGCCGCTTCGTTGCGCAACGGCGGTAGCGGATCACATCGTCTGGGGCCATCGGCCTGGCCCCGTCGGACGAGGAGATGTTCGACATGACGTGCCGGCTGCTGAAGAGCTCTCCCCTCGTCCTGCTCTTCGACGACCTCGGCCAGAATCTCGACGGCACAGGCTTCCTGGACCCGGGCTTCGGTGAGGTGTTCGAGCGGCTTTGCCAGGCCGCCGACCGTGGCCGTGTGCTGGCGACCAGCCGGATGCCGCTGCCGCCGGCCGTGGCCGAGCGGCTCGGGACCTTATGTCTCGGCCAGCCGGACCTCGACGCGGGAATGGAACTGGCGGCCGGACTGCCCTACCTGTTCACCCTGGATCCGTTCACCAGGGAGCGGGTGGCCCGCACGGCCGCCGCGCATCCCCGATCCCTGCACCTGCTCGACGCCTGGCTGTCCGCGAACCAGGGGGGCATAGGGCCCCGGCTCGCGGCCGTGCCCCCCGGGGCCGCGCCGCTCGGCCCGGTCATGGCCGACCTGACGGCGCAACAGCGCGAGATCCTGCTCCAGGCCGCGATCTCCATGGTCCCCGTCACCGCACACGACCTGGCCGTCGGTTCAGTGACCTGTTGAACTTCCCTCTGGACATCGCCGACAGCATGGAGGCGGATACTGAGTACCGGAGTGATGGCGCTCCTCGGAGAGGTCGTGCCGTGCGTGCCCGCGCCCTCACCCACCCACAGCGCGACGAGGCCAGATTCACCCTCGGCGCCACGTACGACACCTGCGGTCAGGCCCGCTTCGCCGCTGGCGACCTGCCCGCCGCCGAGGCCGTGCTCACGGCCGCCGTGGGCGTCTACCACGAGCTCGCGGCCGAGCACCCGGCTTTCATGGAGGCGGACCAGCGGCTCGCCGGCTCGCTGCAGCACCTCGGCGAGGTGTACCGGGCGCTCGACCTGCCGGAGCAGCACCGGCGCCGGAAAAGGCGCCGGCTGAATCCTGCCGACGCGCACTCGCTGGGGTCGCACAGACGTCTGGAGGTCGAGGGCCCATGCACTTGCATCGAGTTCCCTCATGCGCAATAGTTGGTTTTATCAAACCAACCTTTTGGGGACGGTGTGCGGATGGAACACGTGTCGGCCGGCAAAGACGGTCTCACCCGCTCGCAGCGTGAGGCCGTCGACGGGGTGGCGGCGGCGCTGGCCACAGTGGGCAACTGGATGTTCTCTCCGGCCACGCGGCGCAAAATCATGGCGTCCTCCGGGCTGGAGCTGTCCTTGGGCGACTACACCCTGCTGGCCCAGGTGTCGCTGCACGCGCCGGTGCGGCTGTCGGTCCTCGCTGAGCTGATGGAGGTGGACAAGTCCACGCTGTCGCCTCCGGCCAAACGCCTGGAGTCACGCGGCTTCATCGAGCGTCGGCCCGATCCGGCCGATGCTCGGGCACAACTGGTGAGCGTCACGCGGGCGGGCAAGCTCGCCATCAGCAAACTCTGGAAGGCACGCACGGCAGCCGTCGCCGCCCTGCTGACGGAGTGGGAGACGGCTGACATCGAGCAACTGGCCGCCAGCCTCGGCGCACTCAGCGAAGCGATCAAAAAGGGGCCATGAGCCCATCACGGTTCCGTCGTCCCACCTGCGCCGGGACGTAGACCTGCGCACATGTGGAAGTCCGGACACAGACAAGCCCGGTACCGCCGCTGCTCCACACCCTCTCGGCTCGTGGCATCGTGCTGCCGCACGCCCCCGTCGTCGCGCACACCCTCCTGCCTCTCCACCAAGGAAGTGATGTCACATGCGTGCCGTTGTGCTGCACGAATTCGGGCCACCGGCCCACCTGCGCGTCGCCGACGTACCCACGCCGAGGCCGGCTGCAGGCGAGGTCGCGGTGCGGGTGGCCGCGGTCGGGGTCCAGTTCCTGGAGACGCAGGTCCGCGCGGGAACGATGCGCGGCGCGCTCGGCGGCGCGTCCCTGCCGGTGATCCTCGGCAAGGAGATCGCTGGAGTGGTCGCCGACGTAGGCCCCAACGGCGATCCCGCCCTGCTTGGAGCGCGGGTCCTGGCCAGCACCACGGGCTTGGGCGGGTACGCCGAGACCGCCGTCGTCCCCACCGGCACTCTCATCCCGGTCGGCGACGGCATCGGACTGCCCGAGGCCGTCGCCCTCTACCGGTACGGCGCCACGGCGCAGGGCTTGATCAGGGCGGCCCGCCTGCGTGCCGGTGACCGGGCCCTGGTGCTGGCGGCCGCGGGTGCCGTCGGCACGGTCCTGGTGCAGTTGCTCAAGCGGGCCGGGGCGACGGTCGTCGCGGCGGCGCGCGGGGAGCACAAGCTCGCCCTGCTCGGCAAGCTGCATGCCGACCACGTGGTGGACTACACGCTCCCCGGCTGGACGGGCCGGGCTCGTGACGCCGCAGGCGGTTCGATGGACGTGGTCTTCGACCATGTCGGCGGAGCGCTCGGGCGAGAATCGTTCGAACTGCTCACACCGGGCGCCGGACGCCAGATCGTGTTCGGCCTCTCCAGCGGTACGCCGCTGGAGGTCCGGCCCATGGAACTCATCGGCCGGGGCCTGACTCTGACGGGGTTCAGCGCGGGTCTCATCTGGAGCAATCCCGTCCTCGCCCGTGACCTGGTGACCGAGGTCCTGGAAATGGCCACGGCGGGACAGCTCACGCCGGTGATCGGCCAACGCTTCCCTCTGGAGCGGGCAGCCGACGCGCATGCCGCCATCGAGACGCGCGGCACCGTCGGCAAGACCCTGCTCATCCCCTGACCGAATCCCTGAAGCGCCCCTCCGGCCCGTCATGGGTATCGGGGCGAACGTTCAAGATAGTTACCAGCAAGGAGTTACCTGTCATGTCCGCTTTCCCCAGGATCTTTGTGGCCGGCGCCACCGGACTGCTCGGCGGCCAGATCGTCCGGGCCCTTCTCGACCAGGGTGCCCCCGTCCGGGCCCTGGTGCGGCCCGGTACCAGCGAGGAGAAGAAGAGGGCCCTGATCGCCCTGCGGGCCGGCAGCTTGGAGGTGGTCGAGGGCGACATCACCGATCCGGTCGAGCGACTGGCCGGGGCCATCGGCGACGCTGCCATCGTGATCTCGGCCGTCCAGGGCGGCCGCGAAGTGATCGTGGACGGGCAGGCCAACCTCGTGCGCGCCGCGGAGAAGGCCGGCGCCCAGCGGTTCATCCCGTCCGACTTCGCCATCGACGTGACCAAGCTGGACGACGGCGACAACTTCATGATCGACTGGCGGCGGCAGGCCGCCGCCGCGTACGCCGGCACCAGTCTCGACGTGGTCTCCGTGCTCAACGGCGCCTTCTACGAGGTGATGACCGGCTTCATGGGGCTCATCGACTGGGAGCAGGGCACCCTGTCCCACTGGGGAGACCCCGACCAGCCGCTCGACCTGACCTCGGTGGCCGACACCGCCGCCTATACCGCCGCCATCGCCCTCGACCCGGCCGCCACCGGCACGCTTCGCTTCGCCGGTGAGGTCATGTCGATGCGCCAGTTCCACGAAGCCGTCCAGCGCGGCGCCGGCCGTACCCTGCGGCTGCGGCACCTCGGCACCGCCGACGACCTGCGCACGGAGATCACCCGTCAGGCGGCACAGACGCGGAACCCGTTCGACTACGTGGCGCTGCAGTACCAGTGGTGCATGGTGAGCGGCAAGGCCAAGTTCGAAAGCCTGGACAACGCGAGGTACCCGCAGGTCACGCCTCTGCCGCTGGCCGACTTCGTACGCCTCACCGCACCCGCGCTCTGACGCGACGCAGGCCGGTACGCGATCACCACCGGCGGACCGCGTACCGGCTTGCCATCGGTCGACACCATGCCAGGCCCGCCGCGGAAGCCCCAACGCGACGGCGCGCGACGCGTGCTACACGTCGAGCATCAGGGCCCGGTGGTCCGACACTTCGGGCGCGGTCGCGATCTCGAAGCGCCGGACGGCGTCGAGGTCGGAGACGAGCAGGTAGCTCGCATGACGTACCGGCTTGGGGTAGCGCGAGGTCCTGGTGTCAGCGTCGCGCACCAGGTCGGTCAGGCCGAGCTTGGCGAGGATGCCGAACGTCTCGCTGTCGGGCAGCACGTTGAAGTCACCGCACACCACCGTCAGATCGCCGTCCTCGCGGACCTCGGTGACGAGGTCCGCGAGCCGTTCGGCCTGGGCGCGGCGGGCCGGGGTGTCGGTCTTCCCCCGGGCGTCCCGCAGGCCGTGGAGGTTGACGACGGTGACGAACCGTCGCGCCCGACGGTCGAAGACGCGTACGGCCAGAGCGGCGCGGGGCCGCCCGTCGGCAGGCCATCCGTCGTGGTGCTCGGCGTAGCGGCCGTGCACGAACGCCGATCGCATGCCGACGATCGCGAACGTCTCGGCGACGAAGGTGGCGAGGCCGAAGTCCTGGCGGCGCGAGCGTTCCTGGTCCAGGACCGATCCCGAGTCGCTCACCGTGAACAGGCCGAGGTGACGGGGAAGGCGCGAGCGCACGTCGGCGAGCAGGTCCGCTCGCTGCGGCAGCGACCGCTCGGCGTCGTCGAAGCGCGTCCAGCCGCCGGCGCCCGGGGTGCGCGTCACCTCTTGCAGGCACAGGATGTCGGCGTCACAGTTGTCGAGCCAGGGGGCGAGTCGATCGAACATCGCGCCTCCCCAGGCGTTGAGAGAGATGATTCGCACGGCTACGAACCCTAGATCAAGGCCGGCCCCGGCAGCCGAAGGCGGCCGGGGTGGGCGCCCTGGAGCAGGTGAACTCGACGCCGGGCGCGTCCACCAGCGCCCTCGAGATGCGGTCGCGCAGCTCCCGGCCGAGTCCTCGGCGTCCAGGGATGAGGTTCGGCCTGCTGCCGCCGGCCCCTTCTGATAGTTCAGGCCGGGCGCGAAGAGGAGGGGGCGGCAGGCCGGTCAGGCGGCCGATCCGGTGCGATCGCCGCGATCGAGGGCGGCGTCGGTGCGGGCGCCGGACAGGATGGCGTCGAGCAGCCCGGGATAGCGGGCGTCCAGGTCCTCGCGCCGCAGAACGAGCAGGTTCTCCCGGCCCGAGGGCCGCTGCCAGATGACGCCGCTGTCGCGCAGCACCCGCCAGTGATGGGTCATGGTGGACTTCGCGGTGATGCCCAGCGTGTTCAGGACGCTGGTGCAGTTGTGCTCGCCGCCGGCGTCGAGGATGCGGACGGCGGCCAGGCGCACGGCGTTTCCCAGTGCCGACAGCACGTCTTCGATGCGGATCTGGTCGCGGTCGGGATGACGGAAGGCCATGGTCCAATTGTACCGGGATCATCGAACAATGCGCCGCGCTGTGGCATAGTTCGAATGTACGTATATCTACGTACATTCGTTTCGTGGGGCGGGCCGCCGCATGCCCGCCACCGGTTCCCTCCGAAGGGCGATCCATGTCCACACCCACCGCGCCGCCCGCACCATCCCCGGGCGACGCCAAGCCGCGACTCGGCCTGACCCTGGCGTTGCTCGCCCTGGCCCAGCTCATCTACGCGCTCGACCTCAACATCGTGTTCGTCGCGCTCCCGCAGATCGGCGCCGACCTGGGCTTCCCCGGCCAGACCCAGCAGCTCGTGGTCAGCGCCTACGTCGTCTTCGCCGGCGGCTTCCTGCTGTTCGGCGGCCGGGCGGCCGACCTGCTCGGCCGCCGCCGCATCTTCGTGCTCGCCCTGACCCTGTACGCCGTGTCCTCGCTGGCCGGCGGGCTGGCCACGAGCCCGGCTGTCATCATCGCCGCCCGCGCGATCCAGGGCATCGGCGGAGCGCTGCTGCTGCCCTCCACACTGGCGCTGCTGAACAGCCTGTTCGCCGAAGGCCCGCAACGCAACCGCGCGCTGGCGGTCTGGGGCGGCGCCGGCGCCAGCGGGCTGACCATCGGCGCGCTGCTCGGCGGCCTGCTCACCCAGAACTTCGGCTGGCCCGCCGTCTTCTTCGTCAACGTTCCCCTGGCCGGGCTGGTCGCGCTGGCCGCCCTGGCCGTCATCCCGCGCGACCCGGCCAGGGCAGAGCGGCGCAGGTTCGACGTCCCCGGCGCGCTGACCGTCACCGGCGGCTCGACCCTGCTCGTCTTCGCCCTGGTCGAAGGGCCCGAGCTGGGCTGGGGCAGCCCCCTGGTCGTCGGCGCCTTCGTGCTGGCCGCCGCGCTGCTGGTGGTCTTCGCGCTGGTCGAGGCCCGCAGCGCCGACCCGCTCATGCCGTTCCGGCTGTTCCGCAACCGCAGCCTCACCGTCGGCATGCTGGTCACCTTCATCTACATGGCCACCTTCGGCGTCCTGCCGTACTTCCTCACCGTGCTGATGCAGAGCATCCACGGCTACAGCGCCCTGCAGACCGGCCTGGCCTTCCTCATCCCCTCCCTGGCCATCGCGGCCGGCACCCAGGCCGGCGAGCGGCTGGCCACCCGGCTCGGCACGCGCGCCACCCTGCTGATCGGCTTCGCCATCGGCGTGCCCGGCACCGCCGTCCTCGCCCTCGGCTTCGACGCCGAGGCCGGCTACGGGCTGCTGATACCCGGCCTCATCATCTCCGGCCTCGGCCAGGGCATCGTCTGGACCGCCATGTGGATCGCCGCCGCCACCGGCACCCCCGCCCACGAGCAGGGCGTCGCCAACGGCATCGCCTCCACCGCCCTCAACATCGGCAACGCCATCGGCCTGGCCGTCTTCACCGTCATCGCCGACCTCGGCACCGACGGCAAGACCGGCCAGGCCCTGCGCGCCGCCACCGCCGACGGCGAGTTCCTCGTCGTCCTTCTCACCGCGGCCGGGATGATCACCGGCCTGTTCATCACGCTCACCCTGTCACGCCCCAGCCGCGACGCCGCGCCGAGCGACGGATCCCCCGTGATCACCGGTTGACCGCAACGAGCGCGGCGAACGATGGCCGGAGCACCCGGCACAGCCGGCAGGTGCTCCGGCCGCCTCTTGACCCACCGCATGGGCGGTCGCTCGGTCTCGGCGTGCTCCAGGAGAACGTTGAGCCTGGGACGTCGTGGGAGTCGAGGGCGTGACCTGCGTCGACCTGGGGCCCGCGCGGGTACCGACGCCCTGCCCTGAGGGCGGAGGGAGCACGGCCTGGCCTTGGTCCGGGGGCCCGGGACTCTACTGACGGGTAGCTACGCTAAGGACGGACCCCTGGTACTGATCTTGAACTCCCGTGACGAAGTGCCCGTGTTCGCATTCCCGGTGTGCGAGGCGAAGGCATGAACCATCAACCGGTCCGAGGCCGTGACTCGCCCGTGCCCGACCTGCCGGTCCACTGGCCCAGGGACCGACGACACGGTGGGCGCCCTGTGGACCGAGAACGGGGTGATGATCGAGTAGTTCCACGCCGCGAACTGCGCGGACTATCTCGCGATCTTACAGGCTTGATACGGAGCCCGACCGGAGTGGAGTCAGGCTGCCGTCCCAGCTGGCTCCGCCTCGGCCAGGGCCCGGTAGACGCTGGCCACCGAGGGGTGCCGGCCCTTGTTCTTGCCGGTGGGGATGACCAGCTTGCGAGCGATGTCGGGCACGGCAACGCCGCGCTCGCGCAGCGACCGCGCGTAGGCGATCATGTCGTCGTCGAACACCTTCGGCCGCCCGCCGTGACGGCCGCGCTCGCGGGCTGAGGCCTGGCCTTCGAGGAACTTCTCGCGCACGTACTCCTGTTCGGATTCGGCCATCCCGGCGGAGAAGGCGAACTATGCCGCGCCGTGCCCGCAGGGGTTGTAGATGCCCTGCAGCGGCCCAGTCAGCAACTCCAGTTCGATGTCGTGGTGGCGCAGGTCCTCGGCGATGGCCAGCAGTTCGGCGGCGCCGCAGCCCAGGCGCTTCATCTCGTGCACGGTGAGGATCACCCGCTGGTGCGGGACGGCCTGCTTGATGGTGCGGGCGTAGTTCATCGCCTTGATGACCTCCGGCCGTACCTTGATGCGCGTGCTGATCTTCTCGGCGAAGATCGGTTCGCAGCCCGCCTGCTTCAGGGCGTCGAGCTGGCTGTCCAGCTCCTGCTGCGCGGTGCTGCACCGGGCATAGCCGACCCGGGTCGGCCTGGCCGCGGGCGCCGGTGCCGACGCGTCCACCGCCGGGCCCGCCTGCCAGACGCGGCCCGGCCTGCGCTCGGCCAGGGTGCGCACCTCCAGCTCGGTACGCAGCTGCGGCACCAGCATGAAGCGCGGCGTGTGGTACTTGGGCGCGACCTTTCCACCCCGGGTCCGGCAGGCGCTGCCCGCCGGTGCCGCACACATCGGGCAGTCGAAGGCTTCGACGGCGGCGGCAGGATCGGCGAGCTCGGTCATGTCGCAGAACCTACCGCAGGCGATGTTCTGAGAAGACAGTTTTGCGAGAGGTTCTGAGAACGAAGATCGAGGATAAACCGGACATGGTCCCGGCGTCTGATCATCTTCTCCGAACTGACCATTTCTGAGAACACAAACAGTCAGGACCACTACACAGAGCTACCATGCGTCCGATCGCTCCGACCCGAGTGGTGGGCCCAGACGATGGTGGCGGGCGGTCGGCCTACGACTCCGCAGGAACATTTGTCCAAGACTGATAGTCAACCGCCCATGCATAGTTTCCGCATGAATGAGTACGACATTGAGCACTCGCATGGGATGCACGTGGTCCATGACGGCCCGCGGCAGGCGCCGCCGTTGTTGCTCATCCACGGATCGGGGGCCTCGGGCGGCTTCTGGGGCCCGGTGGTCCCGGCGCTGGCCGGCCACCATCATGTTATCCGGGTGGACCTTCCGGGTTGCGGCCAGTCCCCGCCCGCGCCGTCGTATGACGTGCCTGCGCAGGCGGGCCAGGTGGCGGCGCTGCTGGACGACCTAGGCCTTCGTCACGTCGCCGTGGTCGGGCACTCCAGCGGCGGCTACGTCGCCACCGCGCTTGCCGAGCAACGTCCCGACCTCGTGGGTTCGCTTGCGTTGATCAGTAGCGGCCCGAGCCCGGATGCGCTCCTCCGGCAGCCGTTCATCCTTCGGGTGCTGCTGGCCCCGCCGTTGGGCCCGCTCCTGTGGTCGAGGCGTTCGGATGCGATGATCCGCAAGGGGATCAGCGCGACGGCCGTTCGCCCGGTGGACCTCCCGGACGACGTGGTCGCCGACGTGCGGGGGATCACCTACCGCGTGATGAGGACGGTGCTGCGCCGGAACACCGCCTACATCGCCGAACGGAGCATGCCGGAGCGGCTCGCCGCCCTCCAGGTCCCCGTGCAGGTGATCTTCGGCGCTGCCGACCCCCGTTGGGAGCCGTCGTCGGCGCACCGGTACGACGCGGTGCCGGACGCACGGGTCGAGGTGCTGCCCGGCGTCGGGCACCTACCCATGCTGGAAGCGCCAGAGATGGTCGGCAAACTGTTGCTGAGCTTCACGGCAACGGGCCGCCGACAACCCATGATCCCCGATGCCTAGACTGGCTATGTGTTGCCGACCGGTACGCCACCCGGCCGGGCGTGGGTGGACGTCGCGGTCCCGCGCCCGTCGGTTCGGCTGCCGGGGGTCAGCATGGCCGGGTTCCGCCATCGTGCCCCGGCCTTGGTGGACATCTCCATGGTCGCGTACCCGTCCGTCACCCTGCTCGTCGATCTGAGCGAGGGAGAAGGCGTCGTCTACGAAACCCATGGCCGGCACGAGCGCGGCAGTGTCGTCGTCGGGCTCCTCCCCGGCGATCTCCGGGCAACTGGCTGGGGAGTCGGCGAGTGCCTCCAGATCCGCCTGGATCCGGTCACGGCAGCTGCGTTGTTCGGCGCATCGACCGAGCTCAGCGGGACGGTAGCAGCCCTTGCGGAGGTCTGGGGCCGCGACGCCGAGCGAGCCGAGGACAGGCTGCGCGCCGCCGCGTCGTGGGACGAACGCTTCACCATCGCGGTGGACATCCTCAGCCGACGGCTGGGCGCCCACCCACCGGTCGATCCGCAGGTCGCCCACGCCTGGCGGCGGACGCTCACCAGCCGGGGGCGGGTGCGGGTCGACGGCCTGGCGGACGAGGTCGGCTGGAGCCGCAAGCGCCTGTGGTCCCGTTTCCGGTCCCAGCTCGGCATCACCCCCAAACGCGCCGCCCGGCTGGTGCGCTTCGACCACGCCGCCCACCTGCTCGCGGCGGGTCACGCCGCCGCCCGCGTTGCCGGCGAGAGCGGCTACGTCGACCAGTCCCACCTGCACCGGGAGGTCGCGACGTTCGCCGGGCTCACGCCCACGGCCCTGGCCGCCGCGCCGTGGCTCGCGGTCGACGATGTCGCGTGGCCGACTTCATCGCCCGCCGGCGCAAGCACGCCCTCCTGCGAACGCCCGCCCAGACCCCGCCGAGACACGAGCGCGCGCGGGCGACGGTGTTGAGGAACAAGGTCAGCCGCTGGTCGCACCGCAGAGGGCCGACGTCGCTACGAGGTTGAAGCGTCTGCATATTCGCGGCCCGCTCGTGCCGGACGGCTCGGACGACCGCCGATCAGGCCGAGATGAACGGCTCCGTCAGGTGCGGTGTCGCCAGGTGCAGTGTGGTGCCGGTCTCGTGGCCGAGCATGCGCTTCCTTGAGTGCCTGGCCGCCTCAGGGTCGAGCTCGTGCGAGTAGGCGAGCTCGGGGTGGAGCAGTTGGAGCGCGTGCACCAGGAGGTCGCCGGTGACGAGCGCCAGCTCGCGCCCGTCGGCGACCAGCACGCTCTGGTGACCGGGCGTGTGGCCGGGCGTGGCGACCGCGCGCCCGGCGCGCAGCGGCGTGTCCCCGTCGAGGAGCCGGAGCTGACCGGCCGCCGAGAGCGGGTCGGTGAGGGTCTCGCGTAGCTGCGGATTGAGCGCGTCGAGCGCGTCGAACTCGGCCCGCTGGAGCAGGTATTCGGCGTTCGGGAAGTAGGGGCGGCGGTCGCCGGTCGCGCTGCCGGACGTAGGGGCGCCATCCACCGCGCCGCCCATTGACGGGACAGCCGCCTCGGTCACGACCGCCCATCCGACGTGGTCGGTGTGCAGGTGCGTGAGCACCACGGTGTCGACCTCGGCCGGATCTATGTTCGCGGCGGCGAGCGACTCGGGGAGCACGCCGGGCACGGGCGCCCACGAGACGGCGGGGCCGTCCGCCGGGCCGATTCCGGCGTCCACGAGGGTGAGGCTCTTATCGCTGCGGATCGCGTATGCGCGGAACTGGAGCCGCCAGCGACCCTCGGCGTCGACCGCGCCCGGGTCGTACCGGTCGGCCTCGGCCCACTGACCGGCCGTGGCCTCAGGGAAGGCCTCGGCGCGCGGGGAGAAGAACGGGCCCTCGCCATCGGCGAGGGCGATGATCTCGGTCGAGCCGATCCGCAGGTGAGGAACGCTTAGGGACATGGCCGCGATCCTGCCATGCCATGGACGCGACTGATCATTCGCCCTGCCACCAGCACCTGAACGTGCTGCGCTCGCGGACCACGGCCTGTGCGGTCCGCTCCTTGCCCCGTACGACAGGGCACGCCCACGCGCGGGAGGTCCTCACGGACCTGGAAGCCGCCGCGCTAACGCCGCTGACCGTTCCATTGCTGCTCGCCCCCGTTCTTCAGGCGCGGGACCGTCCGGCACTGACTGTTCGAGAACGGCTGTTCGGGCATTGTGCGGCTCGATTCGACCCGCCCGAAAGACCAGAAACACCCGCATGCTCACCATGGTTGGTCGCGGGCGGCCAGCCCGTGCTTGGTGATGAGCGCGGCCAACGCGGTGCGCAGCACGATGATCCGGGCGGCGGCGTCCGTGCCGTAGATCCCGACCGTCACGGTGGTCTCGGTGGCGTGGAAGGTGGTGCGGCGCTGTTCGGCGGCGCTGCGCGCGGCCGCAAGGATCCGGCCGCGCAGCCGCATCGCCTTTCGCGGGTCGCCTTCGCGGTCCGGGCCGTCGATGGTCAGGTAGGCCAGGAACAGAGGATCCGGGGCGGTGTCGATGCTGCCGGGCCCGGGTTCGGCCTCCAGCGCACGCCGCAGTTCGGCACGCTCGGCAGGGGTCAGGGGCCGCCGTCCGAGCAGGTCGGGCCATCCGTCGGAGCGGGACGGCAGGGTGAATCCGGGCCCAGCCCGTGCCGCGTCCGGGCCCGGAGTGACGTCGTCGCTCACCAAATGCCCTATTCCTCCGGCTCGTCCTCGACGGCGTTGGGCTCGCGCAGGTCCCGCAGGCGTCCTTCCTCCAGTTGGGGGCGGTGGAAGGGGTAGGAGCCGTGGAAGTTGATGTGCTCGAACAGCAGAGGTGACAGGCGGCCCTTGATCTTGCGGCTGATGCCCAGGCCGCCGGCCTCCAGCCGGGCGACGGCGGCGTCGATGTAGAGGCTGTTCCACCAAGTGATCGCATTCAAGCCGAGGCCGAGGGCACCAAGCTGGTTCTCCATACCGCGTTCATAGGCTTGGCGGAGCTGTCCGAGGTTGCCGAAGAATACGCGGCGGGCGAGCTGGTGGCGGGACTCTCCGGTGTTGAGCTGGGCGCCGATCATCCGCCGGTAGGACTCGACGTGGATGATCTGGAGCAGGTGCAGCGTCTTGAAGATCCGGCCGTAGGCGGCGAACGCGTTGCCCAGACCGGTGAGCCGCCCGCCCGCAGTCATCATCTTGATCAGGTCATAGGCGCGGACCTTGTTCGTCGACAACGATCCGGCGACCCGGACCATGTCATCCCAGTACTGGACGATCGCAGGGACCGACACCCGCCGCAGCTGAAGCTCGTTGAACGCGCCCCATCCGTTGGACCCGCGGTGGTCGCGGGTGATCTCGCCCTTGAGCATGGCAGCGTCGACCCACCACAGCTGGGTGTCGGTGATGTCGGCATGACGGGGCGCGAACTGGTAGCCGCAGATCGCGAACATGCCGTAGACGACGTCGCTGTAAGAGCCGGTGTCGGTCGTGACGATGTCGGGCGGCTCGGTGGCGTCCAGGCGGTGGATGGCGTCCAGGATGAACATCGAGTCCCGCATCGTCCCCGGCACCACCAGACCGCCGAGCCCCATCACCTTGTCCGACACGGTGTTCAATCAGGTCGTGCCGCGCGGCCGCTTCCCGATCCCGAAGTACAGCGGAGACGGCCGCGAGTGCAGGGAACGTACGGGAACGACGAACCGCAACCCGTCGGTGGAAGCGACCAGGCCGCCGCCCCAATCCGCAGTGATCTCGATGCCGGCCCGCTTGTCCACCAGGATCGCTGAGGCCTTCCCGATGCCCTCACCATGGAAGTAGCCCTTCTCCACCCCGACCAGGCGGCTCTCGCCCAACGCAGCGGTGCCGGGCTTGGCGACCGGCGTCAGCCCGATGTTGCACGACCGGGCCACCAGCAACGCCGCCAGGCTCAGATCGAGGTCGTCGCGGCGCGCCTGCGACCCGGAGATGTGCGGCATCGCGTCCAAGAACCCCGTCCGGGCGTTGACCTCCAAGATCAGCTCCGGGTAGTCGATCCGGGGCAGCATCCCCGCGACCGCGTCGTGAATCGCGGCGAAACCCTCGGGGTGCGGGGCCGCTTCCAACCGGGCCAGCGACAGCTTCCCGCCCGAGATCCTGGCCGCGTCGTTGCCCGCCAGACCCTCCCCGACCTGCCGGAACGCGCCGTCCAGAAGGTCGGCGAGGTCGGCCAGGTGCTCGGCGGGATCCGCCGGGAGGCCGAGCGCGGTCAGCACCGTGTCCCGCTCCCGCACCCACAACCGGGGTTCGATCAGCTGGACACGCGGATCGGCCCACTTGTCGGAGCAGACCGCGTACACGTCCCGGCGGCGCAGCGCGTCGTGCAGCTGCTCCAGCACGCAGAACACGTAGGCAGGCCGGTCGATCGCCGGGGCCTGCAGCTTCGGATTGGCGAATACCAGCCGACGCCACGAACCCGTCACCAGGCCCTCGAACCCCCGGATGTGCTCGGTGCCCGGCTTACGGGCCGCGATCACCTTCGGCAGGCCGCGCAGCGCGGAAAGGACCTCGGCGCCGGCCTCGGTCGCGCCCCAGGGGATCACCGCCGACAGCATGTCGATGAACGGCTTCACCGTCGCGTACCGGTCGACCAGCGACGCCCGCCATTCGGCATCGCCGTCATCGTCCCTGCCCGGCGGCGGCAGCAACTCGCGCACCGACTCCACCGCGGCGGCCAGATCCGCCCTGGACACCACGGTCTCGACCGCGGCCATCATCTCCGCGACCGACGCCGGCCCCTGACCCCTGGGCCGGTCCGCCAGGACGATCGCCCACGCCGCCGCCATGCGGGACGCCGCCGTCTTCAGCTTCGGGAAGGTCTTCAGCTTCTCCTTGTTGCTCGCCCGGGTCGCCCCCGACAGGAGCTTCGTCGACATCAGCAGGTCGAACAGCAGCAGGGCGTCATCCACCGACGACCGCTCCAACTGCCGGGCCGTGGCCACCAGCGTCGCGACCCGCCGCTCACCTTTCAGGCCCTTGATCTTGGGGGCCTTGGCATGCAGCCCGTAGGAGGCCAGCTCCGCCAGCTTCACCGGCGCGACCGCCGACAGATTCACCGCACCCGTCCCCAGCCCCAGCACGCAGGAGGTGCGATCCAGCGCGGCGACCATCCCGTTGCCGGTCAGCTTCACCACCGGGGTACGCATCCACTCCAGCGTCGAGACCCGCCTGCCTTCCGGCACCTCCAGCGTGCCGACCAGCTCCCGCCGCGTGTGCAACGGCGTCGGCGCCACCACCGCCGCGTTGATCTCCTCCAGCGTCGACAGCTGCACATCCCGCACCAGCCGCGCCAACGTCGTGATCCCTGGCAGCTGCACCCGCTTCTCGATCAGATGAAGCACCGCCCGGTCGAACAACTCCCGCCGCGAGTCCCGCGTCGTGGCCACCCGTGAGGCGACGAACCGCACGATCTCCTCTTCGGCCTCGCCGAACTCCCGGAACTTCAGCAACTTCCGGATCTCGCCGGTGTGCTCGTACTGCGTCTCACTCCGCTCGGCGTACTGCTTGATACACGACGGGTCGTCGATCCCCAGCTGCTCGGCGACGTAGTCGACCACCGCCCACGGGACCTCGATCGGATCCTCCAGGAACGTCCCCAGCATCCGTACGGTGCCCCACTGAACGCTCCAGCCCAGCCGATTGTGCTTGCGCCGCTTCTTCCGAGCCTCCACCAGCCCCTGCTCATCAAGGAAGAAGAACTGCTCCAGCTCCTCGGGCGTCGGGTCGGCCACGAACGCCCCATAACGCCGGACCTGCTCGTCCGAGAGATAGTCAACAGCCACAGAGCGCGACGCTATGGATGCAGACAGCCACCACCGGTCAGTACACCCAAATCGAAATCAAACCAAACCCCAGCCAACCTCACCCCCTGCCGACCTGTGGAGCCGTCCTTAGCGTAGCTACCTCTCAGTAGAGTCCCGGGCCCCCGGTCCAGCAGCCGGGCCGAAGACGGCGGATGTGCTAGGCCGGGGAGCGAGAGGAGTGCAGGGCCGCCCAGGCAGCAAGGCCTTCTTCGGTGAGGACGTGGTCGAGCGCGGCCACGGCCGCCCCGCGTAGTGCCCCGTCGCGGCCGAGGGCGGTGGGGAGCACGGGAGGCGGGTGCGGGCGGCGGAAGCGCATGAGGCCGCCGGTCAGGGCGGCGGTGAACTCGGGTTCGGCCGCGGCCCGCAGTGACTGCGCCAGGCCGCCCAGCGTGACAACGGCGGGGTCCAGGGCGTTGATCAGCCCGGCGAGGCCATGGGCCAGTGCGGTGGTGGTGCGGCCGACGGCCGCCCGGGCGGCCGGGTCCGCCGGGGCGCGGGCCAGGGCCTGCTCGGCGTAGGTGCGGGGGTCGCGGGGTGGGGGCTCGCCGAGGTGGCGGGCGATGGCGCGGCCGTCGACCTCCAGGTCCCAGCAGCCCCGGGCGCCGCAGGGGCAGCGCAGAGCGGGATCGCCGAACGGCAGGTGCCCGAACTCCCCGCCGGCGCCTGTCGCTCCGTGCAGGGGCCGGCCGTCGACGACCAGGGTGCCGCCGACGCCCACTTCCACGGTGATGTGCAGGACGGTCGCCGCTCCCGCCGCGGCGCCGTGCCTGGCCTCGGCGAGGCCCGCGAGGGTGGCGTCGTTGCCGATCAGCAGCGGCGTGCGCGGATCGTCCGCCAGCGCTGCCAGGTCCACCGCGTCCCAGCCGAGCACGGAGGACTGCACGACCTTGCCGTGCTGCACGGTCGCGGCGATCGCCACGGATACCGCCCGCACGCGTTGGCCGTGACGGTGGTGCAGGCGTCGCACCGCCTGGGCGACCGTGCCGATCACGTGCTCGGGGGCGCGGCTGCGGTGCGTCCCGGTCTCGGCGACGGCGGGCTGTCCGTCGAGCGAGGCGACCGCGCACCGCCAGTCTTCCTGCCGCAGGTCCACGGCGATGACGAGGGGTCCGTCCGGGTGTGGGGTGAGCACGCTGGTCGGACGGCCCCGCGAGGTCGCGGCGGCGGGGGTCTCGGCGAGCAGGGCGAGGTCGCGCAACCGGGAGGTGATCTCCGTGGCCGAGCCGGTACTGAGACCGAGCCGCCGCGCCATGGCCGCCCTGGTCGTACCCGGCTCGCGGCGCATCTCGTCCAGCACGGCCAGGGCGCTGCGCCAGCGGAGATCCGCTGCGCGCACGGACCCGGCCCGGTTGTTTGGGGTTGCCATGTGTCGTCGCCCTTCGTTTATGCTCGTCTCACGAGTTTAATCGAAAGGGGCGGCTGTGCCACAACGAACGGACCTCGCGGCGGTCGAAGCGGTCCTGCTGGACATGGACGGCACTCTCGTGGACTCCGACGCCGCGGTCGAGCGGGCCTGGGTCATTTGGGCCGGGGAGTACGGCGTCGACCCCGGCGCGGTGCTCGCCATCGCCCACGGCAGCCCGGCCGCGCGCACGGTGCGGCGACTGCTGCCCGCCCTGGACGACGAGGCGGTCATGGCGGCGGCGCAGCGGCAGCACGCCCTGCAGCACGAGGACCTGGCAGACGTCAGGGCGGCACCCGGCGCGCGCCTCCTGCTCGCCACGCTGGACCGGATCGAACTGCCGTGGGCCGTGGTGACCAGCGCCGACGGACGGCTGGCCAAGGCACGCCTGCACGCGGCGGGAATCGACCCGCCCGTCCTTTTGACGATCGACGACGTACGGGCGGGCAAACCCGATCCCGAAGGCTACCTGGAGGCCGCGCGCCGCCTTCGCCGCGCGCCGTCCGCCTGCCTGGTGGTGGAGGACTCCGAGCCGGGCCTGGCCGCGGGCCGGGCGGCGGGCATGCCGACCGTTGCGCTGCGGGGACTGGA
Source organism: Nonomuraea sp. NPDC050786 (assembly GCF_040654115.1). Taxonomy (NCBI): domain Bacteria; kingdom Bacillati; phylum Actinomycetota; class Actinomycetes; order Streptosporangiales; family Streptosporangiaceae; genus Nonomuraea; species Nonomuraea sp. NPDC050786. Next base: position 26,141 of record NZ_JBFAHJ010000046.1, read on the forward strand.
CGGTGACCTGTCGCTGCCCGGCCTCGGCCGGCTGGCCCACCTGCTGCAGCGCTCGCGGGTCCGGCCGTGGTGGCGCGACGCCGTGGGCTACCAGGTGTACCTTCCGTCGTTCGCCGACAGCACCGGGGACGGCTGGGGAGACCTGGCCGGGGCGAGCGCGCGTCTGGACCACCTGGAACGGCTGGGGGTGGAGGTGGTGTGGCTGACCCCCTTCTATCGCTCGCCGATGCGCGACCACGGCTACGACGTCGCCGACTACCGGACCGTGGATCCGTCGTTCGGCGGGCAGGCGGCCCTCGACGGGCTGCTGGCGCAGGCGCACCGGCGCGGGATGCGGGTGATCGGGGACCTGGTCGTCAACCACACCAGCGACGCGCACCCGTGGTTCGTCGCCGCCGCCTCCTGCGCGGATGACCCGCACCGCGACTACTACATCTGGCGCGACCCGGGACCGGACGGCGGCCCGCCCAACAACTGGCTGTCCCATTTCGGCGGGCCCGCCTGGACGTTCAGCCCGGCGACCGGCCAGTACTACCTGCACCTGTTCCGTCCCGAACAGCCCGACCTGAACTGGCGCAACCCGGCGCTGGCGGCCGAGATCGACGCGATCGCCGAGTACTGGTTGAGCCGCGGGCTGGACGGCTTCCGCATCGACACCGCCGGCTACCTCATCAAGGACGCGGACCTGCGGGACAACCCGCCGCTGCCCGCCGGCCGGATCCTGCCGGCGCGCGGGGTGACCATGGACTGGCGCCGCCAGGAGCATCGCCACGACATCCACCAGCCCGGGGTGCACGCCGTCCACGAGCGGTGGCGGCGGATCGCCGACCGGCACGACGCTTTCCTGGTCGGCGAGGTCTACGAGCTCGACCCCCGGGCGCTGGCACGGTTCGTGCAGGGCGAGCGGCTGCACTCGTCGTTCTGGTTCGGGCTGGTGGAGACCGACTGGGACGCCGACCGGATCGACTCCATGATCGAGGCCGCCGTGCCGGCGTCGCCGCGGCTGTCCTGGGTGCAGGGTAACCACGATCGTTCCCGCGCCGTCACCCGGTTCGGCGGTGGGCCGCGGGGACGGCGCCGCTCGCTCGCGCTGCACGTGCTGATGGCGTTGCTGCCGGGAACCTTCTGGCTCTACCAGGGCGAGGAGCTCGGCCTGGGTGACGGGTGGGTGCCGCCCGGCCACGGCGCCGACCCACTGGGCGCGGCCCAGCCGGAGGAGAGCCGCGACGCCGCGCGCACCCCCATGCCATGGCGGCCCGGCCCGGGCCTGGGGTTCACCACCGGGCACCCCTGGCTTCCCGGCGGCGCGCGCGGCGACGACGAGACCGTGGCGACACAGCAGGACGACCCCGCATCCCACCTGAACACCCTCGCCCGGCTGCTGGCCACCAGACGCCGGCTGACGCACGTGCTGGCCTCGACCGGCGACGTGAGCAGAGCCGTGCTCGCCGCGCCGGTGACCGCCTACCGCCGGGGAGCGCTCTGGGCGGTGGCGAACCTCCGGGACACCCCTGCCGCCGATCTGCACCTGCCGGCCCCAGCGGTGTTCGACACCGACGATCTCACCGTCACTCCCGACCGGCCCAGGACTGGCTACGTCCGCCTCGCTCCGCAGCAGGCGCTCCTCCTGGCCGAAGGATGACCGCCGCGAGCGGATGCCAGAGGCCGCGCCCCTGCTCGCCACCGACTGATCCGACAAGGAAGGCAGCATGTCCGACCGCGTGACCCCGTTCCGTCTTGACGTCCCCGAGCCCGTACTGGCCGACCTGCGCGAGCGGCTGCGGCGCACGCGGTGGCCCGAGAAGGAGACGGTCGGCGACTGGTCGCAGGGCGTCCCGCTGGACTACCTGCGCGAGTTGTGCCGATACTGGGCCGATGAGTACGACTGGCGGGCCACCGAGCGGCGTCTGAACGCACTGCCGCAGTTCCGGACCTCCCTGGACGGCCTCGGGATCCACTTCCTGCACGTCCGTTCGCCGCACGAGGACGCGCTGCCGATCGTCCTGACGCACGGCTGGCCGGGCTCGATCGTGGAGTTCCTCAAGGTGATCGGACCGCTCACCGACCCGACGGCCTACGGCGGCGACGCCCGCGACGCCTTCCACGTCGTCTGCCCGTCCCTGCCCGGCTACGGCTTCAGCGACAAACCGGATCACCGCGGCTGGGGCGTCGAACGGATCGCCGACGCCTGGATCGAGCTGATGGCCCGCCTCGGCTACGACCGCTACGGCGCGCAGGGCTCCGATTGGGGCACGACCATCACCACGCTCATCGGCCTGCGCGATCCCGCCCACGTGGCGGGCATCCATCTTGTCCCGCCGCTGGCGGCCCCGGATCCGGCCACGTTCGACGACCTCACCGCCGCCGAACGCGCCGCCCTCGCCGACCTGGAACGAGGCCGGGAAGACGAGGACGGGTACTCGCTGGAGCAGTCCACCCGGCCGCAGACCATCGGCTACGGGCTCGTCGACTCACCGGCGCTGCTGTGCGCCTGGATCATCGAGAAGTTCCGGTCCTGGACCGACGGTGACGGCCACCCCGAGAACGCCCTCACCCGCGACGAACTCCTCGACAACCTCATGTTCTACTGGCTCCCCGGAACCGGCGCGTCCGCCGCCCGGCTTTACTGGGAGAGCTTCAAGGCCGTCCAGCGGGTCTTCACCGCCGAGACGACGGACGTGGTAACCGTCCCGGCGGGATGCTCAATCTTCCCCAGGGAGAATCCCCGGCCGTCCCGGCGGTGGGCTGAGCAACGCTTCACCACCATCCTGCATTGGAACGAACCGGACAAGGGCGGCCACTTCGCCGCGTTCGAGCAACCCGGCCTGTTCGTCGAGGAACTGCGCACCTTCTTCCGCATGCTCCGCTGACCGCACAACAGTTGCCGTGGCGCAATGCGGCGACGCAGGGCCTGGCCTGTCTGGCGCTGGGCACCCCCAGATGACCGGCCTTCGGCGGCCAGGCGTGGACGCGAGCCGGGCCGGTCACGACGTCGTCGTGCCCGTCTGCGGGTCGGTGGGTTGTGTCCGCAGTGCGGTGTCTTCCGCGGGCTGTGACTTCACCAGCCACAGACAGGTGAACATGGCTCCGGCCAAGGTGACGGCGCCGGCCGCGACGAAGGCGCTGTTGAGGCCGGCCTCGAAGGACGCGCCGCCGGATTCCCGGGTGTGGACGATGGCTCCGAGGACCGCCACGCCGAGCACCGCGCCGATCTGCCGGGTGGTGCTGCTGACACCCGAGGCCAGGCCGCCCTCCTGCGGGCTGACCGCCTGGATGGCGGCGCCGGTCAGCGGCGACATGGTCAGAGCGAAACCGGTGCCGACGACCGCCAGCCGCCACCACACGTTCCCGTAGCCGGTGTCGGCGTGGACGAAGCCCAGCGCCAGCAGGCCCAGCCCGGCCAGTGTCAGGCCGATGACAACCACGATTCGGAAGCCGTACCTGGCGGCGAACCGGCCAGCGTACGGGCTGACGATCACCATGGCGAGGGTGACGGGCAGGGTCTGCAGGCCGGCACGCAGGATCGAACTGCCCTGCACGTTCACGAAGAACTGGGAGAAGAAGAAGGACGAGCCCATGAGCGCGAAGCCCACCACGACCATGGCCGTATTGGACACCGTGAACAGCTGCTGCCGGAACAGCCGCAGTGGCAGCATCGGCGTCGCAACACGTCCTTCGACGACGACGAAGACGGCGAGGATCACTAGCGCGGCGGCGAAGCTGCCCAGGATCACCGGCGAGGTCCAGCCACGGGAACCGCCCTCGATCAGGCCATAGGTCAGTGCCCCCACCCCCAGGACGGACAGGACCGTTCCCGGGATGTCGATCGCCGGCGCGCTCGGATTGCGGGACTCGGCCAGGACGCGCAGCCCGATCAGCAGCAGGACCCCGCCGATGGGCACATTGACGAGGAAAATGGCGGGCCAGCCGAAGGCTTCCACCAGGATGCCCCCGGCCAGCGGTCCGGCGGCCAGGCCGATTCCGCTGAGTCCGGCCCACAGCCCGATCGCCTTGACGCGTTCCTGCGCAACGGGGTAGGCGGCGGCGAGCAGGGCCAGCGAGGCGGGGCTGAGCGCCGCGGCTCCGACGCCCTGCAGCACCCGTCCGGCGATCAGCCCTTCGATCGAGGGCGCGAGGGAGCACAGCACGGACGCGGCGGTGAACACCGCGACGCCGGCCAGGAACACTCGCTTGCGGCCGAAGCGGTCGGCGAAGACGCCGCCGGACAGCAACAGCATCGCGACCAGGAGGACATAGGCGTCGACGATCCATTGCAGACCGGCCAGTTGGGTGTGCAGCCGCTGCTGCATATCGGGCAGCGCCGCGCCGACGATCGTGCTGTCGAGCAGCACCATGAATTGGCCCAGGCACGCCACTGTGAGCAATGCCGCCCGGTTTGGTGGTGCGCTCGCGCCCCTGGACGGACCGTCCTTCGTGGCGTCTTCGTGTGCGGTCAACGCTGTTCCTCTCATGAGGCGTCAGATGCCGCCGCACAAGTTAGTTCGATATTCCCGAAATGTCGAACTGTTTGGTAGCGTAGAGCCATGCGACCGCTGCCCGAACCCGCACAGGAGACGTTGACGCTCGCGCCCGTGCTTCATGCGCTCGGCGATCCGGTGCGCCTGGAGCTGGTGCGGCGCGCCTGGGCCGACCCCGGGTCGACCTGCTCCGCTCTCGCCGACGGCCTGGACGTGCCGATGTCGACGCTGTCCAACCACTGGCGCATCATGCGCGAGGCCGGGGTGATCAGCATGGCCGTCGACGGGAGGCACCGCCGCATCCGGCTGCGTGGCGACGATCTGAGCAGGCGCTTCCCTGGCCTGCTCGATCCGATCCTGCGCCTCGCCGAGGCCGAGTCACAGGACGGCGCTCCTTCGTCAGATCATCCCTCGATTTCGGAGGATGTGCGCTGATCAGGCGGGGGCGATCCTGTGACCATCGTCCTCTTGGATGGTCCGCGCCGATGCTGACGGGCGACGGGCACCATTCTCGCCGAGGCGCCATGGCTCGACAGCCGGGCCAGGGCAGGCCGAAGCCGTCGCGGTCGTCCTTGCCCGTTTTATCCCTATTCCGTCGTGATCAGTGTCCCGTTCTGGGGGTGCCCGTTCTGCCTCCCGGATGGTCTTGCTCGGTCGAATGCTCCAGCAGCTGGCCCCGTCGGATGACGCAGGCCCCCGTGGGAGAAAGTGTGAATATGGATCTTCGAGCCCATGCCGACGCTTGGCTGGCAGCGTGGAAGCGACGCGATCTCGATGCGGTCTTGGACTGCTACGCGGAGAACGTTGACTTCGTCGCCCCTACCGTGGTGCGCCGCTGGGGACGTCCCGATGGCCGATTGCAGGGCAAGGCAGAGCTGCGCAGGCACTTCGAGCTCGGACTGGAACTGGCACCGGACCTGACCTTCGCCGAGGAAGCGCTGCTGACCAGCCCGCGCGGCTATGCACTGCTCTACCGGCGCGAGAACGGCAACCGCGTTCTCGATGTCGTCGAGCTGGACCAGCACGGTCACGCCGCCCGCGTCCATGCCTTCTATGAGGGCCCACAGCAATGACGCACTTGTCATGCAAGACGAGGGCCAGGATGGGGATGAGGGCCAGGTCCGAGATGACGCTGAGCAACTGGTCGTCGAGGAGAGCTCCAGCGATGGAACCAGCGGTCATGGCGGCGGCGAAGCGAGGCGGGTGAGCCCCATGTGGGCCGGCCGCCTGGCGACCGGTGGGCGCCGGCGAGGGTTGGGCGCAGGGTCGCAAACTCCGCGGCGGGATGGTCACCATGTTGGTGGACTCAGGGTCAGTGACTGGGCGCTGCCGGGTAACCGCCGTCGTTGATGTAGTCCCCCACCTCCACCTTCGACTGCCGATCGTCGTAGAAGCCGGTCAGCCTTCCTCGTGGCCTGGCGGCGTGCATTCACGGCCCAGCTACGACCTGACCGGGTTGCGGCCGTTCGCGTCGCTGGATCTTCGGCTCAGGTGAAGCGTTCGATGACGGTACGGTCAAGGCGCTGGAGTTCCTGGTCCTCGGCGACGCTGTCGTACCGGCCGCTGCGCCGAGCATCGGCGGCGTCGGTTCTGTGGTTGTTCGATGAGACATCAGCGACCGCGACAGGTGTACTGCAACGATCTCGTACGGCATGTCGTCGAGTTGGTCACCTCTTCTCGCGAGCATACGGCGTGCTCCTGACGGGCTGGTGGGAGTGCACGAAGGATCAGGTAAGTCGGCACGTAGTTCCTTGATGACTGCAAGAGCGTCGTCCACCAGGTCGATGGGGCAGCCCAGTAGTCGTAGATTCCTCCGCTGGCGGCAGCAGACCGCGCTGCGCCGCCCATCTGGATCTGCGAAGCTGACCCAGGCACAAGCTCCGAGCCACCGCCGCCACCCCGCTGCGCGCCGCCGGCGCGCGTGACGCCGCGCTCATCGCCGTGCTCGACAGCTGCGGCCTGCGCCGCGCCGAAGCCGCGTCGCCGACACCCTGCACTGACCCTGCAGAAGGCAAACGCTCGAAACCCACACTGAATTGACCTTGAGCACCGTCCCGGAAAACGCGCGTTTTCGGGACGGGACGCCCGGCCGGCCCGCACACCATCACCGCGACCCAGACCACCACCGCATACCAGCCCTCTGAACCCGCTGAAGCCCGCGCTGACAATTGCGGTGGCCCCCGGCCGATGCCCCCGTCCGCCCGGACGGTAGCAAAGCGACGGGGGTTCGTACGGCATTGGGCAGGTCGGCGGTGTGGCGTCCCGCTCGAGGTAGCGGATCGCCACGCGGGCGCCATGGGCGTCGAGCACCCGGCTGATCGCCGTGCCGATGCCGCCCGCCCCTGCGGCGACCAGGACGTTCTGGCCCGGCCAGGCCGGGGTCGATCGCGTCAGGAGACCTTGGACGAGGCTGCCGCCCAGGTGTTGCAGGAGGCCGGGTCGGCGGTGCGGAAACCGGCCTTGACCCACCGCTTGCGGTTGGCGGCCTTGCCGTACTCGGCGGAGTCGCGGTAGAAGGACGACGCGACCCTCTCCCAGTCCCGCGCGGTCTTGCCCGGCAGCGGCCAGACGCTCTTGGTAAAGGCCGCGCCCAGGCATTCGACCTGCTGGTGCATGCGCCGCCCCTGCTCGAGGTGCTCGGCCTTGCTGCCGGCTCTGAGGTCCTCGCCGGCGTCGTAGAGACCGGCCTGCTTCTGCACGTGGTAACCGTAGGTGACGGCGATCGTGTTGAAGAGGTCGAGGCCGGTCATCGGCCCGAGGAGCCAGTACTTGCCGATCTTGAAGGACAGCGTGCGGTCCCAGTCGCAGTACCACACCGTGGACGGCTGGATCGTCTCGCCGTCCTCGGACGCGCAGTAGTTCTTGGGCAGGCGGGTCACGTACCGCACCTTGACCGGCTCATAGGGCAGGCCGGCCTTCTTCAGGTGCTGTCCCCACGTGTTCTCCAGGCAGCGCAGGGCCTCGTTGATGTAGGTACGGGCCTCGGCGGGCGTCATGGGCTCGTCCGGCAGGTCGTTACAGGTCGTGGTGGGCAGCGGCCCGGCCTGGTATAACGCGTTCTTGACGAGCACGGGGTTCTTCACGGGATACGCCGAGGCGTGCGCGGCCGCCGTGATGGTCAAGGGGGTGAGGAGGGCGCAGGCGAGTGCCGCGATCTTGAGGGGTTGCACGATGGGTGAGAATAGGGCTTGCGGGGTTGGAGCACCATATCGGTACCGGTCTGGAGCGGGAGCTATTGATCCGCGACGCACGCCGCCCGCCGGACGAAACGGCTAAGCGCTCAGCGGCGGACCCAGGGTCGAAGCGTACTCATGTTGTAAGACCGAGTAGCTGGAGGCCGTCGGCGGGGTGGCTGCGGTAGTGGTCGGTGGCGGCGGCGATGTCGGTCCAGCCGATCAGGCGGGCCAGGCCGATAGCCAGGTTGCGGAGGCCGGCCAGGATCCGAGGTGCGGTGGTGAAATTTTCAGCACAGGCTCTCGTCGTCAAGGTGCATCAATCCCGATATCCCAGATAAGCGCCCTCACCCCCGCACGCTGTCGCTACCGGCACCCGACACCCGTTGACAGCGGCTTTCTCCTCGTATTTGCTCTGTCACACCGCCTCAGTCATCCGAGGAGAGGGGACTCGGCAGAGGATGCATGTGAGCGCTAACAAAAGCTGGCGCAGGGCGGCGCCCGTACTCCCCTGAACGGGCCCCTGCACTTTCTCCTGACGAACGCCTTGGCGATGGCCGGACACTCGACCCCCCGAGATGCGCTGAACCATGACCAGAACGCAGCCAGGTCACCGGCGCCGGTCATTGACCGGGGATTCCTCGACGCCGGGGGACGGCGCCGGAAGTGCATGAGTGGAGGAACGTAAGTGCGACGACGTGTGAGTGAGTCACCGGCACCTGATGCTGTCGGCGGGCCGCGACCGCAGCCTGGCTCTCGAGCGTGGTTGACCAGACGCGTCATGGCCACGGTGGTGGCCCTCCTCGGACTGCTCGCGATGACCGTCGCGACTCGAGCGGCATCGGCCGACGACAATCCCTACCAGCGGGGCCCCGACCCGACCTTGAGCAGCGTGGCGGCCACCAGGGGGCCCTTCGCCACCGCGCAGATGAGCGTGCCGGGGAACGGCTTCGGCAGTGGGGTGATCTACTACCCGACGGACAGCAGCCAGACTTTCGGCGGGGTCGCGATCGTGCCCGGCTACTCCGCCCTGTTCTCCGTCGAAGAGGCCTGGATGGGTCACTGGCTGGCATCCTTCGGATTCGTCGTGATCGGAATCGAGACCGTCAGCCGCACCGACAGCGCGGATGCGCGGGCGACTCAACTCCTCGCCGCGCTTGACTACCTCACGCAGCGGAGTTCGGTGCGCGACCGGGTCGACCCCAACCGGTTGTCAGTGATCGGCCACTCCGCGGGAGGCGGCGGCGTCCTCACTGCGGTACTCCGGCGGCCCGCGCTGAAAGCCGCGGTCGGACTCGCGCCCGGCTCCCCTGTGGGGAACTACAATCTGTCCAACGACCGGGTACCGACGATGTTCATCTCAGGACAGCGGGACACGACGGTCACGCAGGCCTATCTGAACGGGATATACACCACTATTCCCGCCACGACACCTAGCGCCTGGGTGGAGATAACCGGTGTGGACCACCTGTTCGCGACACGGGCGAACACCACCGAGATGCGGGTGCTGATCCCCTGGTTGAAGATCTTCGTCGACAACGACACGCGGTACACCCAGTTCCTGTGCCCGCTGATGGATCCCACCGGCATCTCCATGTACCGCAACAAGTGCCCGTACACGCCGTCGCCCAGCCCGTCACCCTCGCCCTCCAGCAGCCCGTCACCCTCGCCGTCCACCAGCCCGTCGCCCCAACCCCCAGGCGCCTGCACCGCGACCTACCGCACTGTGAACTCGTGGTCGGGCGGCTACCAGGGCGAGGTCACAGTGAAGGCAGGCAACTCGGCGGTCAACGGGTGGACCGTCAGATGGACGCTGAGCAGCGGTCAGTCGATCTCCCAACTGTGGAACGGCACCCTGAGCGGCAACAGTTCCGCGGTGACGGTGTCGAACACCTCGTACAACGCCTCGATCCCGGCCTCCGGCACGACCACGTTCGGCTTTCTCGGCAACGGTGCCCCGTCCACCCCGTCCCTGACGTGTACCAGCCCGTAACCACAACATGATGACCGCCTTCGTCGAAGCCGGTGAGGACTCCGGCAGCGCAGCTGGCCGCGCATCTCTGGGACAGGCTCTGGCTCGGCAACGGCGACATTGGCGCCTACGCTCGCGAGACTGCCGGCTGCTGAAACGGACGTGTTCGCGTCGCTCGGACGCGTGGCGCGCCTACATGCGGCGCTCGACCGCCACCGTGAACTACTCCGACAGGCTCACCCTGGCCCAGAACGTCAGCTTCCTCTGACGCTCCGGCACTCCATGCCCTCAGGCCCCCGGGTCCCGCGGCCGAACGCCGCGGGCCGCGGGGGTCACAGCGATTTTTCAGGGTCGACGTCCGGGCAGTTTCCGCGCACCTGGGAGGACCGGCCGATATGACGGAGACGATGGTTTCCGGAACTCTGCGTTGATCTTGTGCGTATAACTGCGCGTCGAGTACCGTCACAGCGTGCAAACGGTTTCCGCCGACCTGAACCGCCCATAGTAAGAACGCCTCGGCGAAACCGCACCGGCCGCCCGTCCGGGCGCGACCGGTGACCGCGCAATTCCTCCACCCGTCACGTTGTTCCGCCCTGCCCGAAAAGAATCGAAGTGGATCGTGGCATTGTCAGACCTCCGCGCCCGGAACGCGAAAAGAAAAGCTTCGCGACTGCTGGCCGCGACTCTCGCCGGCATCGTCTGCGTGAGCATCAGCGCGACCCCCGCGTCCGCACACTGGAACGGGACGGGCCAGCTCATCGCCCGCATCGGCCTCTACCCCTACAACTACAACGACACGTGGCAGAAGCCGATGAACAAGGCGCTGGCCAACTGGAACGCCACGTCCTCCCCCGCCGACATCTACAAGAACCGGAACTCCGGCTCGACGATCACCGTGAAGTCGTACCGGAACACCTGGTACGGGCACTACACCCGATGCGGCGACAGCTGCCTGTACATCAAGCTGAACAGCCGCACCATCAACCGGGACGCGAGCAATTTCTCCAACTACGTGACCGGCGTCTTCGTGCACGAATTGGGGCACGCGCTCAATCTCGCACACAACAGCACCACCTCCATCATGAACAGCAGCAGAAATCGCGACACGATGACCAAACCGCAGTCGCATGACGTCTCGGACGTCAACGCCTATTACTGACCGGCCCCGCCCGACGACATTCACGAGGAGAACGGGAGTCGAAGTCGATGAAGGCTCGAATGCGGCGGCTCGGGGTGGCCGCCCTGGCTGTGCTGTTGCTGTCCGCCTGCGCGGCAGAGGAGAAGAACGTCATATACGCGGCCGACTATCCGGCGTACGACAGCGCCGACGCGCTGTTCGCCGGGGCGAAGCTGGTGATCGAGGGCCGGCTGACCGGGACCAAACGGGTCATGACGGAGGTCGAACCGGCGGATGACGGCACCGAGACCGATCCGCAGCTGAATCCGAACGCCGGGGCCACGCCCGACGCGGAGGCTCCGCCCCCCGGGCCGCCCACGGTCATGACGGTCAGTTCCGTCGAGGTGGTCAAGGTGCGCAAGGGGCTGGCCCGGGTCGGGCAGGTCATCCAGGTGAAGGAGCTCGGCGGCACGCTGAACGGCGTGACGTACGAGGAGGCGGACGCGACGCCGTTGAAGACGGGCGTCACGTACATGCTGTTCCTGGAGACCTATCCCGACTCGCCGGCCTCGCTCCTCAACCCGGAGCAGGCGAAGTACGTCGTCACCTCGGCGGGCACGTATTCGGCGATGCCGGACAACCCAGTCAAGCTTGAGGACGCCGACGTCCAGCGGTTGTCTATCAAGGAGTGAGACCGTGGGACCGCCCCCGGCCCCTGGAGCGGGACGGCGTCAGGGCCTGGGGGCGGTCAGGCTCCCGACGCGCTCCGGCAGGCCTGCACAGGTGCCGACGCGGTTTTCGGCCTGTCGGTGCCGTTCGGCGAGGGCGGCAAGGACGCGGAGGTGGCGCAGGGACGACTCCTCATCAACACCGCCGCTCGCCTCGACATCCACCTGGTGTACTCCTCCGTGCGGGGCGGCGACCGGCTCGTGGCCACCAACATCGACCACGCCGACAGCAAACAGCTCATCGAGGCCTATTTGCGCGAGCGGCCGGTGCGCGCGACGGCGCTCGGCCCGGTGTACGTCATGGAGAACGTGCTCAACCTTGGCTTCAGCCGACTCGGTGACGCATGCTCGCCAACCCGTTGACTCTCGGCAAGCCGCTCGACCAGGTGAGCGTCCTGGACATTGCCGGTATGGCCGTACATGCCGTTGAGAACCCCGACGAGCTCGTCGGCGAGCGGATCGACATCGCCTCCGATCGTGTCACCGGGCAGGAGGCGGCCCGGATGCTGAGTGAGGTGCTCGGACGGGAGATCCCGTACCAGCAGATGCCGCTCGATATGGTGCGGCAGTGGGCCGGCGAGGAGGTGGCCACGATGTTCGAGAACTTCGAGAACGACACCGACTTCCTGACATCGAGACTCTGCATGCCAAATACCCCACCGTGCGCTGGCACAGCTACGCCGAGTGGGCCAAGACGGTGGACTGGGACAAAATCCTCGCGGGCTAGATCAGCCCGCGCCGGGGGCACGGGGCGGGGTGTGGCCCAGGACAGGCAGGTCGGGAAGGACGGGTTCCGTCGCCCACAACGCGGAATCCGTCAATTCATCCTGAACACCGACACCCATAAAGGATCAAGACGAGTTCACAAAGGAGCTTCAACCGGCGGCGGCCCGTTCAAGTTCGCCCTCGTCGAGGAGGGCGGCGGCCAGGACGATGGGGTCCATCGCCTGCGGTTCCGCGATCGACTTGGCGAGTGTCGGCAGACGACCGTTACTCGACACTGAGCCGAACAACCTCGGGACCACACAGCGTAACTGCGGTTACTCGGCGCTACTTTGCGGCTGGTGACGCGGACCCGGGTGGGGGCCGGGAAGTCCCAGAGTTCGCGCGAACCGAAGGGTCTTCACGATTTATGAGTGATTCGGACCCTTGGGTCCCCGGGAACCGGCGTGTCTTGTTCGTCTGCGGCGACGTCCTGGTCCGGGATCCACGTGCAGCCGCTGTTCGGGCTTCCGGACAACCGGATGACCGCGTCCAGGCGGTCACGGGTACGGGTCAACGCGGCGATCTGGGCATCGATGCGATTGCGCTCGGTGGCGAGCCGGGCACGCGACTCCGGAGTACTGACCTTGGCCTCGACGCAGGGCAGCAGTTCGGCGATGGTCCGGCTGGACAGACCGGCCGCGTAAAGCATCTGGATCAGCTGGACACGGTCGGCCGCCGACTCGGGGTAGTGGCGCTGCCCGGAGTCGCTCCGGTAGGCGTCCAGCAGTCCCTGCTCTTCGTAGTAGCGCAGGGCCCGCACGCTGACGCCCGACCTTGCCGCCAACTCGCCGATACGCACCGTGACCTCCATCACAAGACTTGCCTCTGACGTCAACGTCAGGTTTTAGCCTATCCGCATGCAGATCAACGGAGCACATGTGCTGGTGACCGGGGCCAACCGCGGCCTCGGACGGCAATTCGTCCTGTCTCTCCTCAATCGCGGCGCAGCCAGGGTGTATGCCACTGCCCGCCGCCCAGAGCTCATCGACGTACCGGCGGTCGTCCCGCTGCGCCTCGACATCACCGATCCGGAATCGGTCGCCGCCGCGGCGGCAGCGGCACCTGATGTCAAGATCGTCATCAACAATGCGGGAATCTCGACCGGGGCGAATCTGGTCACCGGGGATCTGGAGACGATTCGCCGCGAGATGGACACCCACTTCTATGGCACCCTCAACGTGATCCGTGCCTTTGCGCCCCAGCTGGCCGACGGCGCGATCCTCAACGTTCTGTCCGCGCTCTCGTGGCTCGCCTACGACGGTGCGGGTGCATACCACGCGGCGAAGGCTGCCGAGTGGGGGCTCACCAACAGCGTACGCTTGGAGCTGGCCCACCAGCGCACTTTGGTGACGGGCCTGCACCTGGGCGCTGCGGACACCGACATGATGGCCTGGTACAACGGCGACAAGAGCGCCCCCGAGGTGATCGTCGCGGCGGCCCTCGACGGCATCGAGGCGCACCGGCCCGAGGTGCTCGCCGACGACTGGAGCCGCCAGGTGAAGGCATGGCTGTCCGAGGACCCGAATGTCATCTACCGGGAAGCGGCGGCCGCCCTCACGGCCTGACTTGCTGCCCGTGTGGGTCACGGCGCCCGCGGCGCGGCCGTGGTTCTTCAGGCGCGGCCCGTACGTTGAGCCGTACTCGCCAGCGGGGTGGTACAGCGTGACCAGAGCGAGGCGGCGCTGATACAGCGCATCATTGCCGGCGAAGGCCAGCCCGATGACGAATCTCATCCTTACCTGGGGAATCGGCCCATTCGGCAGGTCATCGGCCAGGGCCGGACGGCTCAGCCGCTCGGCCTCCTCGTCTTCGCCGTCCGTGCAAGACGAACGACGAGGACGATAGACATTCGGAATTCCTGAAATCTCATCAATCTCGAAAGAACCAAGGATCCCAGGAAGTAAGCCGAGGTCCTGCGGCTATGGCCACGCTCAACCGCTCAACGAACACAGGGGTTATTTCACAATAGCCCGAGCCGCCGTTGTTGCAGCGATGCTTGGTGAACCTGCTCAGATCGGCCGCAGTGTCGGGCGCAGCCATGGTGGTGCCATCGATCGCGCAGATGCGCAGTCCCCGCCACCACACGCCTGTGGTGGCGATGGCCGCGGCCGGGCCACGCAGCAGCTCCCACAGCCACCGCACCGGTTCGACACCCGCCCGCCGGCGGGCCTGCACCAGCGCAGCCGCCGTCGGGACGGCGAGCTTCAGTCCGGCCAGCCTGGCTGTCGGCCGCTGCCAGACCTGTCGCCACCCCAGCTCGGGGAAGAAGCATCCGGCCGGCAGGAGATACACCACCACCCGCAAGGGCAGATGCCGCACCTGCGTCCTGCCGATGCCTGCCAGCGCCTCATCGACCATTTCGAACGGAATGAGCCGGGTCAGCTCCCCCAGATGGCCGGGCGCGAACGCGCCTGCGGCCACCACAACATCACGACGCATGACGGACTGGACATCCAACGGAGCTCCCGCCGAACAGTGATTTTGGTCGGTCTGCCAGAAGATTCCGGTGTCACGCAGGATGCGGTGCAGCATTTCCCGGCTGACCGCGGCGACCGTGCCGCGGTCGAGCAGGTGGTCGCGCAGCTCCGCGAGTGACCAGGTGGAGAACACGGTGATGCCCCAGTCGGCGGGCGAGGTCACGGCTATCAGCCAGATCCGTTCACGGACCGGTGCGGACGGTGACCGGCTGGCAGAGGCCGAGGACCAAGTGCGATCAGCAGGGCAGCCCGGCAACCCGGCAGCGGACCGACAACATCCGGTTGCCGGGGGACCTCGACGCGATCGACGTCCGGAGGAGCTGGCGGAGCACACCCAATTGAGACCGGGAAGTGTCGAGGAGCGCAATTCGGTGCGCTCGGTCTCGTTTGGAACGAACATTCGCTCGGTGCGAGCGGAGCGGAGTTCGTCGACGGTTACCTCTTGAATGTCCCTAAATAATCTGGCAACCTCACGAGCGACAGGTGGTCACCCTTCCCCTCCATATCCTGATTAGTGCAAGCCGTTCTGCGATACGAATGTTAGCGCTAACATCGCCCATGACGAGAAGCTTCCATGACGTCCCACAGCGAGTAGGAGTGCAACAACGGAGCCTCCCGTGGCGACCAAACCCGGAGTTGGGAACGGGCTCTTCTGCGACGCATAACGCGCCTCGCGCGGGCGCTGACACCGAAGGAGAATCGCCTTGAGTTCGATGGTCTCGGCCGGAGCGGGCGTGTCACCGCCAGCGGTGCGCCGGCATGCGGGTCGCGTTCGACGCAGCCGTTTAAAGTCCGTCCTGATCACCGCGGTCACGATCGTTTTCGCCGCTGCGTCGGCGCTCGCGCTCACCCCCGGTGCGGCGTCGGCGGCGACCGTCGACACGAACGCCTGGTACGTGCTGGTCAACCGCAACAGCGGCAAGGCGATGGACGTCACGAGTGCCTCCACGGCGGACGGGGCGGTGATCGAGCAGTGGGCGCGTCACGACGGGGCGAACCAGCAGTGGCAGTTCGTGGACTCCGGGGGCGGCTACTACCGGTTGAAGTCGAAGAACTCCGGCAAGGTGCTCGATGTCGACGGCTGGTCGACCGCGGACGGCGCGAAGGTCCAGCAGTGGACGGACAACAACAGCACCAACCAGCAGTTCCGACTCGTGGACTCCGATGGCGGCTATGTCCGGCTGATCAACCGCAACAGCGGCAAGGCCGTGGAAGTGACGGGCCTGTCGACCGCGGACGGGGCGGCCGTCGTGCAGTACGGCGACTGGAACGGCTCGAACCAGCAGTGGCAACTGGTCCGTGTGGGCGGCAGCACGCCGGGGACGTGTTCTCTTCCGTCGACGTACCGCTGGTCCTCGACGGGCGCGCTGGCGACGCCGAAGGCGGGCTGGGTTTCGCTCAAGGACTTCACCAACGTCGTCTACAACGGCAAGCACGTGGTCTACGGGTCGACGGTCGACTCGGCTGGGCAGCACTACGGTTCGATGAACTTCGGGCCGTTCACGAACTGGTCGGACATGGCCTCGGCCCCGCAGAACACGATGAATCTCGGCACCGTCGCGCCCACGTTGTTCTACTTCGCCCCGAAGAACATCTGGGTGCTCACCTACCAGTGGGGTCCGACCACGTTCAGCTACCGGACCTCAAGCGACCCCACCAACGCGAACGGGTGGTCCGCGCCACAGGAACTCTTCTCGGGGAACATCCCCGGCGGCGGCGCCCTGGATCAGACGCTGATCGGCGACGGCACGAACATGTACCTGTTCTTCGCCGGTGACAACGGGAACATCTACCGTGCCAGCATGCCGATCGGGAACTTCCCGGGCAGCTTCGGCACGTCCTACACGACGATCATGAGCGACACGACGGCGAACCTGTTCGAGGCGGTCGAGGTCTACAAGGTCAAGGACCAGAACCAGTACCTGATGCTCGTGGAGGCCATGGGCGCGAACGGGCGTTACTTCCGCTCGTTCACGGCAACCAGCCTGAGCGGTTCCTGGACCCCGCAGGCCGCGACCGAGAGCAACCCGTTCGCCGGCAAGGCCAACAGCGGCGCGACGTGGACCAACGACATCAGCCACGGCGACCTGGTGCGCACCAACCCCGACCAGACCAAGACCATCGACCCCTGCAACCTCCAACTCCTCTACCAGGGCCGCGACCCGCGCTCCGACGGCACGGCCTACAACTCCCTGCCTTGGCGGCCGGGCGTGCTGACGCTCCAGCGCTGACCGCCTGACTCGCCAACCCCGCCGGGCCGGCACCCCCACCCTCGCGAGTGGGGGTACCGCCAGGTGATGGTGATGGTCCCGTGATTGCTCGTGCTGCCGTTCGGCATCCACACGACGTCCGAACCGACCCATTGCCACCGGGTAGTGTCTTGGTGATGCTTCCGGTCCCGTGCAACACGCCGAAGAGCACGGGACAGTTCATGGCGACATGGCTCACCCGTCCCGACCGCCTGGACCAGCTGACCGTTCAGGCGGAGACCCGCCTGGGTTGCGGGAACGGATGCGCGTGCGATGGCCGCAGCAGGCTTCGGCGAGCGGTCAAGGAACGGGTCGTTGGTCACAGTCGACGTACTCGACCCGGTTCGAGCGACATTTTCCTGTCGCGGTTAGCCCATCACGCTTCGTGGCCGCGATTCCGGATGAGACACTCCCCCCAACGAGCCGAACTCGAGGCACGATGGGGCGGGCCATGCTGGACTGGTTTGTCGCGATGGGGGCAGGAGCGGGCGGCGGGGCGATCGTCGAAGGTGTCGTGCTGTGGGGGAAGCTGAACGCCTGGCGGGAAGATCGGCAGCAGGTTCGCGCCACCGGCAAGGGCGATCCGCCAGGGCTGCTCGACTATATCGACGTGTATCCGGACACGCTGGTGGCGCTGACCCGCGTTGTCATCGGGGCTGTGGCAGGGGTGCTGCTGAGCGACCAACTGACCGGCTGGATGGCCGCGGTCGTCGTCGGCGCCTCCGGTCCGGCCCTGCTGAGGCGGTTCGGAACGGCGCGGAGCGCTACAGCGATCCAGCCGATCGAGGAGGAGCCCCTTCTCACCGAAGGGGGCGGCGCGTGACCAGGCTCGCCGACCGCTACTGGATGTCGCTCATTGACACCCGCACCCCCGCCTCCGCTCGAATGACTCGGCGCGAATGGACCGGGTACGGCTTCTGGAAACGGTACTGGGCCTCGCTGCTGGACATACCACTCGTCATGGCCCGCTCCGGTAAGGAGGAACCCGCAAACGATCCTCTGCCGGTGCCCCGCTGGAGGAGGCTCCGAGCTCAGCTCGACCCGGAATCTGGCCGCTTTCTCCTGCCTCTACCACCAGGCAGGGGGGTGGTCACCGCCGCAGGTGCGGGTGGCGTCGTCCTGAGGGTCGAGGGACCGGAGCGGCTAGAGCTCCTGCTGTATCGGATCGATGGGAGTGAAGACGACGCGCAGAAACCGGACTACCGGCTGGAGGTCATCTCGCCGGAGAGCGATGATCTGCCGCTCATCGTCTCCGTGCGGTACCGGCGTCGTGAGGACGGCGCCGGGCAGGAAGTGCTCATCCCACTGGCTCAGGCACCTCTAGGACCACCCAGCTCCGTTGTCTGGCTGGCTGGGTATGACATTGAGGCCCCCTGGCACATATCCCAGCCAGTGTCCGCAGCTCACGTTTCGACCTCGGACTCGGGCATCGTCCGGGCGTCAGTGGCAGCTGCGGCAAGCCAGGCAACCCTGAACGCCTGGCGGCAGGTCGCCGACCGGGTGAACGAGCGGGTTCGCGCTGTGATCCTTGAGGAGATGCCGTGACGACCCTCACCAAGGAGCCTGTAAGGCTAATTCACCGGAGCCAACTGCAGCGACGACTGGCGGGGCTGAAGACCCCAGCCGAGGGCCCTTCTCCCGGCGAGGTGGTCCGAGATCTGACGACCACGGGAAGCCTGTGGTGGGACTGCTGCAAGGAGGCGGTCGCCGACGACCCACACTGGCTGACGGGAGACGAGGCGTCGGCAGTGCTCGCGCTCATCTCCGCACACGCTTCCGGAACCGCCGACGAACGCCGGGCGGTGATGGTGGCGGCCACGATGACTTTGCTCGTGGCCCAAGCTCTCGGCGCATCCGACCAAGAGCGACCGGCCGTCCTTGAACGGGTGGTCGAGCAGTGGAGCACAGCCGGGGTGCTCCCGCCACGGCCGGGCGGCGCCGGCCTGCTGGGCCGGGAGGGCGTCGTTGCGGCAGACCGCCCCCTACAGCCCCGGTTAGAGTCGTTGATACGCACGCTGGAGCGGCTTGGCGACGATCCGGTACGGGCGATGGCCGCATTGACCGGCCTGCGCCTGGCTAAGCAGGAGAAGCGGCCCCGGTACACCGTCCGCATGTCGGTCGTCTTCGGTACACCTGGAGATAATGGAGCGGAGAAGGGTGCCGCGGGGATCCTTGAATTGTGGGAGTACCCGGGCGGTCCCGCCGGTCTCTTCCCCGATCCCCGCACCATGGCGGGCATTCGCGCCGACGGGTCTTTTGAGGAAGCACTGGCAGTCGCATGGAACGCCTCCCCAGGACGGCGGGGAGGACGATGCGTGTTGTGGCGAATCGTCGTCAACGGCGCGGCAGTGCCTTCGGTGGAGGGGCCCTCGCTCGGCGCGGCCTTCGCTCTGGCTCTGCGTGAACTTCTGCGCAGACCAGCCTCGCACCGTCCATCTTTGGCCGCGGTGCGTGGCTTCCTCCGAGGGCCCCGGCCACGAACCGCTGTCACCGGCGCGATTGACGATCAAGGCCGGCTGACCCACGTAGGCGCTATCGAGGACAAGTTCGAGGCCGCCCATCGTAAGGGCTGGCGCCTGGTGGCGCCGCAAGAGAATCAGAGCGATCTGGCAAGCACCCGGGACCCCGCTGCGATCGTCTTCGCCCACGACCTCAAGGAGGCGGGCAGACTTGCCCGTCGCTGGCGCACTGGCCGCGCCCTCATGGCGCTTGCAGTGGTCCTGCTCCCCGCGGCCGCCGGATACGGCGTCTACCGCTATACCGTCACAGATACTCCACGACTGCGAGCCGAGGTGAACACGCAGGCCGGCGCGGCCGCCTATGAGGCGTTCGTCCGCTCGCACGAACGCCAGGTCGTCTACCTCGACGTCAGATGCGAGTCCTACACCTCTGACGCCCACCAGATCGATCCGCGCTCGCACTGCTGGTTCCAGGAGATGGACAACTACAGCGACGAATCCCCCAAGGCCTTCTACCTGACTACCTTTTCGCATGCCGTGACGGCCTACGAGTGGTGGAATGGCCCAGGCCACGACTCCTGGGCCGGGCATGGCATTCTCTTCAGCTACTTTCCTCAGAAGCCGACCGGTAGCAGCACGTTCTTCTCCCAGAACAACGGAGACGGCAGCAGCGGCGCAGGTGGACTCGAAGCGAAGGGCTATTTCGAGATCGTCATCTCCGGAACCGGAAGCCTCGGTCCAACCGGCGTAGATGTCGCCGAACTCCGCCCCCGCACAGCTCCCTCCTGAAACACTCGCGCAGCGGTTTTTGTCAAGATCTTCGCCATGGGCAATACTCTCGGAGCCATACTCAACACTTCGAAACGTACAATGCAAAAGACGGATTCGCCCGATACGTCAAAGGTCTATAGGCTGCTCCTAAATATCCTTGATGATAGAGTTCTCAGTGGTCCAGGCCGAGTCTGAGCTTGGCAATTGGCCAACGCTTACAGTGAGCCTATTTCAGGCTCCGTGGCGGGTGCCCTGGTCACAGCGTGATCGCGATGTCGGTGTTCGGCCGGCGACGCGAAGAAGCTCCTGGTAGACGGGTTGATCACCACAACCGCACCATCGCAACCAGGAGCTTCCGGTGCTTTTCTATCGTGCTGCCGTCGATTTGTCGCATCAGACCCTGGACTACGTCGCCGGGATGATCCGGCGCCACCGCAAGGGGCGTTCACAAGTGGTTGTGACGTGCGGAGGAACGACTGTTTGAAGATCGCTTCCCGAACCCTTGGAGATCATTTCCCGCTCAGCCTGCGATCGGGCCGTTACACCCGGCCCGGTGTCGCTCCGTTCTGACGGCGGCGGATCGTCGAAAGGTGGCCGGCAGCCGCAGACCCGCGCGAGTGCGTCATCGCTGCCTGCCGCCTACAGCGAACGTCCCGTAAATCCTGGCTCGCGGTCATCCGCTACCCAGCAAGATCACTCATGTGGATCGCAAGCCGCTTTTCACGCACTGGCGCGATTTGGCATCGTAGCGATCGTGGCGGTCAGCCCTTCCCCTTCACGACCCTGTGCGATGAGCGCTTCGATTCTGGCCGCCACAGCCGGCAGTCCGCCGTCGCCGAGCGCTTGGCCGCCCCTCAGCCTGGTGAGGTGGCGGATGACGGTGAGGTGCTCGGGGAGGGTGGCGGGCCCTGCCGGATAGGTGGCCCGCAGCAGGTCCGAGGCTGTGACCGGAGCCTCCGTGACCACGTGCCCAAGCTGTTTGACCGCGGTGTCGACGAACTCGGCGACGTCGATGCCCGCTTCTCGCACGGTGTCGAGGGCTCGCAACAAGCCGAGTTGGGCGTCGTACCAGAGGCCGAACAGGGTGAGATCCCAGATTGCGGCCGCTTGTGGTGACTCGCCTACGAACCGTGGCGTGCTCAGCAGCTCGAGGACCGCACGGTGTTGCTCGAATGCCGACCGAGAGCCGCTGTACAGGATGGTTGCCGTGTCGGTGCCGATCATGTCGGGTGAGGCCTGCATGCCCGCATCAAGATAGGAAGCCCCCAGGACGGCTACCCGCTGGGCGGCATGTTTCGCGTCGTCGGCGGTTCCGGTGCACATCGCGACGATCGTTCGCCCGGACAGGTCATCGTCCAGTTCGGCGAGGCACTGTTGCACGGCACCGTAATCAGTAAGGGTTAGAAGGACCAGGGTGGCGGAGGATGCCGCTTCCCCGACAGATCCCGCTGGCAGTGCCCCGGCGTCCACCAACTTGGCAGAGCGGCTGGCAGTACGGTTCCATACCACCACGTCGTGACCAGTGGCGAGCAGACGACGTGCTACCGCACTGCCAATGGCGCCTGCGCCGATCACAGCAATCCGGTACCCAGAAGCCTTGATTTCGGTCATGGTGGCGATCTTGCAATATCAACCAAGCTTGAGGTCAAGACAGCATTCATACCTCTGCGTCTACCTTGCCCATCGCCAAAGCCTGTCCCTGCAGAAGATCCAGTAGAGGTTCGAAGACATCTTCTTTAGACTGGGCAAGCGGCCGCCGCACCCCACTCGGCCGACTATGAGAGCGCCGTCATGCTGTGCTGCCTGAGTGGGTAACGCGGAGCGACGGTCAGGATCGCCGCTCCGGCGCGTTGACCACGGCCACCGGACAGTATGCCCGGTGAAGGACCCCGTGGCTGACGGAACCAAGCATCAGTCCGGTGAATCCGCCGAGCCCGCGTGAGCCCAGCACCACGAGATCGGCGGCCCGCGAGGCCTTCGCCAGAGCCGGAACGGGGTGCTCACTGACGATCGACTCGATCAGCTCGATGTCGGGATACTTCTCCCCGCAGGCGATCAGACGCTGCCCGATCTCAGGGGTTTCGTCGACGGGCAACGGCCCGTACCCGGCGGGATGCGGAGCCATGACCGGGTATCGCCTGCCGTGCAGCACACGAAGGCGCGCATGGCGAGCGGCCGCCTGCACCAGGGCGTATTCCACTGCCATGTCCGCGCACGGTGAGCCGTCGTAGCCCACCACGACCTCGCCGCTTCCGCCGTGTGGGAGCGTCCGCACGACGACCAAGGGGCACTTGGCATATCCGGCCAGGCTCAGTCCGACCGAGCCGAGTACGAGCCCGCTGAACCCGCCCCGTCCCCTGCTGCCCACCACCACGGTGTCGGCCGTCTCCGACTCGGTCTTGAGCCGCTCGATCACCGCCCCAGCGAGCAGGAGCGTCGAGATCCGCGCCTCTGGAGCAAGGGCGCGGGCCTGCTCAGCCGCGTCCGCGAGCAGCCTCTCGCACTGCTCGCCCAGAGTCTTCTCGTCGCTGGAGGCGCCGAGCGGGTGCTCAGCCGACCAGGGCTCACTCACGTGGACGATACGCAGCGGCAAACCCCTGCGTTCAGCGTCCTCGGCCGCCCAGGCGAGCGCCGACCACGCGGTCCGTGAACCATCGACTCCCACGGTGATCGCTGTGTTCATGATCGGCCCTCTTGATAGCCGCCGAGCGCGGGCAGGCGCCCTTGCCCGTGATGTCCAGGGCATCAGTGTGCGACGATTCTCCGCCGGCCTTCCACTTTCTCGCCTTCGGCCCGCCCCGAGTTGACCTTCAGGACACCCTCCTTGGAGACGGCCTTGATGTCACCGGTCTCGGCCGGCAGCGCCGCACACCTGGCGATCACGCCCCACGACACCTCACCGACGTCCACTCGGCGCGGGCCATCGCGCTCATACCGGTGCGGGCCGGCATCCCGACCAAGGCGAGCAGCGCGATCGCGTCCACCCCGAGACGGCCCGTACGCAACGCCGAACCCGACATCCCCACCCTTCGACCCACGCTTCGAGGACCAATGGCACTCCCCCGCAAGCAGCGCCTGGAGTGTCATGGAAGAGAAGGCGAAATACCAAGCCAGGAGGAGCAATGCAGGTCCTGGTGCACGAGATCATGACCGGAGACGCCACCTCCGTCGCTCCAGCCACATCCTTCAAGGACGTCGCCGAGAGACTCATCCAGCACGGACTCAGCGCGGTGCCCGTGGTCGATGACCACAAGCGCGTGGTCGGGGTCGTGTCCGAGGCCGGCCTACTGCCCCAAGAAGAGTTCAAGGGGCAGCACGTCCGTGAGTGCCTGTTCCAGAACCGGTGATCATGACCGTGGTGATCAGCCCGCATGGCGGTGGAGCAGTCCAGGGAAAGGTCTGGAGGGCTTGAACGTCCTTGTGTGATGGCGGCCTTGTCAGTCGGCGGAGTGCCGGAAACCGCGCAGGATGGCGGTGAGTCCTATCTCGAAGTGGTCGTCGAGGGCGGTGGCGTCGGCGGCCTCGGCGAGCAGGTTGTAGTCGGGGCTATCGGGCCGGGGTTTGCGGCTGCGCCGCTCCGCGCCGAGCTTGGTCACAGCGATGGCCAGGGCGTGGCCGATGGTGAACTCGCGCAGGCAACGGACCATGCGCAGGGCGTCCGCCGGCAGGATGCCGTCGGCGTGGAGTTTGGCGAGCATCTTGACGCCGGTGTCGATGGAGGCGGGTGAACGTACCGGCCGGGTCGCGAACACCTGCACCGCGTGGGGGTGGCGCAGGAGGATGTCGCGCAACCGCAGGCAGTATTGCCGCGCCAGCTCCTGCCAGGGGCCGTCCCAGGGCAGGGTGTCGACGTCGATCTCGGTGAACAACGCCTCGGCGACGCCGTCGAAGAGATCCTCCTGGTCGACGTAGTAGCGGTAGACGGCCATCGGGTCGAAGCCGACCGCGGTGCCGAGCTTGCGCATGGAGAACTTGCGCAGGCCGTGAGCGTCGATGAGGGCGAGCGCGGCGACGGCGAGGTATTCGCGGGTGAGGGTGGGCCGGGTGGGCGGCTCCGGCAGCCTGCCCGGCAGCCTGGGGTCGGCTGTCATGCTGGGAAGCCCTCCAGGATCGTGGTGAGTGTCGTGGTGAATTCCTCCGGGTGCTGCATGAATGGGAGGTGGCCGCCGGGGAACTCCTGGCAGGGTATGCCAAGGCGCTCCGACAGCACGTGCGCGGGAGTGTAGTAAGGCTTGCCGACGCTGTCGCGCCCGGTGGCCAGGCACCACGGTGCCGTGGTAGCGGCCAGCGCGGCCAGGTCGGGCCGGTAGTCGAAGCAGACCTCCGGCAGCTCGCGGCGGAAGACCAGCTCCGCGTTGCGGAGCTGGCGGGTCATCGCGTCCGGCTCGCGTCGGTTGATCTTCCGCGCCAGGTCTCCGGCGGCGAGCATGAGGTGGGTTCCGGCGGCGATGACGGCCTGGCCGGCGGGTGACAAGAACATCCGCGGCGGGTCCGGCAGCGTCATCGCGCCGAACGCCGCGTAGGCCCGCATCAGGTGCCCGTCCCGGCCGAGGCGGCCGATGTATTCGATCTCCCGCCGCTCGGTAGCGTCCGGTGGGAGGAGCTGGACCAGCGGCGGCTCGTGCACGACCGCGCCGAGCAGGCGGTCGGGATGCCTGGCCACCATCTCCAGGGCGATGGTCGCGCCGCCGCTGTTGCCGAAGAGGTAGGCGGACCGCAGGCCGTAGTGGTCGAGGATGGCGGCGGCGTCGCCGGCCTGGTGGGGAATCGCGATCGAGGCATCCGGTTCGGTGAACGGGCTGCGGGAGTTGCCGCGCCGGTCGTAGGTGATCACGGTGAACGTCCGCGCCAGCAGCGGGACCACGTCCGCGTACATGGCGGCGTCGCCTCCGCCACCGGAGATCAGCAGTAGTGCGGGCCCGTCACCGGCACGTTCGACGTGCAGCCGCGCGCCGGGCACCTCAACCGAGTCGATCATCATGGCTCTCCTTGCCGATGTCGCAGAGCATCTGTCTACACTGTAGCGTCTGTCTACATCGTAGACAGACTTCGAACGGAGCCAGGCTCATGACGACCACCGGCGAGATCCTCAAGCAACACAGGCGCACGGACGTCGCGAAGCTGGCGGAGGCCGGCATCGCGGGAATTCTCGTATTCGTGGGCCTGGTCACGACCCTGCACGTCATCGACCCAGACAGGGACCCGATCAGCATCACCGTCAGCGAGTACGTGCTGGGGCCCTACGGCCGGTTGCTCAGCTTTGCCGCGCTGGCGTTCGGGCTCGGAGTGCTCGCCCTCACCGCCGCGATCGCCGCAACCTTGCCGTCGCCCCGACCACGCGCAGGCCTCACCTTGCTGGCCACCGCCGGACTCGGCATGGTGGTAGTCGGGGGCGTTCCCGACTGATCCCATCGACCCGACCGATCCCCGGTTCGTGACCACCTCGGGGGTGATCCACGCGGCGGCCGGCATCCTGGCGTTCACCTGTTTCGCCCTCGCCGGGCCACTGCTCACCCGCCCGATCCTCACGGCCACGAGCACCACGAGGGTGAGAGGACTGGCCTTCCTTCCGCCGGCGGGCTATGCGATCTTCTGGGCCACCGGCATCCTCGACAACCAGCTCGGCGACTCGTTCGGTAGCCGCTCAGCCACCGGACTCGGAGAGCGCCTCGTGGCGGTGACGTTCATCATCTGGCTGAGCACCGCCGCCCTCGGCATCAGACGTGCCATGCGTCAGGGCTGATCCGAGACGGCGAACGGCCGGACATCCTCGACTCGACGTAGGGCTGAGGGTTTCGGTGTCGGCCTGCGACAATCGATGGCGTGGGCCAGCGCGCGGCGGCTCGGACATGCGCGAACTGCGGTCTCCCACTGCCGGAGGACTCGCGGTCGTCGCGACGTATGGCAGGCCGCGGTGGACGCCATACGGCTGATGGACGAGCACGGCATCATCTGCCTGCCCGTCGTCGACGACCACGGTCGCCTCGTCGGCGTCCTCAGCCGCCACGACCTCGACCACCACTTCGCGTGGGTCGACACCTCCGCGGTCCAGGCCAAGGTGAAGAACGGCGTTGTCACACTCTACGGACGCACCCGCGCCCACTCCGAGGCCATGCTCATCGCTCACTCCGCGGCCCGCGTCAACGGCGTCGTGGACGTGCGGGACAAGCTGTCCTGGGAGGAGGACGATCTCTAACGGTCCGGCCGAGCACATTCCGTACGTGCCGCTTCACGAGGCGCGCACCATCGCGGCCGGGCACGACGCGCTATGGAGCATGGACGTTGGTCCTGGTTGTCAGGGTCGTATGGCACTGGCCTGCCGGGCCGGCCGCATGCAGGCTGGCAGAGACAGGGCAGACGGCACAGACGCTGGAGGCCGACATGAAATGTTCGGCAATAGCAGCGATCGCAGCCGGATCGGCGCTTGCCACTGCGGCGGCGGTGACCGGCATCGCCGGCGCCGTGGCCGACACCACACCGCTACCGGCCGCCACCTGGCAGCCGACCGCCCCACCGACGGACTGGGGCCCCATGGGGCCGCGCGACTGCATGTACAACATGCACGTCAGTAATGAGGCCGACTATCTGACCCGCATGGTGGCACACCACGAAGAAGCAGTCGCCGCAGCGCGTCAGCTCCAGCGCTCGAGTCGGCCTCAGATGCGCGCCCTGGGGGCCTCGATCGTCACGACGCAAACCGCCGAGATCGCCACCATGAAGGCCTGGCTGGCCAAGTGGTATCCCGGACATCCGGGAGCGCGCGACTACCGGCCGATGATGCGCGACCTGTCCAGGCTGTCCGGCGACGGGCTCGATGAGACGTTCCTGCAAGACATGATTCCGCACCACATGGCAGCGATCAGGATGTCCCAGCAGTTGCTGGCATCCGGGCGGGCCGAGCATCCCCAAGTCGCCGACTTCGCCGCCAAGGTACGCGACACCCAGCATGCCGAGATGTTCCAGATGCGCCGCTACCTGGCCGACTGGTTCGGCGAATGGGGTGGGCCCTGTGGAAGGTGGCACATGCCGGGCCCACACGGGCCATGGCACTAACCGGCCCGAGCCAGGCAAGCACTCTTCGTCATGCCTTAGAGGGTGTCTCTGAACTGGTAAAACGATCTTTCGTGTACTGCCTCGCTACTACCGGCCTGAGCGGGACGGTGGCGGCTGAGGAGTCGGTGTCGTGGAAGTGGTCGATGAGGACCTGGACTTACATGTCGAGGTCTGCGGGTACCCGGCGAGACTGCCCGCGGCGGGCCAGGCGTTCAATACCGGCGGGGCGGCCGCGTCGAGTCGGTGCTCGCAAAAAGACGTCGACCGGCTGCCCTGGGCAGCGGTAGCGTCCTGGGTCCATGTGGAGCGAAGTACAACCGCCGGCGGCGACTCAGGTCCGTGACGCCTTTGGTGTGGAGGTGGGCGAGCTGCGGCCGCATCCGGGCGGGTTCGAAGCGGATGCGTTCACCGACGGGCGCTGGTTCGTGAAGCTCTGGCGTCAGCAGCTCGACAGCGACGCCGCTTTGGCCCTGACCGCTGAGTTGGCGGCCCGAGGCATCCCCGTTCCTGCGGCGGAGCGAGCACTCGACGGCTCGTACACCGCCGAGCACCATGGCCGGCGCTACGCGCTGTTCCCGTTCGTCGACGGCCGCCAAGGAACGTGGAACGATGCTGACGCGATCGCGCGGGCGATGCGCGCCGTACACGAGATCACCGACCTCGCCCTGCCCCGCACCGACATGGACGAGTGGTGCATCGGGGTGCTGCGCGAGAGGCACGACCACCCTTGGATCGGAGACCGCCGCGACGAGCTCATGGCCAACGTTGACCGGCTCGAAGCGGTGATCGAACGGGCACGCGCGATCGACGTGCCCCACGTCGTGTGCCACCACGACCTGTTCCCTCACAACGTCCTTGTTGACCGCGACGGTCGCATCGCAGCGCTGCTCGACTGGGGTCACGCGATGCTGGCGCCGCGCGAGCACGATGTGTTCGC
Source organism: Nonomuraea sp. NPDC050786 (assembly GCF_040654115.1). Classification (NCBI taxonomy): domain Bacteria; kingdom Bacillati; phylum Actinomycetota; class Actinomycetes; order Streptosporangiales; family Streptosporangiaceae; genus Nonomuraea; species Nonomuraea sp. NPDC050786. Next base: position 54,320 of record NZ_JBFAHJ010000046.1, read on the forward strand.
CGGCTTGTGCGGGCCCGATCCTGTGCGCTTCCTGCGCGCCTACGGCGGGGAGCGACTCGACCTCACTCACCTCGAGTACGCCCGACTCGCCCGCTCGCTGCGCGACCTTGCCGTTCGCATCCGCGACGAGGTCGACCTGGAGGGCATCAACACCTGGGGTTTCGACGGGTTGCGCCGAGTGGACGCCGATCTCGAACTCTCCCGACCTTTCTGCGACCGCTGAGGTCACCCCATGCGTCGATCCACGAGATTGCGGACGCGTTCGACGCCGGATCACGGTTCTGGGTCAGCGATAACGTCGTTCGAGCCCACCACAGTTCCCGGAGCTCCCGCGACACGTTCAGGCGGCTTGCGGCGCAGAGGCTGGCTTGCGGGTCCAGGCGGATGGCCTCTTCCTGGTCAGCCGCCTGGTCATGAGCGTGATCGCGGCAACGGTCAGGTGGGCCTCGCTGTGCGACGGTTTGCGTTCGAAGTCGACCACATTACGACGAGCGTTCATCAGCCAGGACAGGGACCTCTCGACGATCCAACGCCTCGCGAGCACTTTGAACCCCGTCTGACCAGGCCGTTCAGTCACGATCTTCAAGGTGAGGCGCAGAAAGCGGCGGGCCCACTCCACCAGCCTCCCAGCGCAGGCGCTGTCGCCCCAGATCAGGGTGAGCTGTGGGTGCAGCATCCGCAGCCGAGCCAGCAGTTCCCGGGCAGCGTCGCGGTCGGGCTGTCCGGCGGCCGTGACCATGACCATCATGGGCAGGCCGATGGTGTCCACGACCAGGTGGCGCTTTCTCCCCGGCACCCCTTTTCCCGGCGTCATAGGACCGTGAGCGGCCGGTGACGGTGGCGGCAGCGCGCACCGACTGGGAGTCGATGATGCCAGCGACCGGGTTGGGGCAGCGCCCGGCGCGCAACCGGATGACGCGGCGGAGCTCATCACGCAGCGGGTCTGGCAGGCGGGCACCGGTAGGAGAGGCTCGATCAGCGCTCACTCCTCATCGCTGGTGTCGGAGGGGTAGAGGCGCGGCCGCATCGGCTCACGCTCGTCCGGCCTTGTTGAGCAAGCTCAGCGCCGCTTGCACCACGTTGAGCCGGCCCAGTACCAGGTTGACCCACTCCTCCTCCGGCCGGGCGGCAGCGTGCGGTGCGACCGTCGCCGACAGCAGGCGGCTGATCCGGGTCAGCTCGGCGCGCATCCGCGGGCGCTCGTAGGCGATCCAGTCATCAGGTTGGGAGGAGAAGCGGTAGCCGTCGTTCGGCGTCCAGATCAGCGGGGGTCAAGTGGGCCATCGCCGAGACCTCCCGGATGTAGAGGATGCCCTTGCGGACCTGATAGAGGCTCAGTTTGGGGGCGCCGACCAGTTGCCGGGCGGCCAGCCCGGCCGGGCGGGCTTCCAGCAGCGCGAGACGAACCTGGTCGCCACAGACGTTGGCGGCCATGCCCCTGGAGGGCATGGCGCTACTCGCCGCACAGCAGCCGGGCCAGGCCCTCGTCCAGGCTTACGCCACCGGACTCGACGGCCGTCTCCAGCCAGTCGGCGGTCGCGCGTACCCGGCCGAGATTGCGTGCCACGATGGCCTTCTCCTCGGCGGTGAAGGCGTGCCCGCGCAGCGTGGGCAGCACCCGGCCCACCGCGGCCACGAACACCGAGCACGCGCCGACCAGTTCGATGAGGTCGCGGCTGCGTTCGATACGGGGCAGCGCCGGGGTGCGCTCCCGGACCGCCTCGCCGGCCTGCCGAGCCTGGTCGACCTGCGCACGGTTGACCAGATGCCGGGCGGTGGTCGGTCATCGCCTTGAAGGCGACCTCCAGGCGGCGCAGCAGATCGGTCGCCACGGCGGCGGGGCGGCGCTCTGTGGTGCCCGGCGGCCCGGTCCCGGCCATCGTGCTCGGCGTGCTCACGGCGTTGTGGGTGCTGGCCGCAAGCTGGTTCCTCACCCACGAGCACCTGCCGCTCCCCGCTGCGGGGGCGAGGCCGGCGATGGGCCACTAGACATCACGTGCGCCTCGGCGGCGGACGACGGCGACCGGGCAGTGAGCGTAGTGGAGCACGCCATGGCTGACCGAGCCCAGGACCGCTGAGGCCATGCCGCCGTGTCCCCGGTTGCCGACCACGACCAGGTCGGCGTCCTTGGACGCCTCGGCGATGGCCGCCACGGGATGAACGGAGGTGATGTCCTCGATCACGTCGACCTCGGGGTGCTTGGCCCGCCAAGGGGCGAGTCGATCGCGAAGGAACTCGTACTGGACTCGTTGCAGCCGGTCCAGATCGAGCGAGACCGCATGAACGGGAACAGCGTAGGCGTAGAGGGCGCGCAACGCCGCCCGACGCAGAGAAGCCTCGGCGAAGGCATGGGCCAGGGCGGACTCGCAGGAATCCGTCTCGTCCACGCCCACCACAAGCTGCCCGCGTTCGGCCGCCACCGCCCGTACCACGACGACTATGCCGTGCGCGTGGCCCGCCACCCCCAGGCTCACCGAACCGAGCAACGCGCTCGCGAACCCGCCCCGTCCGCGCGAGCCGACCACCAGCTCGGCGGCCGACTCCGCCCGCACCCGCAGGTCCGCCACCGCCGATCCGGTCACCACCCTGGTGGCGACCTCGGCGCCGGGCCATCCGGCCATGACGGTCTGGACCTTCTCCTCCAGCATCACCTCGGCGGCCTCTCCAAGCGTCTCCAGCAGGCCAGGGATCGGATAACGCGGAAGGTCGTAGGTGCCACGCTCGATGACGTGCACGAGCTCAAGCCGGAGCCCCTTGCGTGCCGCGTCGTCGGCTGCCCACGCGAGGGCGGCGTCCGCGCCCGGCGAACCGTCTGTTCCCACGACGATGACGTCGTTCATGGTTGCGCCTTTCGCTTGCCGTAGAGAACCCTGCCGTGCGAACTTCCTGCCCGAAACGCGGCAAAGCCACGGCAAAGGCCCTCAAGGCCACCTCTTTCTCCCGTCACGATCGCACCGAGAAGAGGTCCAAGGCCCCACATCGTCCGGGCCATATGTCCCTATCGTGCACCGCCATCCCCGCCACAAGCTGAAGGGGGGAGGTGCATCATGCGACTCTCGAATCGGTGGGTGGCACTTCGCCTACGCCGCTACTGGCTAGGGCGGAATCCGTTGCGCCGTCGCTCCGACCGGTTGGAGGGGGCAGGCGTGGCCGTAGCGCTGATTCTGCTGCTGTTCAGTGTCTGGCCGGCCGTCGCCATGGGGCGGCTGGCCTACGAGAACGGCCTTCAGGCCGAGCGTGCCGGTCCTGGCATCCGTCAGGAAGTGACCGCGACCCTCGTGCGTAACGCGCCGGACACCGTTGGTGTCGTGGGTAACGACAATGGCGTGGCGCCGGAATCACACGCTGCCGCGCGCTGGGCGGCTCCGTCAGGCGAGCAGAGAACAGGCCAGGTGGCTGTGCCCGCCGGGACCAAGGCAGGTGCTTCCCTGAAGGTGTGGATCGACGGCCGGGGCAAGCTGACCAGACCGCCGACGACTCACACGGACACACTTGCGGGCGCTGTGACCACGACACTTCTGGTCATCGCTGGAGCGGCCGCCACGCTGATGCTGGGCTTCCGTACCTTCAGATGGTTGCTGGACCGAGGTCGGTACGCCGCGTGGGACGCCTCCTGGGAGGAAGCGTGCGCGCGGTGGCGACGCTTGTCGTAGACCGCCCCAACCATCCCGCCGTTCCGCACCGGCCGCCGCGATGTCACGCCAGCGCGGCCGTTTCGGTGATGTCATTGACAGCGACGATGTCCAGGTCGGTACGCAGGGCACATCTCAGGGCGGCACGGCCGATCCTGCCCGGTCGATCCGCCGGGCGAGGTCGCACAACGGTGGGGTCAGGACGGCCGCTCCACCAGCCGTGTTCGAACGTCCAGCGGCGCGCCCTCGCCACGTAGGCCAGCGTTAGCCGGGCGAACACCAGGGTCAGCACCGCCTGGGTCCTGACCTGGTCGTCGTCCCAGCCCAGCCGCCGCGCGACCTGGACGGCGGCGGCCACCAGCAGGCCAACGATCAGTGAACGGATCCCGATGCGGGCCAGCACCGGCCCTGATAGCAGCCCCTCCCGTGCCGGCCTGCCCTCCAGCGAGTCGCCGGACGCACGGTCAATGCCCAGCGCGATGGCGGGGATGCCGTCCAGGGCCAGGTTGATCCAGAGCAGGTGTACCGGCAGCAGCGGGATGACCAGGTCTGGCCAGGCGAACAGGCCGACCAGCACCAGGAAGATCTCGGCCAGATTGCCTGCCAGCAGATACCCGATCATCGAGCCGACATTGTGATGGAGGCGACGGCCTTCACGTATCCCGGTCACGATGGTGCCCAGCTCGCCGTTGGTGACCACCACGGCGGCGGCTTCCCTGGCGACGTCGGTGCCCTCCTCCCCTGCCATCGCCACCCCGACATCGGCGTCGCGCAGGGCCGGGGCGTCGTTGACGCCGTCACCGGTCATCGCGACGACCTCGCCGCCCTCACGCAGCGCCCGCACCAGATCCAGCTTGGTCGCCGGGTCGACCCGGGCCAGCACGCCCGCCTTCCGCAACTGGGCCGTACGATCCTGGCCGTCCGTGCAGGATCCGGTCACCACCGGTTCCGGCTCGATGCCGACCTCCTGGGCGACAGCACGCGCGGTCTCGGCGTGATCGCCGGTCACCATGACCACTCGAATGCCGCCTGCCCGGCAGTCGGCCACTGCTTGACGGGCCGAGGCGCGGCTCTCGTCGCTCAATCCGACCAACCCCACCGGCCGCAGCCCCACGGCGTCCAGATCATCAGTGTCGCTTTCGGCCAGCGCCAGCACCCGCAGCCCGCGTCTGGCCAGCATCGGCACGGCCTCAGCCAGCCGATCGGTGGCCTCCACACGGCACGCATCGGGCCAGCACCACCTCTGGGGCGCCCTTCACGGTCAGCACCGGCCCCTCGGTGACCACGGCCATCGACCGGGTGCCGGCGTCGAAGGGCCTGGTGGCCAGCCGGGGGTCGTCCGGCCGTATCCCGTGATCGGCGGACGCGGCCAGCAGCGCCACGTCCACCGCGTCGCCCAACCCGTCGCGGGCGTCGTTGCAGCGCACCGCCGCTCGCCACAGATCGGCGCCCGCGATCTCCACGTGGTCGGCCACCGTCAGGCGGCCGGTGGTCAGCGTGCCGGTCTTTTCCGAGGCGATCACCGTGGTGGCGCCCAGCGCCTGGATCGCCGACAGCCGCCGCACGATCACCCCAAGCCGCGCCATGCGCTGCGAACCCAGCGCCAGTGCGGTCGTGACCGCCGCCGCCATGCTCTCCGGAACGGCCGCGATCGCCACCGAGGACGCCTCAACCACCCGCGCATCGGCGGGAACCCGATCGCCCGCCGCCACCTCGACCACATCCCCGGGCACCACCTCGCCTGCAGGGATCCGCCGAACCACACCACCGCGGCGGACCTTGGCCATCGGCGCGGTCAGCGTCCGCAGTGCGCGTACCGCCTGATCGGCTCTGACCTCCTGGCTCACCCCGATGACCACGTTCACCACCAGGATGGCCAGGATGGCCGCCCCTTCCGGCACCTCACCCAGCACCACCAGCGTGACCAACCCGGCCAACAGCAACAGGATCGACAGCGGGTCGGCCAATAGGCGCGCGGCCCGCCGCGGCAGGGAGGGCCGCCGCGGCTCCGGCAGCTCGTTACGGCCGTGGTCGGCAAGCAGCCGCACGGCCTCCGCGTCGGACAGTCCGGTCAGGGCGTCCATGGTGGCGTCCATGCCTCCACAAGATCATTCGCGACAGCGGACACGCGCGAGCCGAAGGCCCCCTTTCAAATGGACGAAGGTTCTCGGTATGCAGGGAACTACGCCTCTTGCTTCCCGGATCTGGCGGCCAAGCGGATCGCCATCGAGAAGTGACCGACCGCGACTCGGCGGCACCGGGGCCCGCGAGAAGGCTCGGTGCCGCCGCGGACCCATGTGAATGGCCTGGCAATGGTCAGCGCAGCCGCCGCAGGAGCAGCGAGGGCGGCTTTTCGCAGGGCGCCAGCCGGATTCGGGCGTCCACTGTGGCCGTGCTTGCCGGCGTGACGATGACCGGGTTGAGGTCGAGCTCGGCCACCTGCGGCAGGTCTTCGAGCAGCCTGCTGATCCGTACGACCTGATCGGCCAGTGCCGGGACATCGACGGGTGGCGAACCGCGGTAGCCGTGCAGCACCGGAGCACAGCGCAGCTCGTTGATCATGTCGATGGCATCGACGACGGGCGGCACCCGGAAGGCCCGGTCGGCCAGCAGATCGGCCATCACCCCGCCCATGCCCACCATGACCAGTGGCCCGAACGCCGGGTAGTTCACACCACCCACGATGATCTCCACCCCGCCGGGCAGCATGCGCTGGACGATCGCGCCGGTCATCTCCGCGCCTATGCGCGCCGACATGTCGTGGTACGCCTGCCGTACCTCGTCCGTGGTTCGGAGATTGAGCCGGACCCCGCCGACCTCGCTCTTGTGCACGGGACCCGTGGCCTTGAGCACGACGGGCAGTCCCACACGGGCAGCCGCCGCGGCGGCCGTCTCAGGGCCGTCCACGTCGATGGACTCCACCACCGTCACGCCATAGCAGGCGAGCAGCCGGGCGGCATCGACGGGGGACAGCCAGCCGCCGTCCGGGCGCGCCTCCAACTTCGCGTGAACGATCTCGCGTGCGGCCTTCTCGTCAGCCGGTGGAGGAACGGGGACGGGCTCGACGGGGCGACTGCGCCATTCGGTGTAACGCACCACGTGGGCCAGGGCCTGGACGGCCTGCTCGGGAAACGCGTAGCTGGGCACGCGTCCGTCGATCAGGTCGTCGTGGCCGACGACGCAGGCCAGTACGGTCTTTGCCGCGGTCTTGGTGGCGTCGGCGATGGCCTGGCGGGTGGCGTCCAGGCCGTCGCCGAACGGTGGGGTGTAGACGGCAAGGACCACGTCGACGTCGGGCGAGGCGGCCAGGGTGTGGACGGCGCCGCCGAGTTCGGCGGCGGTGGCGTCGGCGGTCAGGTCGACCGGGTTGCCCAGCGCAGCAGCGGCACGGGCATTCAGCAACCCCGGCGGCAGCTCGGGAACGACGAGGCCGTGGCGCTCGCAGGCGTCGGCGGCCATCGCCTGCGGGCCGCCCGAGTTGCCGACGACGGCCACCCGACGGCCCTGAGGGAGGGGCTGTGTGGCCAGCAGTTTGGCGGTGTCGATCAGCTCGTTCACGGTGTCGAGCCGGATGACGCCGGCGGCGCAGGTGAGCGCGTCCACCGCCACGTCCGGAGTGGCCGCGGCGGCGGTGTGCGAGCGCACCGCCCGCCCGCCGGCCTCGCCTCGGCCGCTCTTGACCAGCAGGATCGGCTTGCGTTTGCCGACCCGGCGGGCGATGCGGGCGAACTTGCGGGGATTGCCGAACGACTCCAGGTACAGCGCGATCACGCAGGTGTCGTCGTCGTCCTCCCAGTATTCGAGGAGGTCGTTGCTGCTGACGTCGGCTTTGTTGCCGACCGAGACGAACGACGAGACGTCCAGTCGGTCCAGCAGCGCCGCGCCGACGGCGCCTGACTGCGACATCAGCGCCACGCAGCCCCGGGTGGGGCTGTGCGACAGGAAGCTGGCGTTGAGCCAGGCTCCGGTGTTGATCACGCCGAGGCAGTTCGGGCCGATGAGCCGCATCCCAGCGTTGCGGCAGAGCGTCAGCAGCTCCGACTCCACGCCCGACTGCCCGGCCTCCGCGAACCCCGACGTCAGGACGACCAGCCCGGCCACGCCCGCGCTCGCGCAGTCGCGCGCGACGTCCAGTACATGACGGGCGGGCACGGCCACGACCGCCAGGTCCACGCCGTGGGGCACCTTCGCGTGGCAGGCCAGCCCGGCGACCTCGGTGGCGTTGGGGTTGACGGGGTGGATCGGCCCACAGAAGCCGCCGTCGATGAGGTTGCGCAGGACCTTGTGCCCGACGGCCTGCTCGTTACGGCCGGCACCGATCACCGCAACCGAGCGGGGCGCCAGGACTCTCGCCAGGGATGCCCGCTCCGCCTCGTGGTCGCGAGCCTCGATGGCCGCGAGCAGCCTGGGGGTGGGCTCGGCGGTGATGCTGACGTGCAGTGTGCCGTCCTCGAAGTGCTGCGCCACGGTCAGGCCCACATCGCGCAGCACCCGGATCATCGGCCGGTTCTCGGCCAGTACGTCGGCCACCAGCTCGCGTACGCCATGCTCGGCGGCGTCCACGGCGAGGTGCTCCAGCAGCAGCGTGCCCAGGCCGTGGCCGTGCACGGCGTCATCCAGAAGGATGCCCAGCTCGGCTCGGCCGTCGTCGATCGGGATGTACTCGGCGACCGCGACCAGCCGGCCGTGCAGGCTGGCCACCCGCGCGCGGCCGCCGTACCTGTCACCGGTGATGCCGTCGACATAGGCGTGCGCGGTGTTGCGGCCGCCGGTGAAGAAGCGCAGGTAGGCCGAGCGCTCCGATGACCGGTCCACCAGCTCGTGCAGGGCTTCGCGATCTGCGGGGCGCAGCGGACGCACGTGGGCGATGCCACCATTGCGCAGCAGTACGTCGTATCCGTCAGGCATGCTGGTCTCCCGTTCAGAGATGCATCGCAGCCGCGTATGGTCCAGATTTGACACTCCCGCATGTCAGGTACGCCCGGCAGTGCCGGACGGCCCTGTGGCCAGGGTCGAAGGTCCCTGGCACATATGCGCGCCGCCGTATGCCTCTCCAGCGGAGGCGGCTCCGCGGCCAGAGCTGGGGACCAAGATCCCAGCAAGTGGGGCCGCCCGCCCCTAGGGCGTTCTTCAGGCTCGCTCCGACACTGGAGATGGTGATTCTGCGCGCGAAAGGGGGCTGCGAACATGAACCACATCGTGCTCGGCTACGACGGCTCGGACTTCTCGGTCCAGGCCCTGGACTGGGCGCTGGACGATGCCGAGCTGCGAAACCTGCCCCTGACCGTCGCCCACGCCCGGCAATGGCCCTACGGCGAAGCCGGCGAGGACGCCAAGGCACACCTGCGCAAAGCGGCCGAGCACGTGCTGTGGCACGGCGCCGACTGCGCCCGCTCCACGAGTTCCGGCGTAAGCGTCGAAACCGACCTGTACGAAGGCCCCGCCGCGCAGCGCCTGGTTGAGCTTTCCGACAATGCCACGCTCGTCGTGGCGGGCTCCCGCGGGCTGAGCGCGCTGCCCAGAGCCGTCGTCGGCTCGGTCGCCGGATACGTCGCCGCCCACGCCGGCTGCCCTGTGATCATCGTACGCGGCCCGGGACCCCTGCCCGCCGCGACACACCCGGGGCCGATCGTCGTGGCCGACAAGGAGCCCGACGCCTCCGTCCTGGAATTCGCGTTCGGCGAGGCGGCCTTGCGCCAGGTACCGGTGTCCGCCTCGGCGGACCTGACCGGGTGGGCGGAACGACACCCGGAAGTCCGCATCCAACCGGGCGAGCCTCGTGATCACGCGACGCTCATGGTCGTCGGCCGCAAGCGCGCCGCGTGGTTCGGTGCGGCGGACTTCCTCACCCAGCACGCCCCCTGCCCTGTCGCAGTGGTGTCCTGAGGCTGATTCCCAGACACCCACCGAGGCCGGATGGTCTCCTCGTCCGCGGCCAGGACCCGTACCGGACGCCGCGTCACCGGGAGCGCACCGATCCACTCGCGACCGTATTCCACACGGAAGGGCGCATGCTTTGATGTGCGCAAATGTCCGTTTCGGGAAGCTGAAGGAGGAGCGTTGTGAAGGAGGCCGGTGATGGCCGGACCGATCGTGGTCGGCGTGGACGGCTCCGAGGCATCGAGGGCGGCGATCGAGTGGGCCGCGGCCGATGCCCGGCGCAGACGGCTGCCGCTGAAGGTCGTCCACGTGTGCGAACAGTGGCCTCGTGGCATCGACGGCAGGAAGTACTGCCTCGGCACGCTGGAAGCCGGTGCCGACAGCGCTCGCGCGGTGAGCGGGGATGTCGAGGTGAGCACCGAACTGCTCGAGGGCAACGTCGTCGAAGCGCTGATCGCCCAGTCGGCGTCGGCCGAGTCCCTGGTGCTGGGTAGCCGGGGATTGGGGGGATTCGCCGGGCTGGTGCTCGGCTCGGTAGGCATGGCGGTCGCGGGGCACGCCGCTGGGCCGGCCGTCATCGTCCGCGCACCAGCCGTCGCCCTGCACAACCAGATCGTGGTCGGTGACGACGGCTCCGAATGCGCACGGGAAGCCATGGCGTACGCCATCGAGCAGGCTCGCGCCCGCCACGCACGGCTGCTCGTCATTTACGCCTGGCAGGCGCCGATCGTCTCGGCCTACGCCCCGGACTACGGCCTGCTACTGGAGGACGCTTTCCGGGAGGAGTCCCGCACTGCACAGGAGCGGGTGAGCCGCTGGCGACAGGAACACCCCGACATCGAGATCACAGACCATCAGGTGGCTGAGCATCCGGTACCCGCCCTCAGCAAGGCCTCCACTACGGCGGACCTGGTCGTGGTCGGTTCGCGTGGGCTGGGCGGTTTCGCCTCTGCGGTGCTCGGCTCGGTGAGTCACGGCGTCCTGCACCGTGCCGCCTGCCCTGTCGCGGTCGTGCGGCCACGCGGCGAGGAGTCATGAGGACTCTTGAATGACACGAAGGCGTACGGCGGTGACCTTGTACTCGGGGCATGAGGTCACCGTGTCGGCATGATCGGAGGTCAGGGCGTTCGCGAGGCTGGCGGGGAAGTGGAAGCTGCAGAAGAGCTGGCCCGGTGGGATCTCGTCGGTGACGCGGGCCGGCAGCATGGCTTGGCCGTGCCGGCTTTCGACGAGCACCGCGCCGCCGTCGCGAACGGCGTGGCGGGCGGCATCCGCGGGGTGGATGTCGAGCCGGTCCGAGGGGTCGAGCTCGATGTTTCCGGATCGCCGGGTCATGTTGCCGGAGTTGTAGTGCGCCCATCGGCGGCCCGTGATCAGGATCAGCGGGTAGTCGTCATCGGGGCTCTCGCCCGGTGGCAGGTAGGGGCGAGCCGCGAGGTGCGCCAGGCCGTCCGGGGTGGCGAACCGGTCCAGGTAAAGCTTGGCCTCTCCGGGACGGCCGGGGTCGGGACACGGCCACGGGATGGCGCCTTCGCGGTCCAGCCGCTGGTGGGAGATCCCGGCGAAGACCGGCGCCACTCGCCCGCATTCGGCGAGCGCCTCGGCCGGTGTCGGGCAGCCCAGGTCCGCGCCGTAGGCCGCGGCGATCGCGTGGACGATGGCGAAGTCGGTCCGTGCCTGGCCGGGCGGGGCGAGAGCGGGGCGTACTCGCTGGAACCTGCGGTCGAAGTTGACAAAGGTGCCATCCTTCTCCAGCCAGGAGGCGGCCGGCAGGACCACGTCGGCGTGGCGGGCGGTCTCGGAGAGGAAGAGCTCCTGGCTGATGACGAGCGGACAGGTCTCCAACGCCTCGACGACCCGGTTTGCGTCGGGATCGGTGGCGCACACGTCCTCCCCGACGACCCACAGGACCCGCAGAGCCCCCGAGCGTACCGCCGCGAACATCTGCGGGATGCGCAGGCCGTCGTGGTCCGGCACCCGGGTACCCCACACCTGTTCGGCCCGGCCGCGCACCGCGGGATCGCCGACCTTGCCGTAACCGGGCAGCAGGTCGGGCAGAGCGCCCATGTCGGAGGCCCCTTGAACGTTGTTCTGGCCTCTGAGCGGGTTCACACCGAACCCGTGGTCGGTGCCGACCGCGCCACGCAGGATCGCCAGGTTCGCCAGGGTGCGGACGCCGTCCGTGCCGTGGAGGTGCTCGGTCACGCCCAGCCCGTAGACAATGGCGGGTCGCTCGGCCTGCCCGTAGAGTCGCGCCGCCGCCACCAGATCCGCCGCGGGCACGCCAGTGATGCCGGCCACCCGGTCAGGCGCGTAGTCGCCGAGGACGGCGGTGAGCTTCGGCAACCCGCTGGCCCGCAGGCGCAGGAACTCCTCGTCGATGAGGCCGTCGGCCAGCAGGACGTGCGCGAGCCCGTTGAACAGGGCGACGTTGGTGCCCGGGCGGGGCCGCAGATGGACGTCGGCGTGGCAGGCGAGCCCGACGGCGCGCGGGTCGGCGACGACCAGCCGCGCGCCGTGCAGCACCTGCTGCAGCAGCCGCGCCCCGACGACCGGATGCGCGTCGATCGGGTTCGCGCCCACCACGAGCAGGCAGTCGGCCTGCTCCACATCCTCGAAGACGTCGGTGCCGCCCGACAGGCCGACCGCGGCGGTCAATCCGGCGGCCGACGGCGAGTGGCAGAGCCGGGAGCAGTTGTCGACGTTGTTGGTGCCGATGACCACCCTCATGAACTTCTGGATCAGGTAGTTCTCCTCGTTGGTGGCCCGGGCCGAGGAGATCGCCGCCACCGCGTCGGGGCCCGCCTCCGCCACGGCGGCACGAAGCCCGCGAGCGATGTGGTCGAGGGCCTCGTCCCAGCTCACCGGTTCCAGTCCGGAACGGCCACGCATCAGGGGCTGCGTGAGCCGCTCCGGAGAGTGCAGGAATCCGTGGGCGAAGCGGCCCTTGACGCACGCGTGTCCCCGGTTGACCGGGCCGTCCTTGGCCGGCCGCACCCCGGCGACCTCGCCGTCACGGGTCAGCACGCCTAGGGCACAGCCGACGCCGCAGTATCCGCAGGTGGTACGCGTGCGGGTGAGCGCGGCCAGGTAAGTCCCGATCGGCAGCCCCGGCTCGGTGAGAGCGCCCGTGGGGCAGGTATCCACGCACCCTCCGCACGCGACGCAGTCCGAGTCCACCCACGGACCACCCGTGCCCGGTGCGACCACGGTCTCCGAGCCGCGTCCCACCAGCGTGAGCGCGAACGTGCCCTGGACCTCGGCGCACATGCGCACGCAGCGACCGCAGGCGATGCACAGATCCCGGTCCAGATGAACGAACGGATGCGTGTGGTCCCGGCCCCTTCCCGCACCGCCTTGAGCGGTTTGCGGCCCGATTCCCAGCGAGCGGCACACCCGCGACAGTTCGCCGTCCCCTTCCAGGGCATAAGGCGGGAGCGCCGAGACGATCATCTCCACGGCGTCGTGGCGCAACCGGCTCAGCTCCTCCTCCTCGACGCGCACCTCGGCGCCGTCCACCGCGGGGGTCACGCAGGCGGCTACCACGCGCCCGTCGAGGCGTACCAGGCAGGTCCGGCAGGAGCCCACGGGTGTCAGCCGGTCGTCATGGCAGAGCGTAGGCAGTTCGACGCCGGCGACCCGCACCGCGGACAGCACCGTCGCCTCCTCCGCGAGATCGACGAGGGCGCCGTCCACCGTGAGCCTCATCCGCCCCACCCCCGAAGGCGGTCCCCGTAGGCGCGGGCCAGGCTCCGCACGGCAGGCGGCAGCCGGCGACCGAACGCGCAGAGACTGGCCACGCCCATCACGTTCAGCATGCGGACATAAGCGTCACCGGGCGGGGCTCCGGCCCTGGCCTGCTCAAGCCCCCGCCGGGAGCCGACCCGGCAGGGCGAGCAGGCGCCGCAGCTCTCAGCCGCGGCGAACGCCCACACGTGCCGCAGCACATCCAGCGGCTCCAGCCGCCGCTCGACCGCCACCAGCCCAGCATGGCCGAGCGCGGCGCCGTAGCCCGCCAGCCCTGCCTCGGTGAGCGGCACGTCAAGATCCTCTTCTGAGAGGAACCCGCCCAGTGGACCGCCGACCTGCAACACGCCGAGCTCGCCCCCCTCCCGCAGGCCACCGCCCAGCTCGGTGACGATCCACCGAACCGGCACACCCAGCTCGACCTCGTAACAGCCCGGCCGGGCGAACCGCTCCGACAGGCAGACCAGCTTTGTGCCCGTCTCGCCGGGCGTGCCGCGGCGGGCGTAGGCATCACCCCCGCGACCGACGACCCAGGGCACCGCGGCCAACGTCTCGACGTTGTTGACCACGGTCGGCGCATCCCACAGACCCTGGCTGGTCGGATACGGAGGACGCGCCCGCGCACACCCACGACCGCCTTCCAGTCCCGCGATCAGCGCCGTCTCCTCCCCCGCGACATAGGAACCGGCGCCCGCCACCACCTCCACATCCAGGTCCACGTCGCTACCGTGCACGTGCCGACCGAGGTGGCCGTCCGCGCGCGCCTGCTCCACGGCCTGCCGCATCGCCGCCAGCGCAAGCGGATACTCCGAACGCACCAGCACCAGACCACGGCGAGCCCCGCAGGCGAAGCAGGCCAGCGCCAGCCCCTCCAGCACCCGCGCCGGATCGGCCTCCATCAGCAGCCGGTCGGCGTACGAGCCAGGATCGCCCTCGTCTCCGTTGGCTATCACCACGGTTTCCGGCGAGCCGCCCGCCGCCGCCCACTTGGCCGCCACGGGAAAGCCCGCGCCGCCCCGGCCACGCAACCCGGAGGCGGCGACCTGGGACTGGACGTGCTCCGGCGTGCGCCGGCCGACGGTCTCCACCCACGTCCGCCACGCGACCTCACCCGCCACGATCCCCGCCAGCACCACCGGGTCGCCGGTGGCATCAACCACCGGGATCGGCGGGGCGTGCGACGGCACGCGACCAGCCACCTGGTCGGCCACGTCCGGGCCGACGCATGGAGTCTCACCGTCCAGGCAGGCCGGCCCGGCATAGCAGTAGCCCAGGCAGCGAACGGTCTGCAACGAGACGTCAGCCTCACGATTGAGGTCGCCATCGGCCGTGACACCGAGCACGTCCTGGATCGCCGGTAGATGCCGGCCGCCCTGCGCCGCGAAGCACGCCGTCGCGGCGCAGACCCGCACGTGGCGCCGCCCGTGTGGGACGGCCAGGTCCGCGTAGAAGGTGGCGGGCCCCAACCCGGCCGCCGCGGGCAACCCGAACCGCCTGGCCACCTCCGGCGCCCAGCTCTCAGGCTTTTCCGCACGCTCCGCGGCACTTTGGGCAAGAGCCTCGATCAGGCGCACACCTGACCGCCCGCGCCGCTCAGCTAGGGCGCGAAATGCATCAAAAGGATCGCTTCACGAATTCCTTCATGCCCGCTTCTTCATTATCGGACACGCACGCACATACTCCTACCTGCGGATCTACCCCGGCACGTGCGTCGGCCTCTGCCATGGCGGGGTTAAACGCGACGGACTTTTGCTTCCATTCGAGTCTTTTGGGATGACCGGGCCAGGAGCCCCGGCAGCCTTGTCACTTTCTCTCGGATGAGCCCGTGCCAAGAGGCTGCTCAGGACATCCGATCCAGCGCCTGCTGGAAGGCGCGGGCGTGTCCGGCCTCGTCTTCCGTGGCGTCGGTGATGCGCTGATGGTGATCTGCGACGGGCTGAAGGGGCTGCCGCAGGCCATCGAGAGTGTCTGGCTCCAGGCGCTCGTGCAGACGTGTGTCGTCCACTTGTTGCGTGCGAGCTTCCGCTACGCCGCTCGCCAGCACTGGGACGCCATCGCCAAGGCCCTCAAGCAGGTCTACACCGCCCCGACCGAGTCGGCCGCGCTCGAGCGCTTCATGGAGTTCGCCGAGCTCTGGGGCGGCAAGTATCCAGCGATCGTGAAGCTGTGGGAGGACGCCTGGGCCGAGTTCGTGCCCTTCCTCAACTTCGACACCGAGATCCGCCGGGTCATCTGCTCGACCAACGCCATCGAGTCCGTGAATGCGCGGATCCGGCGGGCGGTCAAGGCGCGCGGCCACTTCCCGAACGAGCAGGCCGCGCTCAAGTGCGCCTACCTGGCGATCATGAGCCTGGACCCGACCGGCAAGGGCCGCAAACGCTGGATCACCTGCTGGAAAGCCGCACTGAACGCCTTCGCCATCACCTTCGAAGGCCGCCTGACCCCGACCCCCGCTAATCAAACAAGATCGAGATACACCACTGACTGGGCTCTGTCTCAGATTCGGTGGTGACGGAGAGCTAGGCAAGAGAATGCGGTGGCGGAGCAGCGTGAAGCCAGCCCGGCCGTGCATCTGGCGCATG
>NZ_JBFAHJ010000047.1:0-65207 GCF_040654115.1 Nonomuraea sp. NPDC050786
GCTACGAGTGCCCGCACTGCGTTGGTCAGGAGCTGGAAGGGGACGAGGCCCCAGAGCCTCCGGAACCTGGGCCTCCGGCGACGGCTGCGGAGACCCTGGACGAGCCGGCCGGGCCAGGGACGTACGGAGGCCGGCACCGCGACGACACAGGCCCGATCACAGGACCGATCCACCGGGCCCTCCGCGGCCCGGCCGGACGCCACCAGGAGCACGACCTGGAGCCGAAGAGGTGGCCGTGGGCCGTGCTCATGTGCGCGTCGACTACCGCGGCCCTGGTGCTCGGGTACTCGTGGGGCCAGGGCCAAGCCAGGGTCGCGGTCCAGCGAGCGCATATGCCCTCCGCTCGGGTGACCGTCACCCACCATGCCCCCGGCCCGACCGTGACCGCGAAGGCGGTTCCCGGGCCTACCAAGACCAAGGTCCGTGAGGTGCCCGGACCGATCCGATGGCGTGACCCCAGCCCGGCCCCGACCGTGACCAGGACCGTGAAGGTCACGGAGCCGGCGAAGGAGCCGGATCCGGAGCTGGTGAAGGTCTGCCTGGACACCGACCTGGAGGAGATCCCGTGCCCGGAGTGAAGAACGACGACCTGGCCCCCGAAGCCGCAACCGGAGAGCCGGCCGCGGAGTTCCGGGTCCAGGCCCCGGCGATGCGGGCCCTGGTGGAGGGCCCGCACGGGTTCGCCCTGTACGAGCCGATCCCGTCACTGGCCGGCGGGGAGCGTTACTTGACCCTGTACCGGCAGCGGGCCGGGGGCTGGGTCTGGCTGGGCTCGCTGATCGCGGCGGCGGAGGACGTGGACGTCCTTCTGGAGATGTGGGAGGGGGCCGGCGGCCGGGTGGTGACGGCTGAGGAGATCCCGGCCCAGAAGTAGCGGGAAGGCCAGGACCTGATCAGGTCCTGGCCTTCTACTTTCCAGCCTCCTAAGACCTTGACTATGAGCCAAGGTGGGTGCATGCTGGACCTGTAACCGAGAGAGCCCCAAGGAGGGCAAACCATGTTCGATCGCATGTCACCCGAGAAGTACGCCAAGGCCAAGGGACGTGCCCAGGCCGGCAACAGGAGCGCGGCCCTGGCCCGGGAGGCCATCGACTCCCGTCGCAGCGACAAGGACCGGGACACCGCGTTCAAGGCCCTCATCCAGCACGAGGGTAGCCGTGGCGCGGCCAAGCGCAGGATGAAGGAGGAGCTGGACAAGATCGCCCCGGCCAAGCGGGGCATCATCAGCCGGCTTCTGGGCTGACCCCTCCGCCGTACCACCGAGCAGGCCCGGCTTCGGTCGGGCCTTCTCCTTTCGAGAGAGGACAGAGCATGGCCACCCCCGTGAAGCTCCCGGACAGCCGGGAGCTGGACCTGGACGCGATCACGTACATGAACCAGGAGGACAAGCTGGAACTGATCCAGCACATCCTGGACCGCATGGAGGCCGACGACGCGGACAGGTGGGACACCAACCCAGGCAACGTCATCGAACGAATCCAGAAGGTCCTGAACTACCTCCCGACGCCGAGTTGACCAAGCGAGTCCTGTACCTGGACGGCCGGGGCCGGCGGAGGATCGTGGACGCGGACCAGCTCTGAACGACCGAAGGCCCGGACCCCACCAAGGTCCGGGCCTTCGTCATGCTCGGGTAACCCAGGCAACTACCTTGACACAGAGCCAAGGTCCGCCCATGCTGGAGACACACCCCTGATCCCCACGGAGGGAACCATGAGCCCGGAAGAGAAGACCGTCCTGGAGCTGGAGATCCGGCAGACCCTTGACCTGCCCCCTCGTCTCCTCCGCCTTCTGTCCGCCGTCCACGAGGCCGGTCATGCCGTGGTCGCCCAGACCCTGGGCATGTGGGTCTGGGAGGTGCATGTGGTCAGCCATGAGCGCATCGGCATGGGCGGAGACCGTTGCCAGATCAGAGAAGACATGGACGCGCTACCCACCGTGGATTACGTGGCCATGCTCCTGGCCGGGGCCCAGGCGTCCGGGCTGTGGTTCATCGGCCGGGGACGTGACCCCCGGAAGGACCCGGATCTGACCCACCGCCTGAACAACCTGGCCGGAACAGACCTGGAGGAGGTCTGGGCCCGGTGCCAGACCCTGGGGATGTCCAAGGAGGAGGCCACGCCCAAGGTCCAGGCCACGATCCGCGCGGCCAACATCATCCTCCAGCACCGCTGGATAGACGTCCTGGGCCTGGCCTACGCCGTGGCCCGTCGCGGCTCTCTGGTGGGCCAGGAGCTGTTCCCCTACCTTCACCGGCCGGCCCGGGAAGTGGAGGCCCGGGAGGCGTACCGGGTGTGGCAGGAGGAGAACGCGGACCTCTGGCCGGCGGAGGAGTCGAGACTGAAAGCTTGACTCTATGCCAAGACAGGAGGGATACTTGACCCATAGGCAAGGGCGAGAATCCCACGGAGGGCACCATGACCATGACGTATCAGGAAGCCCTGGACGAGTGCGACCGGATCGGAGCCAAGAACGCATCAGACCCCGCGCTCATGGCCAGCTTCTGTAGGGGATCCATCCAGATCTTGGTGGGGGCCGCGTCTCCCCGGCTCGTCTGGGAGGGGGCCATGAAGCAGGGCATGACCAGCCGGGAACTGGCGAAGCTGGCGAACAAGAACCCCGACGCCGTCCACGAACTGATGTGGCTCTGACTCGCCCCAGCAAGAAGGCCCGGACCCCACCAAGGTCCGGGCCTTCTTCGTGTCCAAACCCCGGGTCGCGTTCCGTACCCACTGCCTTCCGTGGTTCAGTACTGCAATGCTCTCCATAGCCTTCACGAACCTCAAGCCCGGCACGGGCAAGACCACCACATCGGTCTTGCTCGCCTACGCCCTTCACACCCGGGGCCATGACGTGGCCCTGGCCGACTGCGACCCGGCCGGCTCCGCCTTGGCCTGGTCCGATGCTGTGGGTGGGTTCCCATTCAGTGTCTACGGCCTGGCCGTCAAGGACGCCGGCAAACGACTGTCGGGCATCGGCGGGGACAAGACCATCGTGGTCTGCGACCTCCCCCAGGCAGAGGACCACGGGGCCATCGTCCGGTCCGTGCTCCGGCGGGTGGACGAGATCACGATTCCCGTGGCCCCGACCACGATCGAGATCGAACGGACTTCAGGAATTACTGACCTCCTGGACGAGATCGCGGAGGTCCGGGAGTCGCCGGCCAGGATCGCCATCCTCCTGAACCGGGTCGTGGCCGGGGCCCGGAGCGGCTTCGACGCCAGGTCAGCGCTCACAGAGCTGGGGTACGAGGTCCTTCGGCCCCAGATCCCGCGGCGTGAGGTGTACGCCCTGGCCTTCGGGGCCGTGCCCGACATCCGGCCGGGAGACCCGATCGACATCCTGGCGGCGGAGTACCTGGCCAGGGCCGGCCGGTGATGACGGACAGGAGAACGAACCGCTTCGCCCGGGTGGCCGCGGCCAGGCGGAAGGACGAGGCCGGCCAGGTGCCGGAGCGGGGCACCACCGCGAAGCGCACCGACCCGGTACGGATCACGGTGGACCTGGACCCGGCGGACTACCGGGCCATGAACCGGCTGGTGGCGGAGGTGGGGGACGAGCTGGACGTGCCCCGGCTCCCGCACTCCAAGATGTGGCGGGCTCTTCTGGAGTACGCGGCGGAAACTCCGGAGATGGTCGGGGAGCTGGCCAGGCGGATCCGGGACGCGGACTGATGACAGACGAACACGCTTATGCCGAACCGTTCGGCCCGATCTACGGCAGACCCGAGCCTGGCCCATGCCCTGAGTGCTCCTGCTGTACCCGCGGGCTGTGCGAGATCGGGAAGTTGAACTTGCTCGGTTGCCTGGGTCGCACGGCCACCACTGACCCAGCGCTCAGAGATGCAATCGCGGAATGCCCGTGCGACCGGGTTCCCGGGTCGGCTCGCTCGGTACTCGCCGATCGCCTGGAAGGCGTGACCGACCCGAACGAGCGGAGCCGCATCGTTACCGAACTGGCGGACACCTACATGAGGAATCAGGGACGTGGGCTGATGATCGAGATCACCGACAACGAGGGCAGACCCGTCGGCGTGAACGGGCCGCACTCGTCCGAAGGGACACGGGCCATCGCGGCCGGGATCGACCGGGCGGTTCGCATGCTCAACTACGCGACCATGCCCGGCAACGGCGGGCTCGTCTACCCCAGCACCGTCTACAGCGTGTACGGCGAGCTGGTCGACGCGCTGGGCAAGCTGCCCCAGGCACTCAACCAGATGGCCGACTGGATCGGAGAGCAGGTCGACGCGGGCGCGATCCGGGAGAACCCGGACTACGGCAAGCACGGCGGCAACGTCCAGGCCGCGCACGCCACGCTCGTCGAGGCGACCGCGGCCGCGTGCGCGAAGGCGGACGAGCTGGCGAAGGTGCTGGGCCGGGCACGGTCGGCCGTGGGCGGGTTGGAGGCGGTGGAGGACTGATCTACTGAGGTCCTGACTTCAGGAACGACGAAGCCCCGGCCGGTGTGGTCGGGGCTTGTTCGTGCTCGTGGTCAGATGTCCATGGTCTTCGGAGCATGCTCCGTGACCAGGTCCGTGATCCAGGACGGGACCTGGTACCCGCCCTCCGCTGGGACGTACAGGAGATCGTCCTTCAGAACGGTCGCGTCCTTGAGGTAGGGAGCCCCGTCCTTGCGGAGCTTCCGGCCCTCGAGCATCCACCGCGCGGTGTCGTTGTCGCGGTAGGTGATGCGGATTCTCCGGGGGACGAACTTGGTCTCATCCGCCAGGATCAGCGGCTCCGCGTCCTGGACGTCGAACATGACACGGACCTGAGCGTGGCGGCCACCGAACTTGATCTCCATCGTTCCCTCCCTGGGAGTTCGTTGCAAACATCCTCCTGCATACCTTGGCTCAAAGTCAAGCCTGATCTACTGAATCCCGTACTTACGGAAGGCGGAGGGCTCCGAAGCCTGAAATCGCGCCCCCAGGATGGCCGTGGACAAGCGAACTCCTTCGACCGAAGGGCATCGGGACCAGGTGGGGGTCACGGCCCGCACAGGCCGGCTCAGGGCCTCCTGGCCCTCCGGACATGAATAAGCCCCGGCCAGAGGGGGCTGGGGCCGACATCTGACCCGTGATAAGCCGAGTTATCACGGGTCAGATGATCACTGAGAAGCAGGCTTCTCGAAGATCAAAAAGCCCTATCCGTGGTAGTCGGGGGACGCCAGGTCCGTCACCTGGCGTTCGTACTCCTCCAGGACCAGGCGGTCCCAGGCCCTGGCCCACTGCTCCAGGCAGATGTTCATGGAGACCTCCGCCCCGGGCCGGCCCTGGAGCTGGAGGTGGCGGAGGGTCATGATCGACTCTTCGATACGGGCCAGGACGAGCTGGTCCTGTCCCCTACGCCTTCTGGGCCAGCGGAACCACACGGCCGGCCCCTTCGGCATCCCAGCGCGCGACCGTGTTCAGTGCCTTCTCCAGGGCTTCGGGGGCCTGGACGATCAGCACTCCAAGGACCCGCCGCACGTCCATGCTGTTCGTGCCGTTGATGCGCTCGAGAAGCCGTTCCACATTCATGTCCACCGTGGGCCTCCTTGTTCGTGACCTTCGTGGGTCTCCCTGGTTCGAGCATGGGGGAGACCTTGCCTGTGTGTCAAGCTCCTGTCCTCGAGGGGATGAGCCGGCCGAGACTACCCACGATCTCCTGAACTCAGGAGGTACTGAATAGCTGGATTACTGATTGGACCCGGCCGGGCCTTCTCGTGGTCTGCCTGCCAACAGGAAACGGGAAACGCTTGACGGTGAGGCAAGGTCAAGAGACGATCTCCCTAGACACAGAGTCAAGCCCCCAAGGAGGGACCAAGATGGCCATCAACGCCAAGAAGGAATGGAAGAAGGTCGCGAAGGGCTGGGACAAGGCGGCCAAGGAGGAGACGGACCCCCAGCGTAAGGAGACCTTCCGACGTGCCGCGACCACCGCCCGACGTCGTGCGACGGAATCGTAAGACCCAGACCAAGGCCCGGCTCCGGCCGGGCCTGACTTACTGAATCCCGGAGCTACTGAAGGGAGGAGACATGGGCACCAAGCAGTGCATCAGCAGATACCGGGCAAGCGCCGGACTCGTGCAGTGCACGAAGCCTGCCGGACACGAGAACCAGCCCAGCGGGATCGATGGGGAGACCAGCCACCTACTGCACCACGCGCGTGGGCTGTTCTGGACCTGGGAGAACGAAGCGTGAGACGAAGGCCCGGCTCCGGCCGGGCCTTCCTCATCTCCTGACCTACTGAGATCCTGACCCCGTACCTGCCGATCAGACCCGAGTCCCTTGGAGGGCCGATGGAGAAGAAGCTGCCCGGTGTCGCACAGAAGCTCGTGGACCTGGCCCAGGCCCAGGGCTGGCTCACCGCCGTGAACTGGAACGAGGACACGGACGGGAACCCGTTCGTGTCGGTGGAGCTGGGCCGCAAGGACCCGGAGTACCACGTGCAACTGTCCTGGCACTCCCGACAGACCCAGGGCCGGTCCCTCCGGCTGTTCACTTCACTCTGGCGATGCGTCCCGGCCTCCCACCTGGACGTCGACCGGCCCCGCCACTCCTGGCGGGATCTGTCCTCCCTGAAGATGCTCCGAGAGACGATCGAGTCCACCCCGGTCCAGGAGGTGGAGAAGTACGAGAGCGTGCCGGCGGACCAGATCCCGGCCAAGGCCCTGATTTGGGACCACCGCGGCCGGCACCAGGAGTTCCTGGAGATCGAAGAGTCAGGCATCGGGGGCCTCTGGTATGCCCGGTACCGGTGCCCCGACACCGGCCGTGAAGGACGGTTCGCGATCTACTCGCGGACGGAGCTGGTCAAGTTGGTGGCCAGCTAGGTCTGGCCTCCTTCGAGGGCTTGACTTTGAGCCAAGCCCTGTGCCATCCTTGACTCACAGGCAAGAACAACTCCACAGAGGAACAACCCCACGGAGGGCCCCATGTTCAACATGGTCATGACCTACACGGACACCAAGCCCAGCCCGACCGGTGGTTACGAGGGTGTCAGCGTTCAGACCGTGTACCGGGACCGCGCCAAGAAGGTAGCCGTTACCCACACCGCGATTCGCCGGGGCGGGTGCCTCTACTCCGGCGAGATCACGATCCTGGACCAGAACACCGGAGCTTCGTTCTCGTTCGACACCACCATGCCCCCTACGAACGATGACCACGAGGGAACCAGGCGCGCGTTCGCGGCCATCGCGGAACGGCACTGGAACAAGCTCAAGTAGAGACCAGGCCCCGGGCTGAGCCCGGGGCCTTTCTCATGAAAGGACGTCGGCATGAGTCACGAGAACCCGGGGGACGGGAAGCGTTGCGACCACTGCAACCAACCCGGAATCCCCTACACGTACAAGGGCCGGGCCTTCTCCGGCCTGATCTCCAACAGAGGCGAAAAGCTCTGCCCCACCTGCAACGGCCACGAGCATGACCGGTTCGTCCACGACCACGCGAACCGGCCGGTTCAGATCTGGCTTCCGCCGGAGCTGCGCGGGGTGGACGGGCGGGACATCGGTAAAGCGGCCCGAAGCCGGACCCGGAGGCAGCGCACCAAGAGCACGATCACTCAAAGGAATGTCACAGCACAGGAGTATGGTCCGGTCATGGACTACATCACGTTCGCCGAACAGGACCGAGTCCGGTCCTTGGTCACATTGGCAGGCTCAATCCCGACCGACGAACCGGAGCTGTCCGTGGTCCCGTACGACTCCCGGGCCCACTACCGAGTCCCGCGGGGAACGACCGGGACCGTGGTCAAGGCCCGGGACTACCCGACGCCTTTCCCCTACGTCGTGTTCTTTGACAATGACGTGGAGCTGGGCGTGGCCGTGCACCAGATTGAGCGGATCGCTCGAACGTCCTGACACGGACCAAGCATGACGAAGCCACCGACCATTCCTGGCCGGTGGCTTCGTCATGCTAGATGCTTGACTGTCCTGATCTACTGAACCCCGTACGTACTGACCACCGAAGCCCCAGGGAGGGCACATGAACAAGATCCAGTACCGGCTGAGCAAGGCCGCTTTCGTGGCACTGGGCCTGGGGCACCTCGTGCTCAGTGTCGTGGTCGCGTATCGCTGGGGGATGGAGGGGACCCTGGTCGTGACCACGGCGGCGATCCTGACCGCCGCCATGATCTGGACCGACGTGCATCGCCGGCAGGCCCGGGACCTGGCCCAGACGAAGGCATGTGAGGCGGAGGAGGGCCGAGCGCACTAGCCCCGACGCCTTTACGAAGTACAGAAGGCCCTGACCTTGGTCGGGGCCTTCACCATGTCGAGGGTGCGAGGAATGCTCACACTATGTAGTCGACATATCTGTGGGTAATCGTTGACGCGAGTCTCAGACCACCCTCACACTGTGGAGGTCAGACCCGCCGAGAGACACGGAAAGGGGTCGCCCAGCCCGCGACACTGGCACCACCTGGACCAGGTCCAGGCCCAGAACTCAGGTCCCGAGCACGGGACCTCCACGACATCAGGCCCGCCGTGACGAGCCCGGCCGGCCATCAGACTGGGACTGCCAACCCGACCAAAAAGGCCCCGCTCCGGCGGGGCCTTTGTCATGTCCGGGGTCAGTGCTTCAGTAGTTCAGGAGGAAAGGGCATAGGATACCTTGACTCTCAGCCAAGGTGCATGCCATCCTGGAGGCACAGCAAGAACAAGCCCCATGGAGGGAACCGAGATGGCACAGACCACCACCGCCAAGGCCCGACTCGCCGCGATGCACGCTCGCGGTCGTGCCTCTCTCGAACCTCGCACCACCCGGGAACTCTGCGACATGTACGTAGTCGCCAGGACGAAGCAAAGCGAGAGCACCGGTGATGATTTCAGGACCGTATGCATCACGCTTAGCTGGATCGGTGATGTCCTCGAACACCGCGACCGCGCGGCCTACTACCGCTGGCTTGACGCCGAAGAGGCCATTGACCTAGACATGATCGACCGGGATGAGTGGGTGGCGGGAGCTTCAGCCCTCCCGCCACACCCGTTCTTCGACTGCCACTGACCCACCGAGTCCCGGCCAAGGCCCCGCTCCGAGCGGGGCCTTCGTCATGTCCGGGCACAACCACCGGGACGGCGGAGGGCCCCGGCCAGTTCTACCCGCTGACCAGCCTCCAGGGGCGGGATCGGGACGCACGAACTCCCTCGTGCCAGATGAGGCCCTGGGAAGCCAGCTCTTGAAGGTCCACGGTGACCATGGTGCGTGATATCCCCGTGGCCGCCACGATCTCCTCCGGTACCCCGCACCCTTCGGCCACGGCCAGGAGGATCTGATCCCGCCGGGTCATGGCCGTGATCTGGTGCTGGGGTAGTTGGTCCGGGCCTACTTCCCAGTACGGGTCTGCGGTCACCCGGACATGCTTCCGGCGCTCGTTCTCGCTGGGCGGAACAGCTTCGAGGTGGTCCCATCGAACACACAGAGTGTGCGGAACGGGGCATGCGTGGTCGACGTGGTAGCCAGCCGGGATGCTCCCATGAACGATCTCGTACACGACGCGATGGACCCGCTGGGGCCGGCCACCGATCGAGGCTTGTGGGTAGGGCTTGGCGGACCCCCGGCCGCTACCCCCGGCGGAGGTGGCGGTGCCCGACCAGATCCAGCACCCATAAGGGCCGGGAGTGACACGGCGGAGGATGCCATCAAGGATGCTCAGATCCCTGATCGTGGTGTCTGGTTGGCGAGCCAGAGCCAGATAGATGTGGGAGATCAACATGCCCTCCTTGGGGCTTGGGGATGACCGCTCCAGTCTGCCAGACTCCTTGACTCCAGGGCAAGCTATGGCATGATCACGCTGCCTTATGTCCTTGGCTTCGCGTGCCTGCGCGTGTTGGACACCTATGCGCGTACGTCTCTGTCCTTATCCTTATCCTTATTTCCCCAGGTCAGATGGGGTGAGAAAAGATCCCTCGAAACAGGCTCAGGACCTTGACTCATTGCCAAGGTGGGGCCCATACTGGTCTCACAACCACTCAGGACGAGCCCCCAGGAGGGCACCATGAACGCTACGATCACCGCCCCCGCTCCCTCTGCCTTCACCCCCGACAGCGACCAGGCCAAGGTCTGGGAGGTCCGGCTGGGCAGCACCGGCCGCGGCGCGTTCCTGTTCGACGTCTACACGACGGACATGGCCGCGGCCAGGAAGGCTGTGGAGAACGTGATCAAGCACCTGACCCCGACGTGGGCCGACAACCTGACCACGCTCGGGTTCACGGTCCACGCGCTCCGGCCGGACCAGGAGCGGCACTGGACCACCCGACTCAGGACCAGCTTCCTGGCCGTGACCGTGCCGGCCCCGGACTACATCGAGAGCTGAGGGACCACCACCTGGCCCCGGACCGAAGTGGTCCGGGGCCTTTCGCGTGTCCGGGCCAGCTCCGCCCGAACTCCCACCGGCCAGCACCTTGACTGTGAGCCAAGGTGGGCGCACCATGAGAGTAAGAAGTTCGAGAGTCCCAAGGAGGACATGATGATGGCCCTTACCAAGGAGTGGCACGCGACCCCCCAGGCCCTGACCCGGTTCTACGGACCCCGGATCATCTGGACCGGCAAGCGGTGCTCGGACGAGCGGCCCGTGTTCCAGGGCAGCAACGGCTACACCGCTTGCGCGTGTGACCTTCCCCGGTAACCCCAGGCCCGGCTCCGGCCGGGCCACGAACCTGCCAGACCGACCCCCAAGGAGGGGACCATGAAGCTGACCCAGACCATCCGGACCGTGGCCCGCGGCACCGCTGCCGTCATGAACACCTGCCTGAACCCCACGTGCCTGCACAGCCAGAAGACCAAGGGCTGCACGTGCTGCGCCAAGGGCCATGGCAGCAAGGCCCGGAAGATCTCCAACACCCGCAAGCGGAAGTGACCAGACCCGACCAGCCCCGGCCATCGGCCGGGGCTTTCCCCATGGAGGGACAGATGACGAACCTGAACGAGGCGGCCCAGGCCATGACCGCGCTCACGAAGCTACCCGGCCTGGTCCTGGTCACCGATCACGGCATCGGAGACACCGCCGTGGCCACCGGATGCCGGGGCCACAGCCTGCCCGTGGTCCGGCTGGGTGTGGACCTGATGACCGGCCCGGAGTCGATCCGGTACGCGGTCCTGGCTCACGAGCTGGCCCACCAGGAGCTGGGCCACACCACGCGCGTCCTGTCCTCGATCCTGGAGAGGGCAAGCGTGGCCGCCTTCATCATGCTCGCCTGCACCCAGGGAGCGGTCTGGGCCCTGGACGTCTACTGGTGGGGCAGCCCGGCCAGGAACATGGTCATGCTCCTGGTCCTGGGCGTGCTGTGGGCGGCCACCGCCCTGACCGCCAAGGCCCTGGACCGGAGGGCGGAGTACGAGGCGGACCGCCGCGGCGTGGAGTTGCTGAACGCGGCCGGCTTCCCCGGCCTGGACTACATGCGGGAGATGGTGGCCGACACCTCCAAGGACGAGGCCCCCGGAACCCGCTGGGTCTGGATCCTGGACGCGCATCCGTCCTCGAGCCGGCGACTGGCCGCCCTGTAGCCCAGAACAAGAACAGGCCCCCACACCGATGGTGTGGGGGCCTGTCCGCTCTCTCCAGAGCCAGCCCATCCCGAGCCGGAGCGGAGCTTACCTCACGATCGGCCCGGCCGGGAGCTGTGCACTCCTGATTTACAGGGTAAGGGTGTCGTACGTTTCCCCAGGTCAGGCCCCTGACCCCCCTCCCCCGGGGATTGGTGCCCAACTGGCTGACTCAAGAGCGTTTTCCCTGGTCACGGGGTCGGCACCAGGAGTCAGCACCGTGCCGGCCGATGCAGGCCCGTGCAGGCCCGCGTGCAATCCCCTGGTGTACACCCGTCGCCGGCCGGACCCGGGCACAGAACAGGCCCCGCACCCTTCCTCCGGTGCGGGGCCTGTTCTGTCAGATGGCCACGCTCTTGGCCATCCTCGAGGGCGTGGCCATCTTGTGGTCACGTTCGTGGCCACGTGGCCACTGCCACCGATCTTGGCCAAGAGCGTGGCCACGTGGCCATGGCCATCACTTCTCGTCCGTGGCCATGGCCACGCTCGTGGCCAACTGGTCCATGGCCATGGCCATGGCCACCTCTTCCTTCTCCCGGCTGATCGTGGCCAAGTGCCGCCTGGCCGAGCGCTCGGAGCACCCGATGGCCACGGCCAGCTCCTGGTACGTGATGGCCGGGTTGTCCATCACGGCCAGCCTGGCCTCCGTCAGGCCGCCCTTCGGGGACGTGTCCTTTCCCTGGTCAGAGGGCTTGGCCACAGCCTTCTTGGCCGTGGACTTGGCCACCGTGGCCGTAGTCCTGGCCGCGTTGTCCACGGGCTGAGGCGTGGCCACCGGCTCCGTGGCCGTAGCCAAACCGACCGTGGCCACGTGGCCATGGCCACGAACGAGAGTGTGGCCACCGACCGTGGCCGTCCCCGTGGCCGTGGCCACGGTCGGCGTGGCCACGAGACCGTGGCCATCCTCATGGCCATGGCCATCCTCGTGGCCATGGCCGTCGATATTGGCCACGGTCTCGTGGCCACGCCCCAGCATGGCCATGTGGCCATCGGCCTTGGCCATCTCCGTGGCCACGAGACCGTGGCCATGACCATCGAACGGGGCCACCGATGCCTCCCGAGTGGTCATGTGGCCATGCTCCTTGCCGATGGCCATCAGCCGGCGAAGGCCGACGATCGTGGACAGGTCCGTGGCAATGGGGAAGGACCAGTGCAAGATCCAGTCCATGTACCGGTCCACGCTGGCCGCCTGAGCCGATGCGCTCATGCCGAAGGCCAGGAGCAGAACCGCCCACGTGATGAACCAATCGGCCTTGTCCGTCTTACCGTGGCTGGCCATGTGTGCCAGCACGGCCACGCACATGGCCGGGATGGTGCCGACCAGGACGGCAATCCACTGGTCCGACCCGCCTCCCTTGTGCAGGGCGTGGGCGATGGACAAGGCCAGGGAGGTCCCGCCCGGGACAACGATGAGGAGCCAGGCCGCGTAGCGGCCATGGGGCTTGGGCTTGGGGGTGTTCACGTCAGTCTCCAATCAGGTCTTCAGGGTGTAGGGCTTCGGGATCAGGCCGTGGCCAGGAGGTCACGGCCCACAGCGGACAGGAGAGCCGCACGAGGCCGCACGATGCCGCGGTTACGACGCTTGACCGGGATGTAGGCGGCGTTCAGCAACTCAGCCACGCGCATCTCCGTGAGCTTGCCCGGCTCCCAGCCCATTCGGGCCGCGGCCACGGCTGCCAGCTCCGACGCCGGCACCCACTCCGAGGGCCACGCCTGGATGTCGTCCGCGATGGCCTCCAGCATGGCCAGGGCCTCCTCCGGCACCGGAGCGGCCTCCGCCGGCTCAAGCACGACGGCCTGGGCCGCCTCCGCCTCCTCCTCGTCCGTGCGCGTGTACACCTCGTACGGGTCCAGGCCGGCGGCCTTCAGGCTCTCCGCGTCGATCATGGGCACGTACCCCAGCCGGGCGTACTGCTCAGCACGGGCCTGGGCTGTCCGGCCGGACATGAACCCGACCTTCATGGGCAGGGCCGCGTCATCGCCGGCCCCGGTGATGTAGAACACGCCCGCGTCCTGGGGGTTGTCCTCGCTCGTGGCCGGCTGGTAGCGGCCCGGGTGCCAGCCACGACCGGCAGCACCCGGGCCCCACAGAAGATCCTCCTGCCAG
Organism: Nonomuraea sp. NPDC050786; assembly: GCF_040654115.1. Classification (NCBI taxonomy): domain Bacteria; kingdom Bacillati; phylum Actinomycetota; class Actinomycetes; order Streptosporangiales; family Streptosporangiaceae; genus Nonomuraea; species Nonomuraea sp. NPDC050786. The sequence goes on from NZ_JBFAHJ010000047.1 coordinate 13,626, forward strand.
GGCTGGAGCCCAGGACCACCGGCCTTGAACGCCACCTGGCCCGCGATCGAGTCCCCGAGAACGTCCTTCTTCGCGTCCTGGGAGGCGAAGAGGAGGAACACCTTCGCCTTGCGCCCGATCCGCAGGAGGGTGACGGCGGCGGCCTTCCCGGCCTGGGTCAGCCGCGGGAACTCGTCCACGACGACCCCGATGGCCGGTCGCTCCGCCGAAGCCTGCCAGGAGTCACCCATGCCCAGCTTGCGGAGGAGCCTGGTACGCCCGACCGCGATGGCCACGGCGTCCGTCAGGGCCGCCTCACAGTCCTCCGGGGACAGGGCGATCCGGCCCATCACGGCCTCCTGGGGAGCCTGCCCGACTCCGGACGGGTCCAGGTCCCACAGGTGAACGTCCTTGGCGGCCCCCAGCCCGTCGACCACCCGGCGGACGAAGATGGACTTGCCACCGCCGGACGCGGCCAGGATCAGCCCGTGCTTGGCCAGGAAGCTGGTCGCCATCTGCGCACCGTCCAGCCGCTTGCCCAGCCAGATCGCGTCGCGGCTGGACCAGCTCCGGCCGGTGTAGTCGGGGTCATCGGGCATGGTGGCCCACGGGTCGGATTCGATGATCCGGAGCGTGACCCGGGCACGCCGGTCCCGGTGCGGGGTGGGCAGGACGCCACCCTCCCGGACGTCCAGCAAGGTCTCCAGGTCAGCGCATGCCTGGACGATGTCGGAGGGCTGGCCCTTCAAGAGCTGGACGACGACCTCCCACCCCCACGGCGTGACGGTGGCGGACAGGGGCCGTACGTTGACCCTCTCGAGCGCCAGGGCCCGCCGGACGGCCTCCATGGCGTCCTCCGGGGTGGCACAGTCCGCCATCACGACGGCGGGCAGGAGCTTCCCGTCCTCCGGGGAGTCGACACCGTCACGGATCCGCTGCCGTGCGCCGCGGCGCTCGTGCTCCCGCCGGATGCTGCCACCGATCGCGGCCAGGCCGGCGATGCCGGCGGCGGGCAGGGCCACGGGGCTGGCCACGCTCACGACGGCAGCGACGGCTTCGGCGAGCAGTCCGTTCAGGCCCCCGATGAACGTGCCCAGGAACGGGTGGGCGGGGAACGCGGCGTGGGCCACCTCCCCGGCGGTGAGGCCCCAGGTCCCGAGCGCGACAGGGAAACCGTTCTTCCCGATGCGGGCCCGGGTGGTCCAGGGCTTGGTCATGGTCTTGACCACCGCACCGGCACGGGCCGCACGCTCCTGCTGAATCTTGGTGTACGCCGCAGCGTGCCTCTCCGACACCGGGCCGCGATGGGTTCCGCCCTCACGCATGTGCGAGACCTTGACCCAGTCCCAGGCCCGCTCCCAGGTGTGCACGGGGGTCTTGAGCGTGCCGTGCCCGACCACGCTCATGGCGTAGCGGAGCGCGTTGTCCTTGGGGGTCAGCGGGCGCGACTGGACGGCCGGCAGAGCGGTGGTCGTCCCTGCCGGCGGGCCTTCGATGGCTCGCGGCTGAGGCTGGGCGGTCCGGGCGGAAATGATGGTCGCGACGATGTTCCGCGCGGACGCGGGTCGCGGGATGATGGCCATCAGGATCTCTCCTCGAATCTGTGGGGTCAGAGGTCCAGCCCCTGGCCGGGCGTGCAGTGCCTTGGCCGGGGGCGTTTTCGTGTTCTAGAAGCGCATCCCACCGAGCCCGGCCAGACAGGCCGTGGTGGTGAGAAGGAGCGCGGTGGAGATCAGGAACACGGTCATGAGGACGCCCCAGGTGAGTCCGGCCGTGGTGAGCAGGAGCCCCCGGTTGCGGACGGAAGCGATCATCTCGGTCTTGGTCCGGGAGTCGGCGGTGGCTTCCTGGATGGAGCACACGAACAGGAGGGGAGCGGCGGCCAGGACCGTGATCAGAAGAACGAGCGCGGACATCGTCCCCTCCTTGGGGGTCAGTGGTTCAGTAATTCAGTAACATTCATAGCTTGACACAGAGGCAAGGTGAAGTCAAGGTGAGATGGGGCCCCACCTGGGGCCTCTTCGCATTCCTCCAGTTCAGAAGGGTTACGACCATGATGGGTGTCAGTCATGCGCTGACCGGAGTAGTAACGGGGGTGATCACGTACCAGGTCACCGACGCCTCCATACCGGCCGGCGTCGTCGCGGCCACGATCGTCGTGGGGGCCAGCCTGTTCCCCGACCTGGACCACTCCAGATCCACCGTCAGCAACACGGGCGGGTTCCTCACCAGGGGGCTGTCCTGGGCCCTCCGCCGTGCGACCGGGGGCCACCGCACCGCCACGCACTCGATCCTGGGCGTGGCCGTGACCGCCCTCCTGGCCCAGGCGGCGATCACGTACCGGGGTGAGGTCTGGTCGATCGCGGTCCTGGCCGTGATCCTGTTCCTGTGCTGGGCCGCCCCGATCCGCCTGTTGAAGATCCGGGGGTGGTGGGATGACGTGCTCCCGCCGCCTCTCGCCATCGGGGCGGCCTGGTGGCCGGGCTTCCCGCTCGAGCTGATGCCGCACGCCCTGGTCATCGGCATGAGCGTGCACATCATCGGGGACATGATCACGAAACAGGGCTGCCCGCTCCTCTGGCCCGTCAAGGGCCGGACCAGGCTCCTGACACTCAAGGCCGGCGGCCCCGTGGAGAGGTTCCTCCTCCGGCCGGCGTTCGTCGTGGCCATCCCCGTGGCCGTGTGCTGGGACCTGGTGAACCCGCTCTGGCTCGAGGCCATGAGCTGGGCGGCCCGGCACTGAGTTCCGGGCACGACAAAGCCCCGGCCACTGCGCGACCGGGGCTTGCTGGGTGGGCACCGAAGCCTCCCTGTAACTCTAGAGTGCTCTAGATCACTGCTGCTCTATGCTGTTCTAGGGACGCGCGATTGTCAACAGAGAGGGCGGAAACCATGGAGGCACTGGCACCGTACAGGCGCATCGCGGCCACGATCCGGGACCGGATCATCCGCGGGGAGATCCAGCCCGGGGACCGCATCCCGTCCGTCCGGGAGATCATGAAGACGGAAGGGGTGGCGACAGCCACGGCCACGCGCGTGGCCGCCATCCTCCGGGAGGAGGGCTACGCCGAGACCATCCAGGGCATCGGCACCGTGGCCGCTCTGCCCCGGATCCTGACCACGGGACCGGACCGGCTGACCATGCTCCGGGCGACCGGGGACGGGCTCCGGCAAGGGGAGCGGACGGAGATCATCAGTGCCGGGCTCGTCCCGGCCCCCGCCCACGTGGCGGACGCGCTCGACATCGAACCCGGGGACCAGGTCGTCCGCCGCCGGCGGGCCTACTACGACGACCAGGGCACGGTGGCCCTGTCGACGTCCTGGCTCCCCGCCGCCTTCGCCGGCCCGGCCCCGGAGCTGGTCCGGGCGGAGCCTCTGCCACGGATGACGTTCGGCCTCGTGGAGGAGCGGACCGGCCGGAAGGCGGTCCGGCGTCGGGACGTGGTCACGATCAGGCCCGTGCCGGAGGAGGCTTCGGAGACCCTGGGCGTGGAGGCCGGCACACCTACGCTCACGATGACGAACTTCTACTGGGACCAGTTCGGGGAGGTCACCGAGTACGCCCAGGACTTCCTGGGGCCGGGACGCGATCTGTCCGCAGACTATGACATGTCGTGATCCGAGAAAGCCCTGGTCAATGGCCAGGGCTTTGTCATGCGAGAAAACATGAGCCATTCCCCATTCGTCTGGTGCGGAAATGAGGGTGGGGGAAATCGTCTATTTCGATTGGGTACAGAAGTGGTAACGGACGTCCTTTTCAGGGGATGAAGTCCTACCCTGGGCCCGGCCCAAGCCCAGGCCGGCACCCGGGAGGCGGAATTGACGTTCGTGTATCAGGCTGACCCGAGCGGGGACCCAAGCCCGTATGAGTTCGCAACCTATGTGCGCACGACGAACGGGGACTACGTGTTTGATCGGGCCCTGGTATACCGGCCGGACGAGCTGGATTTCAGCATCCGGTACGTGTGAAGGGTTGATAGGGCCCGGCCGATCGGCCGGGCCTTCTTCATGTCCGGGACAGGCAGTCCTTGACTGTGAGCCAAGGTCTGTGGATACTGAGGCCGTGGTCCCAACGGAAGAAAGGACAAGGCCATGGCGAAGTGGGAACTCAAGAGCTACGACGGAGGCGTGATCCCGATCGGAGGCAGTGCAGTCCTTGACTCCAACTATCCCGTGACGGTGCTCGAGTTCACGCCACCCATGGAAGACGACGATGATGGATCGGTCAGGGTCCAGTACTCGTGGGGTTCTGGAGAGACGATCAAACCACAGCGGATCAACGCATACTTCGCGGACTAGAAGGCCCGGCCGATCGGCCGGGCCTTCTTCATGTCCGGGACAGGCAGAACCTTGACTGTGAGCCAAGGTCTGTGGATACTGAGTTCAGTAACCACTGACCCACGGAGGTCCCCCATGAGAACCAAGAAAGTGATCACGTACGTGGCCATCGCGTTCGCGATCTTCTACCTGTTCACCCGCCCCGCCCAGGCCGCCGACGCGGTGGGTGGCGTGTTCGACGGCGTCATGCACGGGGCCAACCAGTTGGCCGTGTTCGCCTCCAGCCTCCTGGGCTGAGCAGACCCGCTCCACGACCCCCAAGGAGGGGACCAGCACATGGACACGACCACGCTCCTGGCCCTGATCCGTGAGGCCCGCCAGGAGTTCCCCGAGGACATCCGCCGGGAGGCGGAGGACAGGGCCCGCCGCCGGCTCGAGGCCCGGATACGCGCGGAAAGCACGGAGGGCTGACCATGCCCGCGATCCTGTCCCGAACGGCCAAGTGCCGGAGCTGCAACCGGACTCATGAGATCTACGGGGCCCCCGGCCAGACCGTGACCGCGGAGTTCACCTGTGAGTGCGGGCAACAGATCAAGCTCACGACCACGTTCCCCAGATGACCAAGGCCCGGCTCCGGCCGGGCCTTCCTGATGTACTGAACCACTGACTTACTGATCCCCGAGGAGGGACCAACACATGATCTTCGCTGTCTACTTCGCGGCCTGGTTCGCCGGCCACTATTTCGCGGACCACTGGGTCCAGAACCACCGCCAGGCCATGACCAAGGGAGACCCGGCCGCGGCTGGACGGTCCGCGTGCATGCGACACGTCCTGACCTTGACCGCGACCCTGGCCGGGTTCGGTCTCCTGGCGGAGCTGGCCACCGGGATCCGGCCGCCGTGGTACGCGGTCCTGGCCGGCCTGGCCTGGAACGCGGTCACGCACTACTGGGCCGACCGGGCCGCCTTCCACCCGGGCAAGGACGGCCGGAAGGTCACCCTCGAGCGGATCGCCGATGCCTTAAGGAAGACGGACTTCTGGAACCTGGGCAAGGGCACGGTGAAGGCAGACGGGAGCCCGGCCCCGACCCTGGGTACGGGGGCGTACGCGCTGGACCAGAGCTTCCACGTGGCCATGGTCTTCCTGGCCGCGTTGCTCGTGCAGGTCCTGAGTCACTGAGGTACTGACCCACGGAGTTCAGGCCCGGCCATCGGCCGGGCCTTCGTCATGTCGGGGGCCAGGCAGCCACTGACCTTGACTATGTGCCAAGGTCAGTGGATACTGAACTCAGTAGGCCCCGCCGGGCCTCGAGTCTTGGAGGACATGCCCATGGACACCTCAGAACTGGTGGACGGCAAAGAGTCGGTCACTTTCCTGAACGATGGCCAGGAAATGAAGGGAAACGTCATCTCCCGGTATTGCACCTACGAGGGCGAGAATCGCGTCACTGTACGACTCCCGGACGGGAGCGTGTGGGACGTGCATGCGGCTGATCTCCGCAACCTCTGACCACCACCTGGGCCCGGCTCCGGCCGGGCCTTTCGCATGTCCGGGGGCCGGCGACATGCCAGGGCCTTGACTCTGTGCCAAGGTCAGTGGATACTGAACTCAGTAGGCCCCGCCGGGGCCCAGTCCCTTGGAGGACACCAGTGGACGTCATCCCCTGGAACCGGCTGAAGAGCGTCCCACAGGAAAGCGTGGAGGTCGGCATGGCCATCGTCACGCCTGTGGCGTTCCAGACCTACAGGGAGGCCAAGGACGGATCCGTGACCGGGATCGGCTGGGCACCCTGCACGGGCCGCGTGTGGATCGTGACGGAGATCGGGCCGGACACGGTGAGAGCCAGAAACGAAAGCTCCGGGGAGGAGATCACCGGAGAGATTCGGCCCGGCCAGCGCATGCTGATCAGGATCTGACCACGACCTGGGCCCGGCCGGAGCCGGGCCCCTGAACTCCGTAGACACTGAACTACTGATCCAAGGGGAATCGACCATGGACACCAAACTCGCCGCCGCGATCCAGCGGGAGAACCAGCTCGAGGACGCCGGGATGCACGGCGATGACCGGGAGACGTGCTGGACCCACCAGTGCTGGGCCGTCGACTGCGCGGACCGGCACACACCCAGGCCCAGCACCCGCCGGCAACAGGACTACCCGCCGTTCTGACCACCACCTGGGCCCGGCTCCGGCCGGGCCTTCTTCAACCCCGACCAGCCCCGACCAGACGGGGTGGTCCGACCCCCAAGGACGGACCGGCATATGGACGTGGAACGGATCAAGGCCACGGTCCAGGAAGCACAGGACCAGGCGGAGCGACTAAGGGACGACCCGCCCGTGAACATCGTCCGGGACGGCATGGCGACGTTCATCAGTCAGAAGCCCTGCACGTGCCCGGACACTCCCGAGTGGGAGAACTACCACCACCCGGACTGCCCGGACTACACCTCGTGCGGTGGCTGGGGCTGGGAACCGCCGTGCGGAGGCTGTGACTACTGCATGGCGGCCCAGGACTCCTATTACCGATCACTCGAGAACAACCAGACCGATCCCCAGGGAGGGACCGATGGATTGCCCCCAGTGCGGTGACCTGGCCGTGTGCGGAGTCGTGGGTGACGAGGTCCGTATCCGATGCCTCAACCTCGAGTGCCAGGCCCGGTTCACGGTGGAGCTGGCTCCGGCCGGCACCTGAACCCCACCAGAGCAAGGCCCGGCCGGCGGCCGGGCCTTCGGCATGAGAATGGATGACATGGACCTGATCAAGTTTCTACGGGCCAGGCTGGACGAGGACGAGGAACTGGCCCGTGCGGCCGGGAACCGTCACTGGCTCGTCCAGGACAACACCATTGACCTGTATCCCGAGCACGAGGACGACGGGTACATGCGCTGGCCGACCCGGGCCGATGCGCGCCACGCCGCGCACTGGGAGCCGGCCCGGGTCCTCCGGGAGGTGGAGGCCAAGCGTGCGCTGATCAAGTGGGTTCTTGACTGGCCCCTCCGCCCTTCCCGGCCCTCGTCCATTGACGGGGTGCTGGAACGCCTGGCCCTGGCCTACTCCGATCATCCCGACTACCGGGACGAGTGGAAGCCCTGACCTGACCAGAGCAAGGCCCGGCTGGCGGCCGGGCCTTTTTCGTGCGACCAGACCCCGACCGGTCTGGGGTCGGTCCGGGTCTGGTCTGGGTCCTGACCTGGGGAAAGGTCGTGGTCCTGTGATCTCGGGCCCTCTGCCTTCACACCCTGGGCCTGGTCGGTCCGGGTCGGGGTCTTGGGTGCTCTGGTCGGGGTCTCGGGTGCTCTGGTCGGGCTTCTGGGTCTCGGCCGACTGGTTCTTTCACAGGAATCCCACGAGACCGGGGTCTGACCTGCGCTCTTCCAGTCCTCACCTGATCTCCGAAGCCTGTAATCCCTGGATTGGTCCAGCAACCCCGACCAACCCGGACCAAGATCATGGTCTGGGTTTGGTCCGGGTTCGGGAGCTTAGATAGTGGTGCTACCCAGACCCCGGACCAACCCCGACCACCCCCCTTTATAGGGGGGTCGGGTGGTCCGGGTCCGGGTAGCCCCTCTAGCTGGGGTGCTTGGTCGGGGCATTGTTAAGGCTTCGGGACCCCGACCAAAGATCAAATACGTGGTCCGGGTCTCCGACCGACCCGGACCCCGACCAACCCGGACCATGATCTTGGTGAGATCACGGACGAGGGTGGAAAGCTGAGGGACCAAGGTCGTGGACTCCTGCGGCACGACGATCGCCAGGCGGTGGCCGGCCATCGGACGGGCTGGGGGCGATCGGGGCAAGATCCCTCCTTCGTCGGGACCTTGCACTGGGCAGGGTGACTGATCAAGGAGACTCCGGAACGCCCTGAAGCCACTCCTGGAGCTTGTAATGAGGCGTCGGGGCCCCGGCCACCAGACCATGCTGAAAGTCCGTCAGAATCCGCCACAGGCTCGTCCAGGGCCGCTCTAGTCCGCTCCAGAGGTCAGGCCCGTACGCACCACCTGGACAGACCAGGACATTCACGGCGACCAGCCCCAGGCGGCCCGGTGGCAAGGGCGGCGAAGCCGACCGCGGCAGCCGATCGCCCCCGGCCACAGCGGAACGCCAGCCACCGCAAGGCGATCGTCGTGCTGTAGGTGTGCGGACCCAGGGCCCTGACCCGTCCGGCCGGAGCTGTTGACCTCGAGTAACGGGCCATCTACCGGGACAAATCTGTCCTGCGAATTACGTTTCTCAGATTGACCGGGGGGCAACCTCCGGTCATAATCGCGTTCAGGACGAGCCCAGGAGGAGCCCGTGAACCCCACGAAGGACGGGGCGAAGCGCGTTCTCCAGGACCGTGCCAGAGCGGCCAAGGCCCTGGCGGCCCTGGCGAATCGCGGCCCGAACAGAGACCCAGCGGCTGCCCGCCGGTACAGTGCCAAGGCGGACCAGTTGGTCCAGCGCATACTTCAAGACTTCAGGTAGTACCTTGACCCGGTGCCAAGCACCGGGTCATACTTTTTGCACGGCCAGCCCCACGGAGGGCATGAACGCGGTGAGAGGTCTCACCACACCCAGGAACCCCGAGCCCGATCACGGCGGACCTTCGTGGGACTGGCACCTGACGAACCCCAAGGAGGGACCGAAGAGTGAAGATCCGATTCTGGCTCCGGCCGAAGACCCGCCAGGCCCTGGCACTTGCCTGGACCGCGCACGGGTGCGGTATGGCGCGGGAGAACCTGACCTACCGTGAAGACCAGGCCACGGGCGTGGCCACGGTCACCGATGCCGCCGGCGTGGTGCTGGGCCGGTTCTGCCGATAGGGAGTGACCATGAGCCGAATGACAGCAGCACAGGCCCGCCGCAACGCATCGACCGAACGGGACATAGCCCGGGGTGCCCAGGATTCTCTGGACGGTAAGGCCCGGAGCTTCGGTGCCGGGTCCAGCCGGAGGAGTGACCGTCAGATCCGTGACGCCTCCGAGGAGGCCGCGGGCTACTGGGACCGGGTGGCCGCCGCGGCGGACGCCAACGGCGGAACCGTGGACCTGGGAGACGTCTCTTGGGGTTGAACGCCCCAGGGAACGAGCAAGGCCCCGGACGTGGTCCGGGGCCTTCGTGGTCGTCAGACCACCGAGAGACAGCGCCAGAGTAGCCCAGCTACCTGCAAAGTGCCTGTGAGTGGGACGGTTGAATTTCTGACCTGTGAGTCCCCTGAACCGCTGAAGTACTGAGACACTGACCTACGGAGAGCAAGACGAAGGCCCCGGACTCCTGGTGGGCTCGGGGCCTTCGCCTGTCTGCCGGCGGAGGGGTCTACCGGCGAGACAGTCCGTAGTTCCCGGTCCTGGCGGCCAGCCAGTCACGATCCGGGGAAGCGGCGGGGGTGACGTTCGGGGCCATGAGCACGCCCACGATGAACGTGCCGAACGCGACCAGGGCCGCGTCCAGACCGGTCGGGATCGGCAGGCCGAACATGACCAGCGCGGCCAGGCTCGCCTTGATGGCCGCGGTCATGACCCCGACCGTGAAGGGCCGGACCAGCCACGCCTCCGCGGCGGCCAGGACAGCGGTGGCCACGGTGACGACCCAGGCGGCCATGTCCGGGGTGATGCCCAGGACGGGGAAGGCCACGGCCACGGCCAGGAGGGCCTGGAGGCCGGACAGCCAGAACACGGGTTCACGTCCGAAGATTCGCATGGTGGCTCCAGGGGTGGTGGGGGAGTGCCGGTGCTTGGTCACGGGGTCGGGTTGATCCCGTACGCGTCGTAGGAGATGCGGTCCACCACGTCCCCGGCCCGGTTCTTGATCGTGACCGTCTCGCCGGAGGTGTTGTTCAGGTAGTGGCCGGCCATGTCCAGGTACACGGCGTGGACGCCGTTGTCCGGGGTGGTGTCCTTGCCGGCCCCCGTGTAGATCAGGACGGAGTGGCCGGCGGGGAGCATGAGCGTGTCGGGCACCGGGGCCGGAGTGGCATCCGTGGTCATGTCCGGCTTGAGGTTCTTCAGCTTGTTCGGCCGGAACGTGAACCGGTTCCCGTAGCCGTCGCTCAGCTTCCAGCCGAAGACGTTGACCTCGTCCTGGCCCGTGTTCCTGATCCAGACGTACTCACGGTTCCGGTTCGCCAGGGTGTCCTTGCCGGGGGCGTTGATGCCCATGACCGTGATGCGGACCAGCTTCTCCGCCGGGGTGGCGTCCATGGCCTGGACGGTGGAGGCGGTGGAGGGGGAGACGACACCCAGGCCCGCCACGAGGGTGACCAGTGCGACGACCTGGACGACCCGCTTGAACATCGTGTACACGTTGTGCCCTTCTAGCTGGGGAAGCTCAGCATCCGGACCCAGGCCCCTGTGAGGGTCACCGGGCCGGAGCCAGTGTGCTGGATCTGGAGCCGGAGCTTCCGGCCCTCCGCGACCGATCCGAGACCCTGGTGTGTCACCCACGTGACCCCGTCCTCCCGGGGCAGGGCCAGGACCGGGCGGTCCTTGGTGGCCTCCTTGATCTCGCCCGGACTCGTGCCGGCCTGCACCTCCACCAGGCGGGTCAGGACCTCCTCACCCTCCCGGAGCCCGGTCAGGCTGACGTCAATGTCCACCTGGTAGCGGGCCGGCCCGTTCAGGAACGACGGGTAAAGGCCGTCCGCGTGGTCCTTGGTCGGGTCCGCGTGCTCGGTGTCGAACGGCACGGTGATCCAGGCCCCGGCCGGAACGCTCACGGCCTCCTCTGCGCTCAGTGCCAGCGACGTGTAATCCATGTCGTCGTCCTCCCGGGACGGTGTGGGGGAAGGCTTCGGGCTCGAGGGCTTGCCGCCTGGCCTGGGGGCCCCGGCCTTCACCCAGGCGTACAGTTCCGGCCCGGGGCAGTCGGTGGCGTATCCGTCGCGGTGGCCCTTGATCTCGTTCCCGACGCCCTTACCGCGGAGCCAGTCGATCAGGTCCCTGATCCCCGCCTTCATGGCGTCGGAGGGCTTGGTCAGGCCGGATGTGCCGACCAAGCCAAGGATGGCGTAGTGGCCGGAGTTGAGCCCGGCCCCGTTCGCGGCCGGCAGGTGCCCGAAGCCGCGGCCGGTGAACACCTGGCCGTGGTGGCAGACGACCCAGCTATAGCCGATGTCGATCCAGCCGTTGCCGCTCATGTGGCCGGACTGCACGCCCCTGACCCTGGCCTTGCACAGGGCATGGTCGCCGGCCATGTCCGGGTTCTCCCGGCCGCCCGTGTAATGGATCTTCACACCTCGAGGCCGGGCCGGCATCGCCGCGTAGCCCCCGTTCGGCTTCCTCGCGTTCCAGTCCCCGCGATCAACCCAGTTGACCATGTGTTCCTCCCGCGGCCCTCTCAAGTTCCGCCACCCGGACCTCCAGGGCCCGGCGGAGCTTACGCTCCTGGTCCAGCTCTTCGCGCACCCTGGCCAGAACCTCCTCCACGGAACGGCGGAGAGCCCTCTCCTGGGCCAGCTCCTCCCGGACGCCGGCCAGGTCCTTCTTCATGATCTCGTTCATCTCCCGGAGGCTGGAGAAATCGAACTGGTGGCTCTCCAGCCTCCCCACCTGGCGGTTCCTGGCGTACTCCACGAACGCCCGGACGATCCCCCCGCCCAGAAGTGCGGCCACCACGACCCCGATGGTCGGAATCCACGCGGTCATCGGTCCTCCCTGGAGTACCGGCCGCGGAGGTCCACGCGGCGGACCCAGGTCCCGAGCGAGACCACGAGATAGGCGACCGCCGGCACCAGGCCGGACCATCCGGCGAACATCAGCACCACCACGGCGTAGGTCAGGCTCGCGATCGAGATCAGGTGCAGGCCCAGGAGGAGCGCCGGCAACCGGACGATGACCAGGGCCCCCAGCATCTCCCGCACGCTGGTCACGCCGATCAGGTACGCCACGCACCCGGCCAGGAGAGCGATCGACCACAGCCGCGGCCCCCACCAGGGGAGGACATGGTGGAGCGCGGTGGACTGGGACAGGCCCACGACGGAGGCCAGGGACGTGGGCAACCCCAGGAACACGAACATGACGTCCATCGGGTTCGCTCTCACCCAGAGGGGGAGTTTGCGGACTAGCCGGCTAGATAGGCTCATGGCCACCTCCGCCGGCCCAGAGTAACCACAGGCCAGGTCATAGGTTAGAGATCAGCGAGGCCAGGCCCAGCTCCTCCACCGTGCACCAGTAGGCCGCGTTCAGTTCCGCCGCCCACTGTGTGGACGTGCCGGTCACGGTCGCGGACAGGTTCAGGTTCGCGATCGTCTCGGTTGCCGCGGCCTTCCAGATGAACCCCAGGACCACGTTCCGGTTGCTGGTGTCCGCCGTGCCGGTCATCTCGTGCCGGACCGTGCCCCCGAGCTGGGTCCCACCCACCGCCCCGTTCCACGCCTTGAACTCCAGCCGGTCCAGCGCTCCCGTGCCCGATGCCCGGTTGTAGTCCAGGGACACCGTCATCCGGTAGGCCCGGCCGGAGACCACGGACAGGTTCTGGACGTTCGCCCCCGCGATGCTGGTGTCGGTGGTCGCGGAGATGTTCGTGGTCTGGATCGACCCGGAGTAGACCTTGCCCTTGATCAGCCGGGACACCGGGGACGTGCCCGCGTACGGGACCCCGTTCTCGTCCCAGTCCCCGACCTTCGCGATCCGGGTCCAGGTGTCGGTGGCGTCCACCCAGACCCGGAACGTCAGCGTATCCAGCTCGAAGATCAGCATCCCGGGGACAGGCGTCGGCGGCCGGGCCGTGGACTGGCACGTGATCACGGCCTGGTCCATCAGGTACTTCTGGAGCACCTGGGCCGTGGGGACCTGGCCGGAGGGGAAGACGCGGTATGCCATAGCCGGCCTCCTATGCCGGTCCGACCCTGCGGACCTGGAAGAACGGCGTCGACTGGACCACGTTGATGGGGAGCGACACGCCAGAGTTCTGGTACGCGGCGATCTCGAAATAGTCACCGGGGGACGCCACTATCTCCCGGACGTAGAACACGCGGGTGGCCTGGCCGGTGCCGGTGTTCTGCTGGATCGACCGGCCGACGATGGACCCGTTCAGGAGGAGGGCCACGGTCCGGGTGCCGTCCCCGCCGCCCGGAGTCGAGTTGTTGTACTCGAGCGTGGCCGCGCAGTGGTAGAGCCCTCCCATGCCGGCCGGAACCGTGATCCGGCTGGGGTTCGAGCCGGACGACCACATGTTCCGGTAGTTGTAGCTCGAGGACTGCCACGTGACCGTGGTCTGGACCCCGTCCGGGATGCTCTGGGTTGATGTCCGGGTGATGTGACAACGCGGAGGGTTCAGCATGAAGATTTCTTGCCAGGCTGCCCCGTCATACCCCCGGTACGTGTCCGTGTCCGTCTCGTAGATCGTCATGCCTTCGTTCGGGGAGCCCGGCCGGGTGCCGGACGTGCACACGATCACGGCCTGCTTCATCAGGTACGTGTTCACATCGGCGGAGGCCAGGACCTCCTCCGAGACGAACGTCTTGAACGCCATGGGGGCTCCTTAGAACGGGGTCACGTCGCTGTACTTGGTGGCCGACTGGAGAGTAAAGGTCGTCTCCCACTGGACCTGGCCGATGTTGTGCGAGATGCCGCGCACGATCACGTCACGGATGATCGGGAGCCCTCCGCCCGGCGGCCGGCGGTAGATGCGGAGCCGGTCCCCGATCCGGATAGAGAGCAAGGCGGGGAACAGCCGGTACGGGTCCTTGTAGGCGTTGATCGTGAGAGCGTCGAACCGCAACTCGGGGTCCTTGCTCATGGCCAGGATCATGGTGGCGTGCGACAGAACCTCCGCGTCCGACGTCAGGAGGAGGTCCGTCCGGGAGAACGGCCGGGTGAGGTTACGGGTCCTGGAGGGGACGTCCTGGACGGTCTGGGTCTCCCCGCCCACCATCGCCTCCTCCACCAGGTTGTAGAGCTGGGCGTCGTCGTAGCTGACGACCAGGTCCGCCCAGGGCAGCTCCTGGGGGTTGTCGACGTCGTCCCCGAACACCCACTGAGGGACCAGGGAACGCTCCTCCTCGAGCACGGCGTTACGGCGTCGGAACACGACCTTGCCGGAGCCGTCCATGTACAACTCCCCCAGCTCTGACTCCACGGACTGTTGCAGCTCTCCGAGCGCGTCCCCGTCGTGAACGGTGCCCTGGAGCACGGAGTCCCCCGCGTCGACCACCCGTTCGTCCTCCGGCCACTCCACCTGGTCCAGGATCCGGTGGACGCGCTGGCCGGTGTCCTCCCCGGCCCCCACCGGCAGCTCCTGAGCGATGCGGGTGAAGTTGGCGAAGTACTTGAAGGCGTCGGAGCACGGGGTCACGACCTCGCTCCAGAGCGGGCCGTTCTCCATGGACCACTTCACTTCCCAGTGGTCCACGAAGCCGCGGAACATCGGGTGGCGTTGCCGGTTCCAGGTGAAGCGCTCCGGCCGGGACGCGGTCACGACCTGGACCGCGTCCACGTACGCGATCGTGGACGAGGCGGAGTGGGAGCCGTTGGTGAGGACCTGGATCCTGATCCCGCGGAGCTGACTCATGTCCGCCACGGTGGTCGTGTAGATCGCCCGGTGCCACTGGTCCGCGGACGGTGGAGCGGCCAGGGTCCCGTCCGCGATCGATGCGTCCCCCGCTGCGTCCTGGACCCGGAGCCCGGTCACGCCGGCGTACGCGGCGGCCGGGATGTAGATCCAGAACGAGATGGTGACGGGCCGGCCGCCCGGGGCGGAGAAGTAGGCGGAGGAGGTCTGGGTCAGGGTGAACGTCGATCCCGAAGCCTTCGCCAGCTTGACGGAGTACCCGCCCAGGTAGGCCCGGTCTGAGGTGGAGGAGATCGTGGTCCCGGTCCCGGCCTGCCAGCCGTCCAGGGTTCCTCCGCCGTCTCCGGTGAAGACCTGGAACAGGGAGTTCGTGATGTAGTTGGCCTCGGTGCCCCAGGTGGCCAGGATCCGGGCCGCGCGCATGGGCGTGATCTGGGTCTCTCCGGCCCCGACCGCCACCAGGTCCTTGGTGTACAGGGCCCCGGTCGTCCACTCGTTGCTCTGGAGGTCGGAGCGTTCGGTGTACCCGACCGTGGCCGCCGCCGGCTCCCACGAGGCTCCGGCTCCACCCACCGTCCCGGCCACCCATCGGAAGTCGATCCCGCTGGGCCCGGTCGGGGTCACGGCCGGGGTCTCGAACTGGCTGGTGTGGTTGTTGAACTGGGTGTCGATCACGGGCGTTACGGAGGTGTCGGCGAACCGTACGGAGATGATCACGCCCACGGAGTCACAGTTGGTGACCTGGCCCAGCGTGTAAGAGTTCGTGGCCGGGAGCGCGGTGTCCGCGCTGGTGGCGATCTTCCACCAGACCCGGGTCTTGAGGGTGTCATTGCTGGGGCTCGCGATCGTGCCCAGGGACAACCAGGTGGCCCCACCCGTGATGGTCATGTTCGTGAGGAGGCCGATGTCCCCGGTGTGGAAGCACAGCATGACGTCACCAACGGCCACGGCCGGCTTGTCGACGGTGAACGAACTCGTGGTTCCGGACCGGAACCCGGTCCAGCCCCGGACCTCCGCCGGTCCGTCGTCAGGGTCCGACTCGACTGCGACCGTGACCCCGTGCCCGAACATCTGCGAGTTCGAGCACACGAACGTGCGGGTCCCGGTGTCGTTCACGCCGGTTCCGATCACGTACGGCCCGTCAAGGTTCGTCGGGTCGAACCGCCGGTCTTCGTTCCGCAGGGTCAGGCTCGCGTTCCCGGTCTCGTACCGGATCATGGGACCATCCAGCCGGGTCGCACCGCGCGTGATCGTGCAGGCGGACAGGAATCCCCCGGTGGACACGGACTCGAAGATCTCGCCACCGATCACGCCGGTACCCGGGGCAAGCTTGCCCACGTCCAGCTTGCCCCGGACCGGGTCGTCCAGGGTCAGGTACTGAGTGCTGTTGGAGCCGGAGGTGAACGCGATCTCCGCATCCACGAACGGCAGCGGGTACGTCACGGGTTGCCCCTCCACCTGGTGCCGTTGGTGCGCTCGTACGCCTTGATCTGTTCCACGATCTGGCGGCCCACCTCAGCCGGGGACGTGCCGGGGGCTACCTGAACCGTGAGGTGGTAGGTCTTGTCTCCGCCCCGGCCGCCGGCCATGGCCTTGATCATGTCGGAGGTGAACACACCCTCCGTCCGGCCAGTGCCGTTGTAGATCGGGGCGTTCCAGCCGGGCCGGATCACTCCACCGTCGTCCATGGTCACGCCCTTGGGCCAGCCCCACCACGGGGTGGAGCGCATCGGGACCTCCCGTACGAACCCGCCCGTGAACGGGGCCTCGATGATCTTTCCGGGAGCCGACATCAGGTAGGTGTGATCGGGATGGGGCTGGCCGACCGCTCCCGGCCGGGGCTGGGAGATCCGCTGGAGAATGCCCTTCTGGGCGTAGGTGGTCCCACCGATGGACCGCCGGATGGCCTGATACCAGGCGTACTCCGTCAGGCCGGAACAGTCGAAGCCGTAGGTGCCCGCGCCCCGGCCGATGCCGTACGAGGGTCCGCCCGGTCCGCCGCCGCCCCAGGAGTACGGCATGCCGATCTGCTTACGGGCCGCGGCCACGACCTTCCCACCGCCTCCGCCTCCCAGCTCCGACTCCAGAGGCTTGAACTTGGACAACACCCCGTCCACGATCTTCTGGACCCCGGCGGAGAGAAGGCCGCCCAGGCCCGTGTTCCCCATCCCGGTCCGAGCCGCGCTCACGATCGGGTCCAGCGCGCCCTTGGCCGCGCGGTAGAACCCGTCCATGAAGAAGCTCTTGCCCTTCTGGATGAAGCCCTGGACCCAGCCCACGATCCCGCCGCCCGCGTACCCGGGGATGCCCAGGCCGCCCGGGTCCCCCGCGTAGCCGGCGGCCTTGAGCACGTCCCGGTTCCGGCCGAAGCGGTTCACGTAGTCGATCAGGCCGGCGTTCCGCTTCGTGCTGGCCGCGTTGACGATGAACTCCCCACGGCTGGCCTTGATCAGGACGTCATCGGCGGTGCCGTGCGTCCCCTGGGCGATCCGGCCGCCGGTCGCGAACCCGCGGATCTCGGGGAGCTGGGGAAGGCCCACCTTGGACGCCACCCAGTTCCAGATCCCGCGAATGCCCTTGTTGTACACGGTGTTGACCAGGAACGTGACCGGGGCCTTGGCGATGGCCTTGACCTTGTCCCAGAAGGTGCCGATGGCCTTGACGCCGGTCTGGAAGGCCCCGGGCACGGTCTTGGTGATGAACGTGGCCAGGCTCGAGAACACGGGCTTGATCACGCCGGTCCAGACGGTGCTAATGGCCCGGCCCACGGCCGAGAACACCGGCTTGACCACGTTGTTGTGGAACCACAGGAACTTAGGCCCCAACACGTTCACGATGAAGTTCCAGATCCAGGTGAACGCCGGCTTCAGGACGTTGTTCCAGGCGTACGAGATGGCCGCCTGGATTCCCTTCCACACGTTCTGGACGATCTTCCTGAAAGTCTCGTTCTTGTTGTAGGCCAGGACGATGACCCCGACCAGCGCCAAGATGATCGTGATAATGATCCCGATCGGGTTCGCGCGCATCGCCGCGTTGACCAGGCGAATGGCCACGGCCATGGCCTTGGACGCCACGGCGCTGGCCTTCTGGGCCAGGGTCATGGCCGCGGTCTTCGTGGCGGCCAGTCCGGCCTGGGCCGCTACCTTGCCCTTCTCCCAGGCCAGCGCGGAGAGCTTGGTCACCAGGCCGGCGGAGTGCACGATGCCGGTCTTCATCGTGGAGCCGAACGTCCTGACCGCGGCCCCGGCCTTGGCCGCCGCCCCCGCGTTCTTGTCCAGCCCGGCCGCCCCCGAGACGAGGCCGGACCCGAACTTGATCAGGGCTCC
The DNA here is from genome assembly GCF_040654115.1 of Nonomuraea sp. NPDC050786. Classification (NCBI taxonomy): domain Bacteria; kingdom Bacillati; phylum Actinomycetota; class Actinomycetes; order Streptosporangiales; family Streptosporangiaceae; genus Nonomuraea; species Nonomuraea sp. NPDC050786. The sequence continues at coordinate 31,695 of NZ_JBFAHJ010000047.1, forward strand.
GCCGGCTCCGACCACGCCCATGGTCAGGCCCTTGGCCACGGTCACGATCCCCTTCAGCTTCCCGGCCACGACCGCACCCACCAGGGAGAAGGCCAGGAACTGGGCCACGACCCCGCGCACTTCCGGGCTCATGCCGGACAGGATCGTGGCCACCGCCCCCAGCGGGCCCAGGAAGATGGGCAGCACCGCGGCCACCTGGGTCAGGATCTCCTTCAAGAGCGCGAACGTGTCCGTGATCTGCTTCTGGCCGCCGGCCGACTGGGCCCAGGTGCTCATCTTGGCCGTGATCTGTTCCAGGGTGGTGAGCACTCCGTCCCCGGAGGACTTGGCCCCGGAGAAGATCCCGCCCAGGAACCCGGCCAGGTTCCGGCCGATCCGGCCCAGGCCCTCCAGCGTGAGCTTGGCCTTGTCGGCCCAGCCGGACAGCTTGGCCGCGCCCTGCTCACTGTTGACGAAGGCGGAGGCGGCCTTGACCCCGTTGGCCGCCCACTTGGCCATCTGTTCGGCCAGCGGGGCCCCGGCCACGACCAGGCCGGACACGAGCTGGAGCGCGGGCTTGGTCGCCCCGGCCAGGGTGCCCATGATGTTGGACGTGGTCTTGAACACGGTGTTGAGCACGGCCTGACCCTGGGCCGATTTCCCGAAGCTGATCGCGTTCTTGGCCGCCTTGTTGAACTGGCCGGCCACGTCCGTGAGTCCGCGCTTCGCGGTCGGGAGGAGGTTCTTGGTCAGGGGCCCCATCTGCTTGGCCAGCCCGTCGAAGAGCTTGTCCTGGACCGCTTGCTGGATCGGCTTGAAGCTCTGGAGGAAGCCTCCCGAAGCCTTGACGAAGGCTCGGGCGTTCGGGGACAGCTTCTCCAGGGCCTCGTTCAGCTTCTTGGCGTCCCCGTCTGCCAGGGCCGACATGGCGTCACTGACCCCGATCAGGCCGACCTTCAGGGTGCCGGTCGCCACCTTCGTGGCGGCCATGGCCGCCGGCACAGCGATCAGGGCCCCCGCGGCCGGAGCAATAGCAGCGGTGAACGCGGTGGCCGCCCCTGTGGCCGCCCCGAGCCCGGCCCCGATCGCCCCGGCCTTGGAGATCTTGGAAAAGTGCTTGTCGAAAGTCCCGACCGTCTTGGCCGCCTTGGCGAAGCCCTTGTCCAGCGGATCGACGTCCACGCCCAGGCGGAGGAGGAGATTACGAATCGTCGCCATCAGTTCCCCCGTGGTTCCATCGGCGGATCGGATCCTTGATCTTGTGCTGGTCCTTGGCGGGGGTGTTCACCCTGATCAGCGCGTCCACGATGTCCGCGGCCAGCCGGTCCAGCCGCTCCCCTCCCAGCGGTCCCGTCTCCCGCTCGTAGATCTGCCATTCGGTCAGCTCCCGGGAGTCGATTGCGCTCAAGAGCTGCCGGACCGTCATCCCCAGGTGTGCGGCTAGTCGGAAGTAGAACCGTCGCTCTGGACGGCGTCGGAGTTTCCCTCCAGGTCCGCCACGTCCTCGTCCGTCATGCCGTTCAGCTTGGCCGCCGCCTCAAACACCCGCTCGAGCGCGGGGGCCGACTTCTGTCCCAGCTTCATGACGTCGGCCGGGGTGAAGAGCGGAGCGCCGGACTCGTCCACGGCGCACTTGACGACCAGACGAGCCCGGAGGTTCGTCTTCATCTCCCGCTTGTTGCCCTTGATCGTGACGGACTCCGATTCGAAGTCGTCCCGCTCCCGTCCGGTCAGGGTCCTGACCCGGACCTCTCCGCCCCACTCTGGAACGGAGACGTCCATGGTCTTGAGGTCCTGAGCTGTGAAGATCGCGTCCTTGCTGAGAAGTGCCATGCCCGCCCTCCAGGCTTACGGAACTGCTGATTTACTGACCTGCGGATATACGGAGATCAGGGTCCGGCGTGAGCCGGGACGGCCCAGTTCACCGCCGGCTCGTCCGTGATCGCGAACTCCACGACCAGCCGCCCGGCCTCGTCATCCGTGCCCGCCTCCTCCGAGATGGAGGAGACCGTGACCGGGAACGTGGACCCCATGCTGGCCGCCACGTCCCCGCCGGGAAGACGGACGATGAACCCCTCCTCATCCATGGGAAGGAGGGCCCGGACGTCGTCCCCGGTCCTGTCCGCGTAGAAGGTCAGGGAGGAGTCCTCCGCCGTGATCCGGCCGGCGATCCTCTTCGTGAACCTCTTGTTGATGTCCGGGGTGTCGATCAGGTCGGAGGAGACCGTGAAGCCGCTCACCTCCGCCAGGTCCGTGGACAGGTCCGTGCCCGCGTCGATCTCCGTACGGGTCGGGATCTTCGTCCCGGCCGCGATCGTCGGCACCCACAGGTACCGGGTCGTCCCGGTCGGGAAGAACCGGACCGCAGGGGTCATTTCTGGAGCCGGCATTACTTGCCCTCCTCCTTGGCGGTGGCCTTGACGCCCTTGGCGACGGCAGAGGAGGCCGGGGTCTCGTCACCCGATGCCTTCCACCCGGACCGCTCATAGATCGCCACCGCAGCCTCCGGGACGTCGATCGTCCCCTTGGTCTGGGGGTGGGTCATGGTGACTCTCATCGGAATCCGTGCCTCCTTGCGACTTGATCAACTGCGTCCCCGATACCCTTCCTGACCTCTGCCTGCCACTTCGGGGCTTCGGAGGTCATGAAGGGGTTCGAGGGCTGGGTAACCCACACGTCCCGGTTACCGAACACGGGATGCCGGAGCCGGCCCCGCCGGCCGCGGTGCTCGAGCGGCCGGGCTCCCGGGGCCTTGTGCCGGTTCGTCACCACGGCCACCCCCGGCCGCTTGCCGGTCAGGGAGATCTGGAGCCGGGTCGCTGCCGGGATCCTCGTGGACCATGAGGCGTTCGAACGGACCGCCATCAGCGCGCCCTGGCCCGTCTTGCGCAGAAGGGGCCGGATCTCCGCCTTGACCTCCTTCGGCATCTTCCCGCCGAAGTCCCCGATCAGGTCCCGGAGTTCGTTGCGCACCTTGACCCGGAAGGCGAAAGGCGGAGGACCCGAAGCGCGTGCCATCAGGACCTCCCCGTGAAGGCGTCCACGGCCACCGTGAACATGATCGTGGCCTCTGCCCCGCGGTTGGTCTGCATCTGGGCCAGCCCCACGACGGAGACCCGGGCACGCATGCACACCCCGCCCAGGGTCTGGTCCTGGGCCAGAGCGGCGGCCACCGCGTCCACGAAGGAGAAGGCCCGGAGACGGACGGCCTGAAGGTCCGTCTCCTGCCCCAGCCAGGAGGAGGCCAGGTTCGTGACCTCGTACCTCTCCCGGTCCCGCTCCCGAGTGATCTCCTCCACGGTCCGCGTGTCCTCCACCGCGGCCTCCAGCGGGTTGCCGGTGAACCCGATTACCACGCACTCGTCCGAAGGGTCGCGGTCAGGCTGGCCGTCGTACACGGACACGCTCTCGGGGAGCACGCCCCGGGCCGTCGACACCAGGGCGGCCAGCACGGCGGGAATCGTGGAGTACGCCATCAGCCCACCACCGGAATGTCACGCTGGGCCCGGTCCAGGCCCAGGAGCTGCCGGACGTTGTACGGCAGCGCGAACGAGCTGGCCGGGGCCACCTGGGGGTCCGTCTGCATCTGGGGCCGGCCACCGTCCGCGTTGAGCTGGGACGTCCTCCACATGTGCGCCACCAGCTCCTTGCACGCCAGCCGGATCTTGGCCTGGACCGGTTGCCGGCCAACCCGGTACGTGACCCGGTACCGGCCGGCGAACGGAGAGGCTGAGGTCTCCAGGACCCCCTCCTTGGAACAGAACCAGCCCGTCCCGCCCGTCTCCAGGTCTTCGGCCACCACCCCCGCCAGGCCCGGCACCACGTGCACGGACATGACCTCGAGCACCGGCCGCTCCGGAAGGATCAGGACCCCGTTCGCCGCTCGGACCACCACGGTCATCTCCTTGACCAGGACGTGACCTATCCGCTCTTCGATCATGTCCGTGGCCCCCAGGATCATCCCCGTGAGCTTCACGTCGTCATCGGTGGAGGTGACGGACTTCTTCAGGTGGTGCTTGGCGTCGGCCAGGGAAATGATCCCGGTCTCACCCCAGATCCCCTCAACATCAAAGGGCTCTTCGTCCACCGCCCCGGGCAGGGTCGTGACCCAGCGGGCCACGTGCTGGCCGGTCAGCGTCGTCGGGAAGTCCAGGTGGTACAGGCCCAGCCCGTCCCGGACCACGGCTGGGGTGGTGTCGGAGTCGTACGGCCCGACCGTGTCCCCGCCTGGGAGCCGGAGCGTGAGCGTGATCGTGTCCGGGTCGGTCAGCTCCCCGTCCGACCCGCGTACGGACGTGGTCAGCCGGACCACGGACCCAACGCCGTAACTGCTCATGCCGACCTCCCCCGAAGTGATCCGGCTCCTACCGCTGTGCTGGTCATGCGGCCCGCTCCTGTCCTGCCGGTGGCCGAACCGGTCCCGGAGGATCCGGCCCCGGCCACGCCGTCCGGCTGGTCTTCACCCCGGGTCGCCCCGGTCGTGTAGATGATCGGCGCGAAGGCCGCGCCGATAGTAATGAGCTGGGAGTCCGCGCGGAACCCGGTAGCCGGGCCGCGCACGATCAGCCGGCCCGCCACCACCAGACCGCCGCCCGCCTCGAGGCTGATCCGGCCCACGAACACCTGGGCCGCGACCTCGAGCGTGCCGGCCGCGGACAGGCCCACGACCGTGAGCACCACGACGGACCCGGACGACTCCAGGCCGGTGCCGGCGGCCAGTGAGGCCCGGCCGGACACCGTCCCCGCCGTGTCCACGGCCATGACCGTGGTCGTGGTCAGAGACACCGACCCGGACACCGTCCCGGCCGTGACCACGGTCATGGTCGTGGTCGTGGTCAGGCTCGAGGCCCCGGGGATGAGAAGGAAGGCGGAGGAGCCCAGCACGGCCTGGGCGGCCAGGGAGGTACCGCCCGTGGACTGTGCGGACCCCTCCGCCTCCATCCCCGTCTGGGCCCGGAGAGGAAGGGTCCCAGCGGGGACGACCACTTGGCCGGTGGCGGCCAGGGTGGTGGTCATGGTCAGGCCGGACCCGGAGGGGATCGTGAGCCGGCCTGTGGTCTGGAGTACGGCCTGGGCCTCGAGAGCGCTCCGGCCGGGGACGACCCGGGTCCCGGCCGCGGAGAGCACGGCGGAGGAGGTCAGCTCCGCCTGGCCCTCGATCGTGGACGCACCCTGGGTCAGGGCCAGGACGGTCCCGGCGGAGAGCATGGCCTGGGCCCGGGTGGTGAGCGTGGCCGCCGGCTCGAGGCCGGTCCCGGCCGCCAGCACGGCCTGGCCGTGGACGAGCACCCGGGCCGACACGCTCAGCCCGGTCTCCGCAGTCAAGGCAGAGGAGCCCGGGACCAGAAGAGAGGCGGAGCCCTCGAGCGTGCCCGACGTCGACAGGCCGGCCGCCCCCTGCACCACTCGGCCGCCGGCAGTGGTGAGCGCGGTCCCGGCGGAGAGCGTGGTCTGGCCGGAAGAGGTCTGAGAGCCCGCGGCCTCGAGGGCCGCGGCGGCCACGAGCTGGGCCGTCCCCAGCACTGCCCGGGTGCCGGAGGCCGCCAGGGCGGTGGTCGCGCTCGAGGCGTGCGCACCCCAGACCAGCCGGGTCCCCGCCACCGTGAGCGTGCCCGACGTCGACAAGGCAGCGGAGGCCCTTACCTGGACCTGGCCGGTGGCGGAAAGCTGGGAGGCCGCGGTGAGCATGGCTTGGCCAGGGACCGCCCGGGTCCCCACGGCCTGAAGGCTCGTGGCCGTCGACAGGGCCGCCGAAGCCTTCGCAGTCTGCTTCCCGGCCGTGGCCATGGTGCCGGAGGAGGACATGACCACGGCCCCGCGCACGACCCGGGTTCCGGCCGTTGCGAGCGTGCCGGATGCCGTCAGGGCCGCGGCCCCGCTCACAATCGCTCCGCCACTGCCCACGATCACGTAGGGACGGGTGCGGGAGGCCCATGGCGTCGGAGGCCGGGCCAGGTCCTGGGCGGCCCCTGTCCCGCCGGACAAGGTCTGGGCGTTGCCAGAGTAGTCGGTGGTCTCCGTGGTCAGGAGCGGGTACCAGGCCCGGAGCCCTGCCGTGCGCACGGGCTGGACGGACCAGGACTCCAGTTCCAGCTCTGCCTGGGTGAGCGGCGTGCCTGGGGCGGAGGCGGTGAAGGTCCAGAGCTTGATGCCCTCCACCGACCCGTTCAGCCAGTCGCTGCCGAAGACATCTTCCCCGATCCGGAGCGTGGCCCCGTTCTGGGCGGTCGCGGGCCACGTCCCTGTGGCGGAGGAGAACGTGGACGACCCGGCAGTGCGCCAGACGAGGGTGGCCGCCGCGCTGGCTCCGGCCCGGGAGCACCCGAACCAGTACCAGGTGCCGACCGTCATCGCGGGGCCGACCGCGACAGGGCCGGAGCTGCCGTCCGCGAAGCTCATGGACGTGCCATCGGAGTCGGTGCCCAGGATCGACGCGTTCCCGGACCCGTTGTCGATCGTAAGGAATGTGGTGAACGTGTTCCGGTCCGTGACGATCTTCACCCAGCCGGACATGCTGAACCCGGTCAGCGCTCCCAGGGCCAAGGCCCGGGTGTAGTCCTGCCCATCTGCCGAGAACCGTACGGCCACCCGGCCCTCCTAGCTGTCAGACCAGGTCAGGAGGACCTTCTTCAGGAGCGCGTCTCCGGCCAGGGTGTCCGCCGCATTGCCGCCGATCCGGCCAACACGAAGGATCAGCTCGTCCCCCGACGCCATGGAGTCCAGGGCTCCGGACGACAAGGTCAGGGAGGCCCGCATCAGCCGCTTGGCCGTGGTGCCCAGGTGCGTGTCATCGACCGTGACCGCGGTCCCGAAGCCCTCTGCCTCCCACGAGGTGGTGTCCGTCTCCGGGGTGGCCGCGATCAGGGACGCCTCCCAGCGCACGACCCCGGACGTGGCCGTGGCCGCGGCCCACACCATGTCCACGGTGACGCTCGGGGCCGACGCACCGTAGCTGACCGCCCCCAGCTCCCAGAACGCGTACTCCGTGGCAGAGGCGTCATAGGACAGCCAGGTCACGGGAGCGTTCGTGCCGTCGACCCGGAGGAGTTGCGGGAAGGCTGTGGCGGCCCGGTACTGGGCTTCGGGCGGGTACAGCTCCCGGTACACGTTGCCCATCTAGTCCTCCTCCGCCCGGAGCCGGCCCGCCCGGCGCATGAGGATGTAGCCCAGCAGCTCGTACTTCATGGCCGGGGTGAGTTCAGACCTGGCCGGCTGAGGGATCGCGGCGTTGACCGCCTGAACGTTGGCGTCCAGGAAGTCGTCCAGCGCGGCCACTGCGGCGGCCAGGTCAGCTTTGGTCACGGCCGGGAGCTGGGCCGTGTTCTCCCGCATCCACTGGGCCAGGACCCGGGCTCGGTTGACCGCTGTGAGAGCCACGGTCAGCCCAGAGTGATGTCAAGATCGCCAATGGCCACCTGGAACGTGTCCCCGGCGTTGACCGTCTTGGACGCGGTCAGGGTCCCGTGCCAGATCCGGCCCCCGCCGTTCTCGTAGATGGCCACGGCCACGACCGTGCACGCCGGCATGTCCACGAAGGACACCAGGTTCGTGTTCGAGGTCGCGCCACCCGATGCCGCCGCCAGGGTGATGTTCTGCCTGGCGTAGCTCCCGCCCACGACCTCCGTACCGGCGGAGGAGTCCGAGCCGGCCGCGGTCAGGAGGGCCAGGGTCAGCGGGGACGTGGGCCTGGTCGGAGCGCTCACACCAGGGTTCAGCCAGTCCAGGACCGCGTTCTCATAGGTGTCGGTCAGGTTGTCAGCGATGGCTCAGCCCTCCTTGGGGTGGCCCGGCCGGACGGCCCCTGACGGGCCGTCCGGCTTCAGGCTCGGTTACTTGTTCTCGCCGGAGGGCTTGTCCGCCGGCTTGTCGGAGGACTTGTCCTCCGCCTGGTCCAGCCGCTTGGCCTCGTCCAGCTTGGCCTGGGACGCCTCCGCGCTGACCTGGGCTCCCTCGTCCTTGCCCTCCAGGTCGGAGACCTTGGCCGTGGTCTGGAGGGCCTTCTCCACCGTGGTCCCGTCGAAAGCCAGCGGGGACTCATCCGCCGTGGCCGCCAGAACCTCCCGGGAGCCTGCCCCCTTCTTGACCTCGTCCGCGTGGGCGGCCGGGCCGTTGCCGCGCGGGGTGGGGCCGTTGCTGCTGTTCGTCGCCATGATCGGTTTACCTCCTGGTTACCTGGGGACGTCCTGAATGCCCAGGAGACAGACCGCGTCGATCAGTCCCCCTGTCGTGGCCCCGGCTGTGACGAGCTGGAGCCGGATGTATCGGGCGTTGCCCCGGTAGCCGATCTCGTGGACCTGGTCATCGTTCGCGGTGCCCACGACCACCTCAGTCCCCATGAGGTCGTCCGCGTCCACGTCCGTCCAGACGGACCCGTTGCCGGACTCCTGGACGTTGACCGTGTGCGTGCCGTCCGTCACGGTCCCCGCGTTGACCACGAACATCGCGGACCGGAAGAAGACCCGGCCCTCCTTGCGGTCCACGGCGGCCCCGTTGACCGACCCGTTCAGGCGGGCCGTGGCCGGAGCCAGAGCCACCCGGGCCTTGATGTTGTCGTACACGTCGTCCGCTGCCATTACGTGCCCTCCGCCTGAGTCGTGGGGGCGGCCGGGGAGCCGGCCGCGGGATAGCTCCGGCGGGTGCCAGGCTTGGGTCCCGGCTTCTTGCGCTCGGGTGCCACTGCCGTGGAGGCCGTGCTGCCGGCCCGCTCACGGGGCTGGGCCTTGTTCTCCGGGGAGTCGGCCGTGAAGACCTTCGGGGCCTTCGCCGCGATCTCCTCCGATGCGTCCCGGAACAGCTCCGGATTGGTCTTGCACACCTTGTCCGAGTCCTCCACCAGGGAGCCCTTACGGACGAGGCGGCCACCGATCCAGGCCGTGGACGTTGCTACCTTCATGATCTCCTCCTGTCTCCACCCCAGGTGACCGGGACCGGTGGGCGGTCCCGGCCCCGGCCACGAACAGGGCTGAGTTACGCCTTGACCCGGAGGAGGCGGAAGGCGTCGGGGTTCACGACCCCGGCACCCACACGCCAGTACGCGAACCAGCCGGCCTCACCGGTCGGGCGGCCCGAAGCCCCCTTGACCAGTGGTTCATAGACCATGGTCATGCCGACCCGGTCGATGATGTAGTACTGCCGGAAGTCGCCCAGGAGGAGGATGTCCGCCCCGGCGGAGACGGTGCCGTTCATGGCCGACGCCTCGAGGATGGGTGCGCCCAGGAGCTGTTCCGGCTGGCCCATGCCCAGGTTCGCCCAGAAGCTCGAACCGCCGGCCTCATCGAACTGGCGGGCCATGTTGATGACGGCCTTGTCCGCCAGCCAGGTCGGGTTCCCGGTCAGGCGGTAGCGCGGGGGAAGCGCGCCCTCCAGGGCGTAGATGTCGCCCACCGCGAAGGCCCCGGAGCCGGCGGTCTCCACGCGGGAGCCGGACACCGCGGCCACGCCCGTGACCACGCCCTCCGGCTTGCCGATCCCGTCCCCGGTGGCGAACGCCACGGCCTCGAGCTGGTCCTTCGCGTCGGCCAGGAGCGGCCCGACCTCGGAAGCGAACCCGGAGTCGGACAGGACCTCGAACGACCCCTGGATCCAGGCCGCGGCCTTCTCCGGCTTGATGTCCGGGGAGCCGAAGGTGGGGGAGGCGTCGGCGGCCTCTTCGGCCTCCGCCAGCCACTCCGCCGTGACTCCGGCCGACGACACGCCATGCCAGACGTCGGTGGCGATCGTCCGGACCGTCGACACGCGGCGGAACGGGTTCGCGGACCCGGCGTTGGTCAGGATGATGGTCGGGTCCAGGGTGAACGGGACCAGGAACCCACCCGCGGAGTCCGTCAGCGACATCGCGCGGCGGTGAGCCTCCGCCAGCTTGTACGCCTCGTACTCCTCCGACTCCAGGAGGGCCGGGTTGTTGTGGGTCAGCATGGCCTCAAAGGCCCGGTGGTACTCGTCCGAGCCGGTCAGGAGGATGTGCTGGGACAGCCGGCCGCCCTTGTCGGTGCGGATCATCCGCTCCGCCCGGGTCTGCTGTTCCTCCGTCAGGAACTCCGCAGCCCCCTCCACCGCGTACAGGGCGCGGGTGCGCAGGTCGCGGACCGTGTTCCGGTCGTAGAGGTTCGCGGCCCGGACGGAGTCCAGCCGCTCGAACGGGTTGCGCTTGCCCCGGGTGACGACGTCCGGGCCACCGTCGCGAGAGCGCGGGTCCAGGGCGTGAGCCCGGACCTTCTCCACGCGCTCCTCATGCTCCACCTGGACGCGGTATGCCTCTTCGGTGGCCTCGAACTGCTCCAGGAGTTCGTTGGAGCGGGCAACCTGCTCGTCGTCCAGCTCCTCCAGCTCCGCCAGCTCGAGGATTTCCGCCCGGAGCCCGTCCAGGGTCTCCTTAAGCGCTCCGCTTCGCTTCTTGATCGTGGCCATGGGCCTTCTCCCGTAGCTTGATCCTGAGCGCGTTCACTTGCGCTCGAGTAAGCCGGGCAGAGTGGCCAGGGGCCGGGTCTCCGGCGGACGGGTCCGCGTCGGGCGGAGTGTCCACGGACGGGGGCGAGTCCACAGCGGGAGTGCCCACGTCAGAACCTTCGGAGCGGACAGTACCAGACGATGATCCGTCCAGGATGACCGCGCGGAGGCGGGCCAGGATCTCCTCTTCGTCCAGGCCCTCGTCCAGGAGCCGGGCCAGGAGCGGGTCCCGGCCCATCACGGAGCGGACCCCGGTGATCAGCGCGTCCTGGTAGACGGGGAACGGCGTCGGGCCGTACTCCCGAAGGTCGATCTCCATCCGGGTCACGGTCGGCAGCTCACCGCCGCGGGCCTTCTTTGGGACCCGGGCCGGGTTCGAGCGGAGGAACCGGCCGGTGAAGGACTGGGCCCTGATCGACCCGGTCTTGATGGCCTCCAGGACCTCCTCCGCCAACGCGGTCCTGTTGTACCGGGTGATCGTGCGAAGGCCGACGTTGTCCACCTTCACCTCCAGCGGGGTCCCGATCGGGACCGCTCCACGGTCGGACGGGGAGCCGTGCAGGGTCAGGCCGTGGTTGTAGAAGACCCCGAGCTTGGTCCCTCGGTGCTGGATCGTCCGGGTGAAGGCCCCGGGGTCGATCTGCTCCATGTAGTGGCCGTCCTGGTCCCGGACCTCAGCCGGGGACCGGAACACCGCAGCGTACGCCTCCACGGTCCTGCCGTCCCCGTCCGAGAGGACCGCGATGTCCTCCAGCGGGAACGAGCGGGTGAAGAACTGGCTCATGCTTGCGCTCCTGTCTGTGCCGGCCGCCCGTTGCTCTGCCCGTTGATCCCGGCCAGGGGCTTGGCCCCTTCCACCCCGGCCGCGGCCTGTTCCGTCTTGGCCTTCGCCATGGCCTCCGCGGTGACCGGCTCCTGGAGCTGTACCGAGTACAGGCCCGTGTGCTGGTTTTTGAGGAGGCTCCAGTCCTCGTTCACCAGCGCGTCAATGATCTGGTCCGGCTTGTACCCGGCCTGGATCAGTTGGCCTATGGTGCTCGCCTGGGTGGCCTGGATCTGGGCCACCACCTCCCGGTCCTCCCGGAGGAAAGGGATGTCCCGGTCGTCGTACCAGAGCCTCACGTCCGGGTCCGGGGCCAGAAGGTTCTCCAGGGCCGCGGCGGCCATCCTCCAGAGCGGCCTCATGGTGGCGTCCGCGAACCGCCTCCGCGCGCTCGAGTAGTTGCCGGCGTTCAGGGCAGACCCGGCCATACCCTCACTGAACCCGACGATGGAGGCCGGCACACCGGCCGCCGCCGCCAGCCTGGTCTCCCCCGCCCCCTGGGTGGCCTTGAAGTCGAGTTGCCGGAGGTCGGCCCCCAGCGTCCGGGCATCGGCCCCTCCGCCCAGAATCATCGTCCTGTACGCGTTCGCCACGCCCTTGTGTTGTTCCTCGAACATCGCCCGGAACCGCTTGACCTTGTCGACGTCCAGGGCCGGGTCCAGACTGATCACGGTCGTGGACATGGCCCCGTTCTTGAAGAACGCGCTCTTGTGCGCGGTGGCGGCCTGGTCCCCGTCGATCTCCCGGAGAACCGGGGTCAGCCAGGACATTCCCCGGACCTGGAACTCGGGATCCGGATACGGGGCGAAGTGCGCCATGTCCTCGGGGAGGATGATGTCCGCCTCATCGATGGTCCGGCCGTGCGGATGGTAGGCGTAGGCGATGACCTCCCCGTCGATCGCGTCCCCGAACAGGTCCGGGTCCTCGTCCGACCCCATGATGATCGTGACCCAGTCCGGCCGGAGCCGCTTCAGCATCTCCGGGCCTTCGCGGAGAGCTGGGGCCGTCTCCCGGTCCCGCCGGACGATGAAGGCGTTCCCGGCCAGGTCCGCGTCCTGGATCATGCGGGAGAGGAGGTCACCTGTGGTCCCGTTCGTCCAGGGCCTTTCCAGGAGGGTCAGGTCCCGGCCGCCGAAGAGCTTGCCTGGCCGGCCATCCCGAAGCCTCTGGAATTGAAACCGGGCCTCACTAAAGACCAGCTGCCGGAGCGACATCAGCGCGAATACCGGGCCGTTGCCCTTGTATCCGCGCTGGGCCAGGGCCAGGTACTCGCCCGCGATCGGGGTCTCTTCCCCGTTCACCGACCCGCCTCGGCCGTAGTAGACGTTCCCGCCCACGGACCACTCCGCGTCCGGGTCGTGGTACGCCCTCCGCTGCCCCGTCAGCCACTGGAGGAGGTTCACTGGCGGTTCCCCTTATGATCGTCGTCCACCCTGACCAGGGTCAGCCCACCGACGACGGCGAGAGTACCGCCCATGATCAGGGCCCACCACAGTCCGAACTGACCGTGCACCCCAGCCACGAACGCGACCGCCCCGACCACGACCAGCCCCATGGACACGTGCAGTGGCCTCACAGCATCATCACGAACGGCTCCATGTCCTCCTCCTGTCTGTCCCCGTGCACGATCCGGCCCCACAGGGCCAAGGTCACGGACACGAGCGGCGTGATGTCGACTGCCGGGGACTTCCGGTCCCAGGCCCATGAACCGGCAGAGCCTAGAGTGCGGGTGTCCGCCCCGGCCAGAGCCACGGTCAGGTCCGGCTGGCCGATGTGGCGGAGGGTGGGGTTCGTGGCCTCGTCCAGGAGGGTCGCGTCATAGAACATGGCACACGCCGTGGCCAGGTCCTGGGTAGAGGTGATGACCAGCTTGGACTCAATCCAGTCCAGCTCTTCCTGGATCTTGTAATCCGGGATCCGCTGGGCGCGGATCAGGGCCCGCATGTCCGGGACCAGCGTGGCGGCCGGAGACTTGTCGTCAATGACCATGGCCGCCACATCGCCCCGGCGGAGGAGGCGGAGGGCTTCGGCGGCCATCCACCCGGTCCCCCGGCGGTGCTGATGGACCTCCACATGCCACAGCCCGTCCTCCCGCCGGCCTGCCCAGGAGATGGCCCCGTACGAGCGCTCCGGCGTGATGTCGGCGGAGATGACGATGGGGCCGGACCGGCGGGAAGCCTGGTCCTCCAGCTCGTCCCAGACCGCCATGTTGACCACGGTCCCGCCGGCCTGGTCCTCCTCCACGATCCCCAGCCGCTCCCGGGCGTACTCGACCGGGTCCATGGCCTCACGCTCGGACTCCGCGAACTCTTCGGTCAATCTGATACCCATCGCGGGATTGGCCTGGTAGAGAGCGTCCACACTGTCCAGGGGCGTCTTCGGGTCGTGGGCGCACCACTCCATGTAGCGGAGCCGCTTCGCCTTCCCGTCCCGGCCCCTCCGCCTCACCTTGTGGAGCATGTCCGAGTCAAGGAGCGGGGCGGAGCCCAGGTACCAGATCTGAGGGTTCGGCCTGGCGGACATGGTCGGCATCATGGCCCCGACCATGCGCGCGTACAGGAACATGGCCTCGTCCAGGTAGATGTCATCGCCGGAGAACCCGCGGCCCGAACCCCGGGATCGGGCCACGAACCTGAGCCGGTTGCCGTTCAGAAGCTCGATGCCCTCTTCCCCGTGGGCTTCGGTGATCTTCTTCACTCTCCGGCGGAGGTCGTCGGAGTTCGTGATCAGCTCCTTGAGCCGGATGAACATCTCCGTGCTGGTCTTGAACTCGTGGGCTGAGTACAGGCTGAGCTTGGAGCCGAACAGGAACAGGCCCCCGAGTTGCCGGGCCGTGATGATCGACCCCTTCCCGTTCTGCCGGCTCACCAGAACGGCCACCTCCAGCGCGGCCCACTTGCCGTCCGCTCGCTCCTGGAGGCCCTGCTTCAGGACGAGGCGTTGCCACGGGTCCAGGTGGAGCCCGGCGGAGGCGGCCAGCTCCACGCACTCGGGTCCGGCGGAGGTGACCCCGTCCGGCCCGGTGTCAAAGGCCGGAGTTTGCTCGCCGATTCGCACGGGCCGCCGCCAGTTCGTCCACGGAGTCGGAGGTCTCGGACGGGGCCACGGCCTCGAGCCTGGCCATCACGTCCGCCAGTTGCTTGGAGATGCCGGCCACTGAGGTCTCCGGTGCGTCCTGGAGCACGTCCACGAGGTGGTCCCGTAGGGCCTTGAGCCTGGTCGGGTAGTCGGTGAAATCCGCCTTGATCGGGGACAGGTCCGCCACGTGCATGCTCCTCCCGGGTGATCAGCCGGGCAGAGTGTAGACGGTGAGCTGGGAGTCTGGACATGACGAAGGCCCCGCCGGGGCGGGGCCTGGTCTTGGATGGTCAGCGCTTACGGGGCTGAACCCTGGCGTAGCCCTTCTTGATCATGTGGGCGTAGTAGCCGTTCGCGTACTTGCGGGCGTCCTCCAGCTTGGAGAAGAAGCGCTCAAAGGAGCCGCCGACCCGAGCGCCGTGGGAGGTCCGGTAGAAGCTGGTCGCGCTGACCTCGAACCCGTACTCCGTGGAGTCGAGACTGATCACGACCGTCTCAGAGCCGCGGTAGATCTGGACCTGGGTCAGGTTCTCGGCAGTGGCGGTCATCTCGGTTCCCTCCGTGGGGCTCGTTCCTGCTGTGACTTCAGTATGTACTGAACCTTGCCTTAGAGTCAAGCCCCCTCATTCAGGCATCGGTGGCTCAGTGGAATGAGCTGAACGGCCGGAGGTCCGACCGGAGATAGGTGGAGCGCTGTCCGGGCTGACCCAGGATCTGGGTCACGGCGTTGTCCCCGTCCAGCGACACGACCACGAGTGACTGGCGGGGCCGGTCCTTGTGAGAGACGACGTCATTGGGCTGGGGGTCGAACGCGGGGACCGATTTGGCACACGGGTTGCACAGGAACATCTCTCCCACAAGGCCGGGGGACCCGGCCGCGAACGTCCTGTAGCACTTACCGCAGAGGCGGACGTAACTTGTCTGGGGCATGGTCTCCTCCAGCCCCGCCGGAGCAGGGCCTGGTCTGGGTGATGGTCAGGGGGTCCGTACAGGCCGGGGAGCGGGCCAGCACGTCGCGCAGTAGTGAGTGCCGCGCGGAGACTGGCGGTCCGCGTCGTTCTGGCAGTGGATCAGGTTCTTGACCGGGTACATGTCTTCGAACCCGATGTTGGTGGGAGTCGCGTCGTAGTCATACACGATGGTGGCGTTCTGGCACTTCTGGCTCGTGTCGTCTTGCATGTCCGCCTCCATGGGCTTCTGAGGTACTGAGTTCAGTATCCACTGACCTTGGCCCAGAGTCAAGCTCACCAGTCCTCCGGCCCGGCCGGACGCGGGTCACCCAGCGGAGCCCAGCACGTCGGGCACTCGTTCCGGTTCCGCTTGATGAACGAGGCCAGGTCCCGGTACTCCACCCGCATTCGGCTTCCGCAGATCTCCGAATGATCGAAGACCCAGATGGACCGGGGCAGGGGTACGGCTGAGGCGTCCACGGACACCGAAGCCTCCACCCCCAGGACCACGGCCGGACCGGGCGGGGCCACGTCGCCGGCCACGTCCAGGCCGGAGTCCGAACCCAGCATGGCCTCCGGGAAGATCTCGCTCATGACCGGTCCTCCTCTGGATGGAGCGAACGGCGTAGCTTACGGCCAGGTGACGGCATGAAAGCCAGGGGCTTGGCGAAATTCTCCAGCGGAGGCACCAACACGCCCGGGACCGGCAAGGTACAGTGAAGGCGGAGAGAACCCCGGTCCAGGTCGACACTGATCCCGGGGCCTCTACTTCACATCAGTCGTGTTGGTTGTTGTACGTACGAGCGGGGATCTGGAGAGGCTGCAACCTCACCAGGCCCCGCTCACGCGTTTCTACGGCAGTATGAGCGATCAGTGAAGGCATGAGAAAAGCCCAGGCCGTGGGCCTGGGCTTGCTCGAGCTGGGTCAGCCCTCCTTGGGACTCGTTCCGTTCGGGATCTCCACAGTGAAGGTCTTGTCCCGGCCGGCGTGCAGGTCCAGCATGCGGCCCGTGCGCATGCCCCGGATCACGATCCGGAAGTCCTCCCCAGCGTGTGCGTGGTCGGCGGTCAGGCCCTCCACGCTGAACACCTGGTGCTTGGCGGTGGTCGTCTCGCACAGCCAGACGGTCTCCCCCGCGGCCAGGTGCCGGCGGATCTCCTCCGGGGTCAGTTGCATCGGGTTCACGGGCTGGTCCTATCACGGGGCTGGGATTGTGACCTGAGTCTCCCTTGACCTTGGCTTATTGTCAAGGTTGGTCCATGGGCACGTACACCTCGGCCTCCACGACCTCACACCTGACCTTGTCCCCGGGCAGGTCGCCCTTCTCCACGCCCGTGGAGTCACCGATGACCGCGGACTGGCCCGGCCGGATGTTGTTCGCCCCCGCGACGCTCTCTGAGACCACGGTCCCGTCCTCCGCCTGGTACTGCACGTTCAGGGACACGGTCCCGCGAAGGGCGGAGGCGTTCTTGACCCGGAACGTCGACTCCGCCCCGTAGAAGGTCTCCGGCCCGCCGTAGTTGTCGGCCGTGGTCCTGCACTCGGTGGCCTTGACCGTGGCCGGGTCCAGCCTGGCCCGCTGTACTCCCCCGGCGTCGGTGATCGTGATCCCGAAGCCTGGGTTAGCGGACTGCGTGGGCACGGGCGGGAAGGTCTCGGCTGCCGGCGTCGGAGCTGGGGCCGCTACCGGGGTGCTCCCGCACGCGGCCAGGGTCAGGATGGCGAGCACCACGGACGTGGTCTTGAACATGGGGGTCTCCTCGGGGGTCGGCCTTGACTGAGCGTCTTGCGGCCACTACCTGATGTGATGGAGTCCCACGGTAGATGGTTCGAGCACGGCATGAAAAAGCCCCGGCCTGGTCTGGCCGGGGCTTCTCGATCACAGCTCAGCCCCTATGAGCTTGTCTGACTTGGCCAGGTTGCATCTGAAGTGGGCTAACTGAACGTTGTCCAGGACATCCGGTCCACCCTTGGAAATCGGGACGACGTGGTCAACCGATGCGGACCAGGGGCCGGGCCAGGGGAGGGGCATGTCTACCTCCGCCTTGCATATCCCGCACCGGGTCCCGTCCCGGGCCACGATGTCTGCCATGCAGTAGGTCTCTGTTCGGGTCTGAGCCATCAGTGCCCGGCGGGCCCTGCCCTTGGCCCGATAGCGTTCGGCGTCGCTGGGCCAAATCTGGTGCCCCTTCAGGAAGCACTCCCATGAGCAGAACCGGCTGTCCGCATCACCGCTTCGGTAATCAACACCACAACCCGTGCATGAAAGGGCGTGTCCTCGGTACTGGCCCGACTTCCGGCACTCCCGGCACACGGGGTTGAGGCTGGATCCCCCTCCACGGCTGAGCATGGTCCCGCATCCGCCAGAGCATGGGGTGTTGTACTTGTAGCTGTGATCTCTGGTCGCGTTACGTGCGACATCACGGGCCTTAGCCCTGGCCCACGTGCACTCTCTGCACCGCTGAGGGTTCCGCCCTCTGAAGGACGCCCGGGTATAGACCCAGCTCACGTCACAGTCTGCGCATTGCAAGGTCACCTTCCGACTTGACATAGAGTCAAGCATACCTGATCCCCCCTTGCTGTGCCATTGCGTGACGGTAGGTAGTCCCACACTCGATCCCAATTAATTGCGTGTGCAACTACTAGCGTCGTCAGTCGGTGGCCAGTGACCCCTCAAGGTGAGGAGTCCGCGACGGGCAAGTAATGTTCCAGCGTTTTTCCAGGTCAGAGACTATATCAGAAGTCGATCATGAAGCTCACGATCAAGGGAGGGAAATGGAAGCTGCCGGGGTCCATAAGGGCAAGATCATGTGAGCCCGTCCCAGGGGTACCCCCGTCCCCCTGGCTCCCTACTCTGCGTGACATTGACCTCATAGAGATTCAGATCTCCGAAGCCTTGCCTGCATCGCCCGACCGGCCTTGGAGTTGCACGAGCGGTGTTCAAGGCGGAGGTTGTCCAGATCCAGTGGCCGACCACCATCGGCCAGTGCTACCACGTGACCGACCGTGCGACTCATGCGGTCATTGGGTGGCAAGGACTGATCGACATAGCGACCACAACGCCAACAGTGGGTCTGAGTGGCGAACACCAGTCTCTTGACTTCTTCCCAGCGCGCACCCTTGCGACCAAGGTCGTGCGTGTACTTGTCGACCACTGCACTCCTTACCGGGTAAGGCTGGCTAGGGGGTGAGGCTGAGGGGCCAGGCCCTGGCACACCCTGTCCTGGCCGGGATCCTCTGGGTGCTCAGGTGCCCTCCCCAGAGAAGCCCACCCCCATGAAGCCGGCCCACTGTAACCACGGCCCCCGCTATGTGGGAGTCATGCCCAGGAACGACAAAGCCCCGGGCGTTCGCGAACATCCCTCCCTACTCTCCTTGGCGAGAACGCCTGATTTCGGGACATAAGTCGCTACTAGACACCGGGGCCTGTTAGGGCAAGCATCGTTGGGATTTAGCTCCCCCGTCAAGGTGACACAGAGGTCTCCCGCCCGTAGTACTCGAACAGCCGGGTCACTGCACCGGCCGGGTCGTGCTCACGCATGCACCGCTCGAGGTCGGCCCACAGTGCACGGGCCTTGTCCACGTCGGCCTCACTGCCCATGGCCTCCACGCTGGCGTCCTGTTTCCACGCCTCAAGCAGGGTCGCGGCCAGCTCCTCCCATGGGCTGGACTCTGGGCTCCATGACGTCCGGTAGCGCATCGGACACTGGTCGGTGTGGCCCCCTCTTTCGGGACCTTGGTGGCAGAACACGCACTTGCTCAACGGGATCACTCCCCTTTGACACAGAGTCATGCCGCGCACATACTAATTGCCATGACCAGACTCACTAACTTCGCCTTCGCCAAGGCCATGGGGTGTGATCACTCCACGGCGTCCAAGATCCGAGACGGGAAGAGGCTCCCGTCCCTGTCCCTGTTCGCTCGCATGGTGGGCTATTACGAGCTGGATGCGAACGAGGGCATCCGGGCCTATCTCCGGGGCCGGCAGGCGTTCGTCCAGTGGATGAACGACCGGGTGTTCGAGCCTCCGCAGGACGAGGCCGCTCCGGCCGGGGCGTCCGCCCAGGAGCCGACGTTCCAGGAGCCGACCTTCCAGGGAGGCGTGGCCGTCTAAGAACCCGCACGAGAAAGCCCCGCCAGGGATCGGTCTGGTCTCCCGAGCGGGGCTTTTTCATGCCATGGCTTCGGCCGGAGGCAGTGACGACAGAAGGACCGTTTCCGTCCTGGTGCGCCCTGCACCCATGGCCTCGTCCAGCACGAGATGGCCGGACTCGTCCCGGACCCAGAAAGTGAGCACAGCGAACGGGACATCCACCAGGTAGACCTTCACACGAGTGAGGTCGGTGATATCGATCCCTTCGTCTGCGAACCAGGCACGGAGCACGGCCCGGTGCTCTTCGGTTCGGACCTCCCACCAGTGGGACACTTCCTCCACCAGGAGCGGTTCAGGCATCGCAGCCTCCAGGGCTTCGGTGAACGACGACGGCCCTGGCCTTTTCTGGCCAGGGCCGTCCTGATCTATGTTCGCCGGCGGTGGTCACCACCGGACGTGAGCGTTCGGGCACTGCTGGGCTCCCCTCCCCCAAGCCCAGGCGTTACCGTCCGCCCTGCCGGCGTAGAAGCTCCGGCGGGATCCCCTGGGACAGCCTCAGAAACAGTGGCGTTCTGCGGATCCAGCTATACGGCCGGCGATCGGCCATCCGCAGCTTGTGGCCCAGGTCCGGCTCCTTCTCCGCGTTCATGTACTCCTCCATGTTGAGCATCTGGAGTAGTCCCTCAGCGTTGCGCAGGAGCCAGTCACAGGCCCGCCTTCGGTAAACCTCGTCCATGTCCGAGATCTTCATGTTCCCGTTGGACGATGACCAGACGCGGTCCTGGCCCAGGTAGTCGACCAGCATCACCCCTTGCGGGAGCGGGATTGACGACTGGTTCTCTGGTGGAGCTTCGCTCATTGGTCCCCCAGTTCTTGGTCTATCTGAGCCTGGATGCCTTGACTGGTGAGCCGGCCCAGTTCCTCACCGGCAAGGGCCGCGGCGTCCAAGTTCAGGACCATGTCTATGGTGTGGATCGCGGTGTCCGGGAGCGTGGAGTCCACGGCGCTTTCGTGGGCGTCGGGTAGGGTCCAGTGCCCTCCCAGCCTCATGCGGATGGCGTAGCTTCCGTCCTCCTCTGACACCCCCTCCAGGCTTGGGGCGATGGAGTGGAGACAGAACAGGCTGTCTGGTCTTTCGCGGTCCATTGCCCTATCTAGGGCGTGTTCGTCTACATACATGCTGCTATGTCCTCCTTGGGACTGCCGTGACCAGCGTACCGGAGAGACCCGGAGTCAAGTTCTTGACTCCGGGTCTCTTTACGGTCCAGGTCTCTCTAGAGATTTACAGTGGGGACGGCTGCACGTCCATGGAACGCATGGTGGCTATAGCGTCATGGTTTGGAGACGATCCTGACTCGATCCAGTCGAGAAGATCACTCCATGTCATGCGCACGGTCAGGCTCGTGACGATCCACCGGCCCCCTTCCGCCCGGAGCGCGGCGTAGCTGTACAGCTCCCCGTCCATCTGCCGGACGAAGGTGACCACGGCCGGGCTGTTTCCCAGCGGGGGCTCCTGGGGCCTGGCCTGGTCCAGCATGGCGATCTGACCGGAGGCCCAGTCCATGAGCCGGGCCAGCTCCGGCCGGGTCAGGTTCTCCGGAAGGTTCTGGGGGTTGAAGCCGGCGGAGGGCTCAGGCCGTAGGCCGTTCACGGTTCCGGCCGGGCTGTCACCCATGTGAGCCCGGTACGGGGCCACGGACTTGAACTGGAACCACGGGGTCAGCTCGAGGGTACGATCACCGGCTTTCCGGACGTACCCCAGCATGACGAGTGACCTCACCGCCGCAGTGGTGGACTCGCCGGGGGACGGGGACTCCATCGTGGTCCGAGCGCCTTCCAGGTACCTGGAGACGTCCTCCATCCGGCAGTAAATCTCTTCTGTCCGCATTTGTCCCTCCATGGGGTTCGTGATGAGGTGGTGGAACCGCGGCTCCCGACCGGGGTTCAGGTCCAGGCCCTTCCCAGTCGGGAGCCGCGGGTCTGTCAGGGTCAGTGCTGCCCGCGTACGGCCCTGAGAGGCCGCACGACAGGCGTCGGGTCCTTGGTGGACTCCTGACCCTCTGATGGGGCTTTCATGGCCTCCTGGAACGCCTCAGTCCCGTGCATGGCCTTCGTGGCCACGGACACGGCCTGGTCGTCCACGAGCTTGGACATCCGCATCCAGACCAGGTAACCGCCCAGGCCAGCCCCGGCCACGAACACGGCCAGGAACGCGATCGCCTCCGCCATCAGTTCTTCGTCTCCCTGCCGGAGGGGGTCCGCCGGTCGATCCCGGCCCCGGGATCGACCGGTCCGGCCTGGCTGCCACGGGCTCGCTTCGCCCGCTTGGTGATCTGCCTCTGTCCCTTCATGGGGACTCTCCTTTACTCGCCCAGGATCGCGGACAGGAGGTACATCAGGTCCTCCTCCGCGCCGTGGTGCTGATTGATGTACGACAGGGCCGGCCCGATGTCCTCCGGCCGGATCATGCACTCCCGCATCGTGACCGGGACCACCTGATGGTTGGTGAAGTCCTGGATGATCGTCCCGGTCCCCCGGGGCTTGTCCGCCATCTCGATCTGAATCCGCTGGGCCACGGTGTCACCCCTTCGTGCTACCGGAACGAGCGATCATGTGCGTGAGATCACGCAAGGTCGGGAGGTCCGTCCACGGCCCGCCAGGCTCGAGCCGGAAGACCTTGTTCGAGACCTGGAAGGCCCGGCTGGTCCCCCCGGTGTGCCAGACCACCACGGCGTGCACGTAGGACAGGCCCTTGTCCGGCTCCGGGATCCTGGTCACGCACACCCGGTAGAGCGGGAGCCCGTCCCCGTCCAGGCCCCAGGAGCCGTGGCTGTACCAGCCCTCACGGCCGGCCAGCCTTAGCAGGCCGGCGGCTGGGGGTGGAACGTTCCGGGTCGTGGGAGGGAGTTCGACGGTCGTCATCACGCCGACACCTCCGGCTTGATCAGGCTGGCCGGGGTGTTCTCCTGGATCGGTCCAGCCAGCCACTCCGGGAAGGAGCTGGGGTTGGTGAGGGTCAGCACGGAGGCGTTGCCCTTGTGGGCCTGGTTCCTGAAGCCGGTGATCTTGACGTTCAGCACGTGCCAGCTCCCGGTGCTCCACAGGAACTGGTACGACACCACGGCCTTGGCCGGGTAGAACTTTCCGTCCTTCGTTGGGATGGGGGGCACATCGCGACAGTCCAGGTGTGCCTGGGCCTGGGCGATCCGCCCGCTGGTCGTGACCTCCATGGGTCCCTCCTTGCTGTGTACGTGGTGCCTGTGAGTTGCCTATGCGCCAAGCTCAGTGAGCTTGCAAGGCCGCCCGGACGAACTCCTGAGCCATGACCACCTCCTTGGCCGCCTGGGCCGACTCCGCGTCCAGGCGGTGGACCTCCACGACCACCCCCGGGGACGGGAGGAGGTCATAGACCTTGGTCGCGGTGTGCCGGACCACCTGTCCGTCGTCCCTCCACACCGCTGCCATCGTGAGTGCGTCCAGGGCCCCCCGGACGTACTTGTCCACGTCCGGTTTCGTCGCCGGCCACCCCAGCCTTTCCGGGGGTATCCGCTTCGGAGCCCTCAGCGAGAAGGTCAGGGAGACCCGGACCGGACCCGTGATCGGGAACTCCTCCCACGGCACGTACCGGCCCATCGACTCCCGGGCCCCCGCCTTGATGATCTCTCTCCAGGGGTCCAGCCGCTTCTTGGCGGTCTCTACTACAGCGATGCGCCCGGTGAACTCACGGGTGCCTTTCTTCGCCGATCCACGATAGATGGCGAACGCGTTCTTCGATCCCTGTGCGGTCACGTCACCCTGGACGAGGAACGCGACCACGAGGGACCCAGTCATGATCCCTCCGCCTGACAACCTCTCATTGATCTTTCCCTCCTTGGGGCTCCTCCGCCTGACTCACTGACGGATCTTGTTCTTGGTCCGGGTTGGTCCGGGTCCGGGTCCCGGTCGGACCCCGACCAGCGATTTGATCTTTGGTCCGGGTCCCGAAGCCTTACCCATGCCTTTTCCTGCAACCCCAGCTAGCGGCCACACCCGGACCCGGACCACCGGACCCCCCTATAAAGGGGGGTGGTCCGGCTTGGTCCTGGTCCGGGTCTGGCCTTCGCTGATGCTCCCGAACCCGGACCAAGACCCGGACCAAGATCTTGGTCCGGGTTGGTCCGGGCGTCGAACTTGTGCCTAGTCGTCCGATTCCGAGTCATCGTTCAGCGTGTCCAGATCCGCCGCCGGAGTGTCCCCATAGATCTCCTTGTACGGCACCAGGTGGCACTGGATCAGGGCCCCCTTGTTCGACACCTGTTCGACGTAGCCCAGTCTCTGGAGCCAGTCGATAGCCAGACGGTTCTCCGCCGAGTTGCCCCCGTACTGGCGCTGGAGAGAGGTCTTGGAGATCCCGTCCGGCCACGAGGCAATGGCTTCGGAGAGCCGTTCCATGGTCTTGCACGGGGGCGCGGAGTCGGCAGACTTGGGAAGCTCTTCCTCTTCCTGGTCCATCGGGTCCGCCGGCCCGTTCACCGTCATGACCGTGTGCGAGCCCGTGTCATCGATCGTGATCCGGGCGATCTCCTGGGACCGGTCGGAGGCCCGCCACGGGCCACCGTGCGGCCGGACCGACCCGGGCCGGTCCTTCCCGATCCGGAACACGACCTCCCCGACCCCGCCCAGCTTCGGGGGCTGGGACCCGGGCTGGACCATGTAGGCCGCACCCGTGATCTTGGCCAGCTTGGCCTGGCCGCCGATGGCGTGCCGTCCCCGCCCGTCACGGTCCTTGGTCACGTGGTCGATCAGGACCACCGCGGCCCCGGTCCGCTCCGCCAGCCTCTCGGGAAGGCGTCGGGAGAACAGGGTGGCAGCGTTGTTCGGGTCCTTCTGGTCCCCTCCGACGACCAGGAGCATGGCGTCCGTCACACCGTCGATCACGGCCAGGTCGTAGGTGTCCGTGAACAGCTCCAGGAAGCCGTCCCGGTCCATGTCCGCCGGCTCCTCCGGCCGGACGTAGTCGAGCTGTGCCAGGACGACCTCCGGCGGACAGCCGTACTTCAGCGCGCGGGCCACGTCCTCCCGCTCGTCCGAGTCACAGGAGATCCACAGGACCCGGCCGCCGGCCTGCATGACCCGGACCGCCTCCCCCATCAGGACCAGCGACTTGGCCGACTCGGACTCACCGTGGACGGAGTGGGTCAGGCCCGGGTACAGGAGCGCGGGCCCGTCGACCCGGGGCAGGAACTTGGCCTCCGGCCGGACATCGGTCCCGGCCAGGATCGCGGTCAGGTCCCGCTTGTGCCAGGTGCCCCTCTTCTCCTGGCTCTCCTCCTCCTCCCCCCACAGGTCACCCGCTTTTGGGCTGGGCGTCACCGCCCCGGCGTCCAGGATGAGGTCCAGGCCCTCCTCAAATTCCAGCTCGGAGAAGTCCCGGTCCAGCCCGGCCGGGGTCACGCCGATGGAGGCCATGGCCGCCACCATGTCCCCGTCGTACCGCTCGTACGCGAGGAAGGTCAGCTTCGTGACGGTCTTCTGGCCGCCCCAGGACACGGAGTCGGACCAGGCGTGGATGGGGCCGTGGCCGGCGGAGGTGTCGTACTGGACGCACCCGGCCTCGTGCGCGGTCGCGGACTTGTCGTGGGCGGGAGTGCCGGGCCGGGTCCAGGTCGGGCACGCGCACGTGTCGAGCTTGCCCGTGGGCGTCCAGCCACACAGGCGGAGGAGTTCGTCCCAGGAGGTGCGGGCCGACCACTCGTCTATGTCGTCGTCCCCCTCCGCGTTCTGGATCCGCTCCAGACGCTCCTCCAGGGCCGCGGTGTTGTCCGCCGCCAGGATGCGGTCCAGGAGCCACCGGGGAGCCTCCATGGTCGCCCCGGTGAGCCGGTACGGGCCCTCAGCCCGTACGGACGGGGGCACGATCACGTAGCAGTCGGACCCGAAGTAGGCGACCCAGCCGGACTTCCCCTTGATCTTGCCGGGGCTGGCCGGGAACACGAACCCCTCCGGGGCCGTGAACCACTGGTGACCGCCGTGCTTGTGGGCCCAGACCTCCGTGCCGTCCAGCTCGAGCCGCATCTTGCCCGGGGAGGACACGGTGATGGGCGGAGGGTCGTCCAGGTCGAACTCCGGATCCCCGTCCGCCCAGTCCTCCCGGAACCCGCGGACCTCCTCCTCCTTGTCCAGGTCCACGATGATGACCCGGGCCGACGACAGGCCCGGCACCACGGCCAAGTTCGCCCCCGCGGCCAGCAACTCCTTGACCCGGGGCTTGGCCAGCTCCTTGGCGTCGACAATGGCGTGGTTGAGGCCGCACGGGTGCCTGACCATGTCCCAGCGCACGGTGCCAGCGGCACGGGCGTTGGCCTGGGCCTCCTTGTCCGCCGCGGCCCTCTGCCTCTCGTTGAGGATGCACAGAGGCTTGGAGCCCATGGGTTCGATCAGGACCACGGCCAGGCCGTTACGCACCATGGCCTTGGCGGCCAGGAGGTTGCACGTGATGTCGCCCACGGGGAAGTCCCCCAGGGTCTCCTTCAGAAGATCACTCGCGCC
Source organism: Nonomuraea sp. NPDC050786 (assembly GCF_040654115.1). Classification (NCBI taxonomy): domain Bacteria; kingdom Bacillati; phylum Actinomycetota; class Actinomycetes; order Streptosporangiales; family Streptosporangiaceae; genus Nonomuraea; species Nonomuraea sp. NPDC050786. The sequence goes on from NZ_JBFAHJ010000047.1 coordinate 57,593, forward strand.
CATCATGGGGCTCTCCTCCATCCTGTGTGGCTCTGGCCACGGGCATGTGCCTGTGGGTCAAGGTACTAGACTTTGGGTCTAGGTGGCTGACCATGACTCGCCCTCGTGCGTTACGAGTCACGGACGGGCGGAAATGTTCGCTCACGTCGTCACCTTCCTGGGGCTCCAGCGGGAGGTGTGCTCACTCCGGCTTGCCCCAGCGCTCGCCCAGGTCTTCGGTGTCCGTCCTGAACTTGACCTCTCGTCCGGCCACCCAGGACAGCCTCTCGAACCCTCCTGACATGATCTTGGCCACGTCGTGCGCTGCCTCCCGGTGCACCACCAGTTCGTCGTGCATCGGGATCATGAGCGCGTCGCCCAGGCCGGCGTCCTCCATGCGCTGGATCGCGTCGTCCAGCATGTCCGCGGCCCCGCCCTGGATCGTGTAGTTCGGGCCCTTGTGGACCATGACGCCCCACTCCCCCTCGTAGTAGGAGGAGGGCACGGGCACGATCCGGCCGGACCAGGTGAAGATGCACTTGTACTCGTCCGCGATCCGCTTCAGCTTCTTGATCAGCTCTTCGGTCCTGGGCATCGCCTCCCAGACCGCGGCCTTGATGTCCAGGGCCTCCCGGTAGCCGGCGATCCCCAGGGACTCCGCAGCCTCCCACGGCTTCCACCGCCGCGGGTCGCGTCCGGTCAGGGGCTTGGGCTCATGGGCGCGGGCCGGGTGGATCTTCCGGCACAGGTTGGTGAGCGCGACGGCTTCGGAGGGCTGGATCAGGCCCAGCTTCACGGCCAGGCCCAGCATGCCCTGGCCGTACATCTGGGCCAGCAAGGTCTCCTTGGCCGGCTTGCGCGCGATCTTCGCGAACTCCGCGATGATCAGATAGACGTCACGGGCTTCGGGGGGCAAGGACTCGTCCTCGTAGCGCTCCACCACGGCGTGGTCGCCCGCGATGTTCGCCCCGATGACCGCCTCTTGCTGCGACCAGTCCACGGACACGACCCCCGCCCCCGGAGAGTCCTCCAGGATGATCTGGCGGGCCAGGTGGTCGAACTGCTGGAGGGGGAGACCGGTGATCGAGTCACGGCCGGTGCTCGAGGCCCCGAAGACGTTGAACTCCGGGTGGATCTTGCCGTCGTGGTCGGACAGGGTCGCGACCTTGGACAGATAGTCCCGGTCGATCTTCTCCCGCTCCTTGTGCTCCAGGAACAGCCGGACCAGCTCGTGGTCCACCTTCTTCAGGTGCCCCTTGGCCGCGGAGAGCAGGCCCGTGTCAGTCCGGGGCCAGTCGTCCCCCACCAGGCCCTGGCCCTCGAGCCACTTCGTCAGGTCCTGGGAGACGCCCGGCCGGATGCCGTGCTTGGCCAGCTCCGCCTCCTGGGCACCGGAGACCTTGGCCTGTTCGAGCCGGTATCGGTCCAGGTACTCCTCATCCCAGCGGAAGCCCCGGCAGGACCGCAGGAGGTAGCGCCGGTTACGACGCTGGGGCTTCTCTATCAGGGCCCAGGCGTCGTCCCCGCGTACACCGTACTTTGTAAAGGGGTGGCCCTGGGTCTGCCGGTCGTAGGCGGCCTGCCGGAGGACCGGGAACAGGCGGGCGGTGGCGACGGCATCGGTGGCCGCGTCCTCGAGGTAGGCCGGCCGGTCCAGGTCCGCGACCTCGAAGTACTTGCCCTTGGTCACGCCCAGGTTCTTGGCCCGCTTCGTGATCGAATCCTCACCGGCCATGCCCAGGTAGTGCTGGGCGCACGCGGCCAGGCTCTTGGACGTCTTCTCGTCCGGCTCCGCCATGCGGGCCCAGATGAGCGTGTCCCAGATCTTGGTGAGGACGGTCTCTTCCGTCACCAGGCCGTTCAGGAACAGGTTCGGGACGTCGAACGGGGAGTTGTGCAGGACCAGGACGGCTCCGGAGTTGAGCACCGTCTGGAGGGCCGCGTACTGGGCCAGGTCCCGGGGGTCGAACACCACGGCGTGGTCCTTGGTGCCGACCTGGACGCACTTGAGGTAGCGCGCGGCCACGCCCAGGCCCATGGTCTCGATGTCGACGCCCAGGACCGGCTCACGGACGAGCCAGGACACGGCGTCGCGGACCTCGTCATGGCCACAGGTGATCTTGACCCCGCGGAGATGCGGGTGAGGGAACGTTCCAGGGGCGTAGATCCGGGCGGGGTCGCGGCCCTCGAGGTAGCGAGTGACGGGCTTCAGAGTCTGTGCCGGCATCAGGCCACGTCCCGCCGGGTCTCCGCGGCCTCCAGACGGATGGCCTTGTCCGTCTCCCTCTCCGCCGCGGTCGGGCAGCACCCGGAGCATCCGGGGACGGGCTGGTGGGCGGAGTGGAACTGGACGTGCCGGCGGAGCGCGGACAGCTCCGACGCCATGGTGTCCACGAAGTCCGCCAGCTCCTCGAGCTGGGCCCGGAGGACCTTGTTCTCCGCCCGAAGCTCGTGGATCTGACGGTCCCGGCGTGACCCGACACGGTTGTTCTCTTCACGCTGTGTGACGGTGTGCGGGATGCCCTGGTCATCCATTTGTTCCCTCCCTGGGGATCTTCGGGGGTCTTGACATGGTGCTGTGTGTCCCTGACCGGCGGATCTATCTTGATGGACAGATCCGTGTAATCGGTCGGTCACGGTCCCTCCTTGGGGCTGCACCCGTGCGTTGTCAGGATGGCACAGGCTTGACACTGGGTCAAGGCGTGGGCGATCCTGGGACCTGCGCGGGAACGACAGGAGCCACTGGGATGGCAGAGAGTACGGGAACGGGAGCCCCATGAACAGGCGTCCCCAGGACCACGTGCACTACATGGTGGGGCCCTGCCCGACGTGCGGGAGCGAGATCGAAGTGTGCGGGATGCCGTGCTTCATCTTCTGCCCCGTCGACCAGACCGTTCTGAGAATCGACTGGAGCTGACCCATGAAGGTCATCACGAAAACCCCGATCCTGGTCTTCCAGGACCTCGAGGGTTCGTCCCTCTGGCTGGGCGTGGCCCTGGTCCCCGACCCCGTCACCGAGCGGCCCCGCCGGATCTGGGGCCTGGTGGACGAGGACGGCACACACCTGACCCAGATGAGTTACGAGGCCCGTACCACCAACCCGCTGGCCGGCGACCGGCCGGACAAGTGGGTGTTCCACGCCGGCATCAACCTCTGGACCTGGACCAAGGACGTTCAGATGGCCGCTCTCCGGCTGGGCCTGGGCACGCCGGAGACGTACATGGGCGTGGACGTCCCGCCGGAGCTGTGGCCCAACTGGGACCGGCCGGAGACGCACTGGTGGAGGCAGGGGGTCAAGGCCGCGCTGACGGCCCACCTCGAGAACCTGAGAACCGCCGCGATCCACAACCTGGACGAGTCCACCATGGGCCTGGTCCGGGACCTGACCACGAACCTGACCCAGGAAGTGAAGGCGGAGGGCCCCCGGCCATGACCTCTCCCGGTCGTGCACACTAGGCCGCCCTAACCGACCACGACCCCCAAGGAGGGGAACGACAGATGATGTCGACAGGCGTACTGACCTTGCGGAGGTACCAGGAGGAGGCGATCCAGGCCACGTATGCGGCCTGGGACAAGATGCGGCGTCCGGCCGTGGTCTTGCCGACCGGTGCCGGCAAGACCGTGGTGTTCAGCCACCTGGCCAAGCAGTGGCGGGAGGCCCGGACAGGCCAGGTCGTGATCCTCGTCCACCGGGACGAGCTGGTCCGTCAGACCGTGGCCAAGCTGAAGTCCGTGGCCCCCATGCTCAAGGTCGGGGTGGTGAAGGGCGGGGAGAACCAGATCCGCGCGGACATCATCGTGGCCAGCGTGCAGACCCTGGGCAAGCCGGCCAGGGTCTTTCCCCTGATCGGGAAGGTCGGCCTGGTCATCGTGGACGAGTGCCACCACGCCACCGCGGCCTCCTACAAGCGGGTGCTGGAGGAGCTGGGGTGCTTCCAGGCCATGGACGAGCCCGGCCACGCCGTGGCGGTGGGCTTCACCGCGACCATGTCCCGGGCGGACAAGGCCCACCTGGGAGAGGTCTGGGAAGAGGTCGTCTACTCCAAGGACATCCTGGACCTGATCGCGATGGGGCACCTGTGCGACGTGCGCGGGAAGCTGGTCACGATCGACGGCATGAGCCTGGAGGAGGTCAAGAAGAGCCGGGGTGACTTCCAGGTGGCGTCCTTGTCGGACATGCTGATCACTTCCGGTGCCATCACCGCCGTGGCGGACGCCTACCTGGAACATGCCAAGGGGGAGGCCGCGCTCCTGTTCGCCCCGACCGTGGAGGCGGCCCAGCTCTTCACCGCGGCCCTGGAGGAGCGCGGGGTCCGGGCGGCCACGGTCTGGGGCGCGATGGACGAGATGGCAAGGCGTCGGACCCTCCGCCGGTTCGATGACGGAGACCTGGACGTGATCTGCAACTGCATGGTGCTCACGGAGGGGTTCGACTCCCCCAGGGCCTCCACCGCGATCATCGCCAGGCCCACGACCTCCGCCGCCCTCTACATTCAGATGGTGGGTAGGGTCCTCCGGCCGCACCCGTCCAAGACCTGTGCCCTGGTCCTGGACGTGGCCGGGGCTTCGCGCATGCACCGCCTGGCCACGCTCACGGACCTGAGCACGGACAGGGTCTCGGACATCCTGGAGGGTGAGTCGCTGGCGGAGGCCGCGGAGCGCGCGGTCCGGGACGGGGCCTTGGACCTGTCCGGGGACGTGGGCGCGATCGACGTGGAGCTGTTCCACAAGTCGCGCTCCGTGTGGCTCCAGACGCCGGCCGGGTGCTGGTTCATCCCGACCAAGGAGAAGATCTACTTCCTGTGGCCGGAGGTCGGGAACACGTTCAAGGTCGGCTCCCGGCTGGCGTCGGGCCAGCCAGGCGGCCGGTTCCTGAAGGAAGGGCTTCCCATGGCGGAGGCCCTGGCCTGGACGGAGCAACTGGCGGAGGAGGAGAACCCGGGGGACACCGTGTTCCAGCGGGGCGCGTCCTGGCGGAGCACCAAGGCCCCGTCCGAAGGCCAGATTGAGGTGGCGGTCCGGCTGGGCATCGATCCGGCCGGGATGAACCGGGGAAGACTGTCGGACGCGATCTCTATCGTGAAGGCTGGTCAGATGCTGGACCGCGCGTACACGAACCTGATGGCCCAGCGGGCAGACCAGTAACACCCCGGCACCGCGACGTGACCATGCCGTCCCGGTGCGTTCGGGCTGACATCCCCAAGGAGGGAACAGTGAACGAGATGAACGAAGACCTGTTCGCGGACGCGGACGAGGTCGCCCCGGAATTCTTCGCGGAGTTCATGGGCGTGTGCTCCGTGAGCGGTATGGAGTTCGAGGCCGGAGCCCTGATCAAGGCGGACGGGAACGGCGGCTGGATCGCCCTGTACTGCTGTGGCGGTGAGCAGTGAACATCCCCGAGAACGCCCACATGCCGTGCCCGGTCAGGAAGTGCGACCACCAGGAGCCGGTCAGCATCGTGGACCCCTCCGCCTCATTCAGTGAGCTGTGGCTACACGTTCGGGCCTGCACCGGCTACGACCAGGACAAGACGTCCACGCTCATGACCCAGGTCAAGCTCATGGACGAGGACGGGAACGAGGTCCGGGCATGACCGACGTCCTGGACGCCGACGCCTTCTCCGACCCGGGGACAGGCACCAACGGCAAGCGCGTGGTGGAGTTCGACGGCTGGGGCCGGTACAAGCTCCCGGACCCGGACTCCGGCAAGCTCCGCTCCTGGACCAGGGTCACGACCCTGGCCGGCACCCTGGAGGACACGTACAACCTGGAGCGCTGGGGGAACCGGAAGGTCCTGGAGGGCATCGTCCAGGACCGCGGCCTGGTGTCCCAGGCGGCGGAGGTCTTCAAGGAGTACGGATGGGACCCCCAGGACTCCGAGGCCAAGAAGCGGCTGAACACGATCGTGACCAGTGCTCAGCACGTGGCCGGGTCCAAGAAGGGTGCGGACCTGGGGACTCAGCTCCATGAGCTGACGGAGAAGCTGAACCAGGGTGACCCTGCCCTGTTCGTCCCGGCGGAGCTGGTGCCGAACCTGCGGATGTACGAGGCGACTCTTCAGGCTGAGGGGATCACGATCCTGCCCCAGTACCTGGAGCGGATCGTGTGCATCCCCGAGTTCAACGCGGTGGGCCGGATGGACAACATCTCCCAGGAGACGGCGGCCCAGGTCCTCCGGGTGTTCGACCTCAAGACCCAGAAGACGATGGACTTCGGGGCCCTGAAGATCGCCATCCAACTGGCCCTGTACGCCAACGCCTCCGCCATGTTCAACGAGGACACGTGGGCCTGGGAGGACATGCCGGCCCTGGACAAGTCACTGGCCACGGTGTGCTGGCTCCCGGTGCTCGAGGGCCAGGAGGACAAGGTCTGCCACCTGTATGACGTGGACCTGGAGTGGGGCTGGCGCTGGGCCAAGGCCAGCTTCCAGACCCGCAAGGCCCGGGGTGCGAAGCCTGTGACGCGGCGGGCCCCTCGAGCGGTGCCGGCGGCCAAGAGCCCTTCGTGGGATCTGGGTTCTGTCGTCTCCACTCTGGCTGAGGCTGTGGCAGACTCCGCCGCCGGCAACGGACGGGAGGAGGCATCGGTGTACAGCGGAGCGGTAGCCGATGCTCTGGCGAAGTCCGCGGCCAGTAGTGGGGCTAGTGCCCTGGACGGCTGGGGCAGCGTCATGCTGGCCGCTTCCCGAGCCGAGAAAGAGCCCCAGATTCAGGCCCCCGAAGGGCTTGACTGGGAGGCAAGGTTCAGGCAAGCTAGGAGCATAGAGGAACTGGTCATGGCGGGGAACGCGTGTAGTGCCGCGGGAGCCATGACACCGGAACTGAAGGCCCTGGGAAGGACGCTCCGCCAGGAGCTGAGCACCACCACGGCGGGCTGACCAGACACCACCCCGCCGCCGGCCAGTACCACGACGCGCTAGGACGCGAACAAGACCAAGGAGAAGAACATGACCGCTACCGCCACCGAGCACGAGACCGACCCGTTCTCCGACCCTACCTCCGGCTCCGGCCTGGACGCCTTCCTGGACCAGCTGGTCATCATCCAGCCGCTCCGCAAGCAGGAGAAGCCCTCCAAGCGCGGCAACGGCAACGTCCTCACCGTCACGGCCATGATCACCGCCGTGACCGGCGACAACGTCGGTGAGCCGGCCCAGACCACGATCTACTCCAACAGCCTCGTCCCCCAGATCCGCGACGGTGTCCCCGCCGTGGAGGGTGGCCAGGGCAAGCTGTACATCGGCTGGCTGCGGAAGGTCGACTTCGGCAGGGGCAAGGGCTGGGACCTCCAGAAGGCGGAGCCCGCGGACCGTCAGAAGGGCGTGGCCGTCCTGAAGGCGGTCAAGGAGCGGGAGGCCGCGAAGGCCCAGGAGGACCCGTTCGCGTAACCCCCTGAAGGGTTCATCTGGCGAAATTCCAGCCAGTGACTACTCTGGCCCCGGCCCCGGCACCTCACACGAGGGCCGGGGCCGTTGCCGTCCCTTGGAGGGTGAGATGGATCGCGTGACGCGGGTCTGTACAACGCACGGGACCGTGCTGTGGGCCGGCTACGAGTGCCCGCACTGCGTTGGTCAGGAGCTGGAAGGGGACGAGGCCCCAGAGCCTCCGGAACCTGGGCCTCCGGCGACGGCTGCGGAGACC
>NZ_JBFAHJ010000048.1:0-61803 GCF_040654115.1 Nonomuraea sp. NPDC050786
CGATCGTTTGCCGGCTTCATGACATTTTGCGTGTGTAACTGCCAACTTCAGCGAGCAAGCACACTGACCAGTGCCGTCACGATGGAAAGAGCTCAGTAAGGAGCCCCCTCCGGGCCCGTAGAACCCGGCGCCCCCGCAGCGTCATGCGACCGCCCGCCCCAACCGCGTTGGGGACATTACGGGCAGACCGCGGAGCCACTCACACAGCACCGCCCGCTGAAGAATCGAGGCTAAGTGGGACCGGCACCCGCCACCAGGAAAACAATCCGATTGGGGCGCTCCAGCAGGCAGTTCTCCCTGATCCCAGCCGGCACCTGCTCGTTCCAATCGGCCGCCCCTCCACTCAGCGACACGCTTTGACCCGACAAGAACTCGGTGCCGTCCGGAATCCGCACGCCTCTGCTGGCACCGCTGGCCACTTCTCGCGTTCCGGTCGGCCAGATCGGCGAGCTCGTCTTACCGTCAGCCGAGACAAGGTACAGGCACTTGGTGTCGGCCCGATACTCCAGTCGACCTGTGTAGCGCGCAGCAGGACCCTTGTCCAAGTCATGAAGGTGAATAACAGGATCCACGCCTTGCGTGTGGAATTTCGTCGCGCCGCTCGATGCCCCCGGTTGTCGGCTGCCAGGCGGCTGTGGTGTGCAGGCGATCACCGTAGCCAGGATCGTGCAAGCCGTGGCGAGGCGGTAGCAGCCTGAGCGGCGCTCGGTCATCGCAACCCCTTCTCGACTCAGATCGATATGACCGTACCCGGCCAACGGCTTCTTCGGCGCGAAGGTTTCGAAAGAGCTACCGCGTGAACACGGTCCAACCGGACCCGACTGCTCCGGTATTGAGGACGGTGGCGCGGGTGAATCCACCTCCCACAATCACGTTGTTCCGGGTCAGGGTGTAGTTGGTGACGCCGTAGAGAATCGCGGAGTTGTAGAACACCCCGCCGCTGTCACCGCCTCGCACCGGTGCTCCCTCCTGCTCGACGATCCCGAGTGCTGGACGGCCGGAACCATCGTCCCAGGAAGTGGCCGTTTTAGTCACTCTTCCGCACCCGATCCAGCCGCTTGTCGTCCCCATGCCGCAGACCTCGTCATTGAGAGAGACCGAGCCGGCGATACCGTCGGCATACCTGGGGAGATCCTGTGCGTAGTAGAAGGTTCGAGTGGCGGTGAAACCGCCGGTGGTGAATCGGGCAAGGTCGTAGTTCGCCGCCCTGTGCATCCGGGAGATGGTCGTCGAAAGGTCGTTGCCCCCCTGGTTCGGGTAATTGCGATAGGTCAGGTAAGGGCCGGGGTCCGCACAGTGCCGCGCCGTTATGCTCCCGTAGCTGCCGTCCGTGTGCTTGACGTTGAAGGCGGTGGTGCAGCTGATCCCGTTCCCGCTGAGCTTGCCTCCGCCACGCAGGTATTTGTCGTCAGCAGCTGCGGCAGCGGTACCCAGATCGGTAACGGTGGTGACGTCTATCTGAATTGCGGGGTTCGCTGACACGGCCGCTCGTGTTTCCTCTTGGAGTTTCCCCGCATCCACCGCGGCCGATCTCCCCTTCTTGGTAACCACGTTGAAGGTGATACGTCCGGCCTCGGTGTCGACCGAGCCCTTGTGCCCCCCGAGCTCAGTTCGAGCGGACAGGGACCAGGCGGCCTTCTCCAGCGCTTCGTGCATCTCGATCTCCGAGTAACCCCGGCCGCTCACGACCTCGACCTTTATCGGGAGGTTCATGAGAAGGTCGGTGGCCTGCCGAGGAGCCGCCGCCTTGAAGCCGACGCGAACTCCTCGGCCGTCATCGATCACGGACGAACCCGCGAAATCATTCGGGAAGCCGGCCGCGATGGCGTCGATGGCCTTGCGCCTCGCGTTATGCGATCCATGTCTGTCTATCGCTTCCTCGAATGAGACATGGGAACTCTGTGCGATGCGTTCCAGGTCTACGAGCTCCACGTACGTGAGGTCATCGATCACAGCATCCGGATCTATGACCTGCCCGTCCAGCTTCTCGCCATCGACCCGGCGCGAAGTGTCCGCATGCGCGAAGGCATACTCCTTGATCGCCTCCATCAGCGAAATTCCGCGCCCGGCGGCCTGGCGCTTAATACTGTCGAGGGTCGGACGTGGGGTGGGCTTGAACTCTCGCAGAATGGTTCGCGACGGCTCCGCCGCCGACGCGCTCGCCATGGAAATGGGCGTCACGACTAACCCCGACGCCACCAGCGAAAAGACCGCCGCCGACAGAAGTGTCTTACTCTGTTTGGCACCGTTGACGCTCGATCCCATTTCCGGCTCCCGCCTCGACTGGCTCCCACGAACAACATCATCAACACATGACGTCAAGGCTTGATCAATGCCATAGATCATCTTGTGATGCGATCGTGATATGTCCTTCGAGATTTCCTGATGCAGTATTCACATCTGGCGTTTTTGGGCGCGCGCCGCGCCCGTCACCGGTTGACGTAAACGGAGATGTGGTAGGAGGAGTCTGGCGTGAACGGCTGCTCCTCCCAGCCGCCGAACCGCTCCTCCAGGGCGAGCCCGGCCTTGCCCGCCATGGCGTCGGCATCCTCGGGATGGACGTGGCGGAAGATGGTCGGGCGCAGCGCGAAGGTGCCGTCGGAGTAGAGGTGCACCCGCTGGATCAGCACGGTCCGGGCTGCCGGGCCCACCTGCGGGCCCGCAGGATGACCTGATCCTCGTCGAAGTCCTGCACGTGCGGCTCCTGCAAGCCGTCGCAGGGGCGGCGGACGAACGCCTCGACGACGAACCTGCCGCCGGGAGAGAGGTACCGGGCGGCATTGGCGAAGCATTTCTAAGTGTGATGATCGCTGATGGTGGGACGGCGATCCGGCACATCCGTACCCTGCGGGATCAGGGGGAGTTATTCGGTTCGGTGGCCTCGGCGTCGACGGAAAACCACGAGCGGGAGCCACGGCCACCTACCACGCGGCTTACCCGAGCTATGACAGTTTAGCCGTGTTATAGGAAAAAGCAGGGCTTGTCATCATGGCTCAGCTGGGCCAGCAAACGCGAATTATTCGGATGAACCCTCAGCCGCCTGGCGGGGAAGACCCACGTCTGAATCCCTCAGCGGGCGTGACGGGCGGCGCGGATCAGCCTCAGCGCGACAGCTCAGTTGTATCGACCGTCTTCGACGCCCGAGCACTGAAGGTCTTCAAGGGGACCATAGATGCCGGAAGCACCATCGAGGTTCGCCAGCTCGGTGGTGCTCTCGATGGCATAACTTACTCAGAGAAGGGAACCTCCTCGCTGAAGGCCGGCAAGGTCCAGGTTCTCTTCTTGAATACCTATCCAGATCTCCCGGCGACTCTCCTCAACCCCGACCAGGGACAGTACGATATCGATGAAGCCGGGAATCTGGTTCCGCTGCCAACAAACACCATTGCAGTCTCCATGGGAGACCTCAACAAGCTCGCCAAGACCGGCGATCAGCATTAGGGCCGGATGATCGCCATTCTGGTCACGGTCAGCTCCTCGATGGCGAACCGCGGCCCCTCGCGCCCGATGCCGGAGTCCTTCACCCCGCCGTACGGCATATTGTCCGCCCGGAACCCCGGCACCTCGTTGACCACCACTCCCCCGGCCTCGATCCGCTCGATGGCGGCGAAGGCCGTGGCCAGCGAACGGGTGAAGACCGCCGCGTGCAGGCCGTACCTGGACCGGTTCACGGCGGTGAAGGCGGCGTCGATGTCGGGCACCGGGCGCACGACCACCACGGGCCCGAAGATCTCCTCGTCCCAGGCGGCGGCCCCGTCGCCGACGCCGGCGAGCACGGTCGGGGCGATGGCCCGGCCCTCGCGGTGCCCGCCCGTGACCAGCTCGCCGCCGGAGCCGGCGATCCACTCCAGCACGCGGTCGGTGGCGGCCTGGTCGATGAGCGGGGCGACGCGGGTCTCGGGCAGGCGGGGGTCGCCGACCGCGACGTTCTTGACGCGCTCGGCCAGCAGGGAGACGAACCGCTCGCGTACGGGCTCCTCGACCAGCACCCGCTGGACGGAGATGCACGCCTGGCCGGAGGCGTAGTAGCCGCCGCGCACGACGGCGTCGGCGGCGGCCTCGAGGTCGGCGTCGGCCGCCACGACGAGCGCCGCGTTCGACCCCAGCTCCAGCAGGACCTTCGTGGGGGCGGCGTTGCGGGCGATGGCGTGCCCGGCCGCGGCCGAGCCGGTGAACGAGACCGCGCCGATCCGCCGGTCCTCCACCAGCGCCCGGCCGACCTCGACGTCCCCGGTGACGAGCTGCACGGCTTGCGGGGGGAGCGCGTTCGCCGAGCGGATGAGATGCACCAGCCAGAGCGTGGCCAGCGGGGTCGCCGGCGCGGGCTTGACGATCACAGGGCAGCCCGCGGCCACCGCGGGAGCGATCTTGTGGGCGGCGAGGAGGAGGGGGTAGTTGAAGCCGGTGATCCCGACGACCACCCCGATCGGGCGGCGCGTCCAGAACCCGATCAGCCCCTCGCCCGAGGGCAGCAGGTCGAGCGGCACGGTCTCGCCGTGCAGCCTGGCGACCTCCTCGGCGGCCGTGGCCAGGGTGACGAGCGTCCTGGCGACCTCGACCTTGCAGTCGACCAGGGGCTTGCCGGTCTCGAGCACCAGCAGCCGCTCGAACTCCGCGCGGTTGGCCTCGACGGCGTCGTGGGCCTGCATGAGGGCGGCGCGGCGGGCGTGCGACGGCAGCGCCGCCATGGCGGGCGCCACGGCGAGCGCCTCTTCCACGGCCCGCTCGGCGAGCGCCTTGGTGCCTCGCGGGGCCTGGGCCACCACGGAGCCGTCGTAGGGGAAGATGATGTCGTCGGTCTCCGCCGTTTGCACCCATCCGTCGCCGACGGGCAGGCCGGACGGCCACGCGGACTCGATGGGCAGGCCGGACGGCCAGGCGGTGTCGAAGGTCATGATCGCTTCCGTAGGGCGCTGGGGAACACGTCGAGGTACGCGGGCGCGTCGTCGCGGCCGGTGGCGGCGAGGACGGCGTGCGCGATGGCGCGGCTGAACACGTCGGCTCCGGCGGCCAGGATCTCCTGGAGCGCTTCGTGGTCGGGCTCGGGGCGGGCGCAGGTGGCCAGGGCGAAGATCGTGTCGCCGTCGGTCATGGTGTGCGCCGGTCTGATCGCCCTGGCCAGGCCGTCGTGGGCGACCGCGGCGAGCTTGCCGCACTGGGCCTTGGTGAGGGTGCGGTCGGTGGCCACCACGCCGATGGTGGTGTTGAACGACGGGGCGTTCTCGGGCCGCCAGGCGTCGATCTCCTCCTGGAGCGGAGGGCGGAGGTAGTCGAACTCGCCCGGGAGGCCGTACCTGGCGCCCGCGACGGTGCCGTCGCGGGGGTCGAGGACCGAGCCCACGGGGTTGGCCACGACGAGGGCGGCCACGGTGGTACCGTCCGCGAGCACGACACTCGCCGTCCCCACGCCCCCGGCCAGGCCGCCGGCCCGCGCCCCGGTGCCCGCCCCGATCGACCCGCTGGCCGTCCCCGGCGCGACCGCCCCACCGTGTGAACCGCCGGCCGTACCCGACACGACTGCCTCACTATGTGACGAACGGGCAGCGCCCGGCGCGACCGCGTCACCGTGTGGCGCATGGCCCGTACCCGGGGCGGCCATTCCGCCATGGGACGCACGGGCCGTGCCCGGCGCGACCGCCCCACCGTTCGGCGCGCCGCTGAGTGGTGGGCCGCCGCCGCGCGTGCTGCCCTTCCTCTTCCGCCTCCCCAGAGGGACCCCAGCGGCCAGCGGCGGGAGAGCCGCGACCTCACCGTCCGGGGTGGCGGCTCCGGGAAGGGAGGGCGTGAGTGGCGCGGTGCCGCCGAGCGGCACGCCGCCGCCGGAGGCGACGGCGCCGTCAGAGGTAAAGGCGCCGTCAGAGGTAAAGGCGCCGTCAGACGCGACACCGCCGCCGGAGGTGAAGGCGCCGTCAGAGGCGACGGCGGCGTCGTAGGCGGCGGCGCCGAACGTCGCGTCCGGGACGGCGCGGAACGTGCCACCGCGCCCCAGGTCGAAGATGACCGCGGCCGGGACGATGGGCACCACGCCGCCGGCGACCGGGTACCCGATGCCCGCGTCCGCCAGCCGGTCCATCACCCCGCAGGCCGCCGACAGCCCGTACGCGCTCCCGCCGCTCAGCACCACGGCGTGGACCCGCGAGACCAGGTTCCGCGGGTCCAGCAGCTCCGTCTCGCGAGTCCCGGGGGCGGCCCCCCGCACGTCGACCCCCGCCACGGCTCCCGAGGGAGGGGCCAGGACGACGGTGGTGCCCGTGAGGTGGCCGCCGCCCGCCCGCTGCGCGTGGCCGACCCGCAGACCGGACACGTCGGCCAGCGAGTTCGTAGGACCCGGACGCATCAGAGGTCACCGTTCAGGAACCGCCGGGCCGCCTCGGCGAAGACACGGGTGCACTGGACGATCTCGGCGACCTCCACGAACTCGTCCGCCTGGTGCGCGATCCACTTCCCTCCGGGCCCGTACACCACCGAGGGGATGCCGCCCCAGTGCGTCAGCACGGTCCCGTCCGTGGACCCGGGCACCCCGCCGTAGACGGGCTCCTGCCCGGTGACGGTGCGGTGGGCGGCGGCCAGCGCGGCCACGACCGGGTCGGACACCGGGACGTCCACCGGCGGCCGGTCCACCAGCACCGACACCTCGGCCGCGACCCCGTCGCAGGAGGCCAGCGCGGCCACCCGGTCGGCGATCAGCTTGTGCTCGACCCCGGGGATCGTCCGCACGTCCACGAAGACCGACGCGACCGCCGGGATCACGTTCACCTGCTCCTCGGAACCGGCCCGGAGCACGGTCGGCGTGACGTACACCTCGCCGAGGTGCTCGTGCGCGGGGTGGCTCGCCTGCAGCTCCTCCTGCAGCGACCCCAGCCCCACCAGCAGCGAGCCCACCGCGGGCAGGGGGTTGCGGCCGTGCTGCGGCATGGCGCCGTGCGCCATCTTGCCGGTGAAGTCGACCCGCAGCCGCAGCGCCCCCTTGGCCACCGCGCAGATCTCGCCCGCCTCGGGCTCGGCCACGATCGCGCCGTCCACGTCGGCGGTGAGCCCCTCGGAGACGAAGTGGTGCGCGCCGATCATGAGCCCTTCCTCGTCGGCCAGCGCGCAGACCTTGATCCGCCCGGGGAACGGTCCAGCCAGCTGCAGCGCCCGGGTGGCGTACAGGGTGGCGGCCAGGCCGGACTTCATGTCCGCGCTGCCCCGCCCCCACAGCTTCCCGTCGCGGATCTCCCCGCCGAACGGATCCACGGTCCAGGTGGACAGGTCGCCCTCGGTCACCACGTCCGTGTGGCCCTCGAACATCAGCGTCGGCCCGTCACCGCCGCCGCCCTCGACCACGGCCACCACGTTCGGCCGATCGGGCTCGACCTCGTACACGGTGGGCTGCCAGCCCCATTCGCGCATCCTGGCCGCCACCAGCTCGGCGGCGGCGCGCTCGCGCCGCCCCGGGTCGTTGGTGCTGGGGATCCGCACCAGCGCCTGGGTGAACTCCACCACTCCGTCGGCATCGACGTCGATCAAAACAATCCCTCCAGAGTCGGTACGGCCTGCAGCAACGTACGCGTGTAGGGGTGGGCGGGCGCGGCCCAGACCTCGTCCACCGGCCCGCTCTCCACGATCTCCCCGCGGCTCATCACCGCGACCGTCTCGCACACGTGCCGTACCACGGACAGGTCGTGCGAGACGAACACGAGGGTCAGCCCCAGCTCGTCCACGAGGTCGGCCAGCAGGTTGAGTATCTGCCCGCGCACGGACACGTCCAGGGCGCTCACCGGCTCGTCGGCGACCAGCACCTTGGGGCGGGGCGCGAGCGCGCGGGCGATGGCGATGCGCTGCCGCTGTCCGCCGGAGAACTGGTGCGGGTACCGGTCGGCGGCCGACGCGGGCAGCCCGACCTCCTCCAGCAGCTCGGTCACGCGGCCGCCGACCGGCAGGCCGAGCGCGACCAGCGGCTCGGCCACGAGGTCGCGGACGCGCATGCGCGGGTCGAGCGAGCTCATCGGGTCCTGGAAGACGATCTGCAGGTTCTCCCGCAGGAAGCGCAGCCGCCGCTCCGGCCTGCCGACGATCTCCTGCCCGTCGAACCGGATGGATCCGCCGGTCGGCTGGTCGAGCCCGCAGAGCAGGCGCAGCAGCGTCGACTTGCCCGAGCCGGACTCGCCCACGATGCCGTACCGCTCGCCCCGCCGCACCGTGAGGGAGACGTCCTTGAGCGCCTGCACGGCGGCCCCTGGCTTGGTGAGCGAGGTGCGCGGCCGGTGGTAGACGCGGCTCAGGTTCCGGGCCTCAATCAGCGGGGTGCCAGCATGCGAAGGCATGGCCGTCTCCTGTCAGCGCCGGTACGGTCTCGCACGTGGGGGTGGCCTGCGGGCAGCGGTTGCGGAAGACGCAGCCGTCGGGGAAGCGCCCGGCCGGCGGGACGCTGCCCTTGATGGTGGGCAGGCGGGTGCCGCGCGGGGTGAGCTTGGAGGCGGCCAGCAGGCCCTCGGTGTAGCGGTGGCGGGGCCTGGTGAAGACCTCGCGGATGGGGCCGCTCTCGACGACGCGCCCCCCGTACATGACCAGGACCCGCTCGCAGACGGAGGCGACGACGGCGAGGTCGTGGGTGATGAACAGCAGCGCGGGCGCGACCTCGGCGATCAGCTCCAGCATCTGCTTCTGCACGGTGACGTCGAGCGCCGTGGTGGGCTCGTCGCAGATGAGCAGGTCGGGCTCGTTGGCCAGGGCGATGGCGAGCATGACGCGCTGCCGCTGGCCGCCGGAGAGCTGGTGCGGGTACGCGCGGGCGATCTGCCCGGGCTCGGGCAGGCGTACGCGCTCCAGCAGCTCGGCCGCCTTCTGACGGGCCTGGGCGCGGGGTGTGCCGTGCAGGGTCATGACCTCGGCGACCTGGGCGCCGATGCGCATGAGCGGGTTCAGCGCGGTCATCGGCTCCTGGAAGACCATGGAGACGTCCCGGCCGCGCAGCCGCTTCAACCGGCTCTCCGCCACGCCGACCAGGTCGTTCCCGCCCATCGTGGCCTTGCCGGCGGCGGTGACGCCCTCGGGGAGCAGGCCCATGAGGGAGAGCGCGGTCAGCGACTTGCCGGAGCCGGACTCGCCGATCAGCCCGACGCGCTCGCCGGGGGCGATGGCGAACGACACCTCGTGCACCAATGCGAGGGAATCGGCCCGTACCGTCAGCCCCTCAACTTTCAGCACGGATCCTCCTGAGCTTCGGGTCGAGGAAGTCGCGCAGGCCGTCTCCCAGGAGGTTGAAGCCGAGTACGGCCAGCGCGATCGCCAGGCCCGGCCAGAGCGCCAGGCGCGGCGTCGCGAACAGCAGCTCCTGCGACTCCTGCAGCATGCGCCCCCACGACGGGGTGGGCGGGCGGGTGCCGAAGCCGAGGAACGACAGCGCCGCCTCGGCCAGGATCGCGATCGCGAACGACACCGACGCCTGCACGATGAGCACCGAGCCGATGTTCGGCAGCACGTGCCGGACGGCGATGGCCGTGCGGCGGCGCCCGGCCGCCCTGGCGGCGAGGATGTAGTCGGTCACCATGACCTGGAGCGTGGCGGCGCGCGCCACCCGGGCGAACGCGGGCACGGTGGCCACGCCGATGGCGATCATCGCGGTCAGCGTCCCCGCCCCGTAGACCGCGCCGAGCATGACGGCCAGCAGCAGCGCGGGGAACGCGAACACCAGGTCGTTGACCCGCATGATCAGCTCGGAGAGCCAGCCGCGCGGCGTCATCCCGGCGACCACGCCGAGCGGCGTGCCGATCACGGCGGCGATGCCGACGGCCACGATGCCGACGTACAGGGTCGTCCGGGCGCCGACCATGAGCTGACTGAAGGTGTCGCGGCCGAACTTGTCGGCCCCCAGGAGGTAGCCGCCGCCCGGCCGCTGGAGCTTGCGCGCAGCGTCCACGAGGGTCGGGTCGTGCGGCGTCCAGAAGAACGACACGACCGCCGCCAGCACCACGAGCCCGACCAGCAGGCCGCCGACCACCAGCCCGGCGTTCACGCGGCCCCTCATCGCAGCCTCGGATCGAGCAGGTGGTACGCCACGTCCACCACGAAATTGATCAGCAGCACGGCCGCCACCAGCACCATCACCACGCCTTGGACGAGCAGCAGGTCACGACCGGCGACGCCGTTGAGCAGCAGGTCGCCGAGCCCCGGGATGACGAAGACCCGCTCGACCACGACCGCGCCGATCAGCAGCGTGGCCAGTTGCAGGCCGAGCACGGTGACGACGGGGATCGAGGCGTTGCGCAGGCCGTGCCGCCACAGGGCGCCGGTGCTGCCCCGGCCCTTGGCGCGGGCCGTGCGCAGGTAGTCCTCGCGCATCACGTCGAGCACGGCGCTGCGCACGTACCGGGTGAGCACCGCGCCCTGCACGAGCCCGAGCGACAGCCACGGCAGCAGCAGGCTGCGCAGCCACTCCCCCGGGTTCTCGGCGATCGGCACGTAGCCGCCGGACGGCAGCGCCTGGGCCTGCACCGCGAACACGAACACCAGCAGAATGCCCGCCAGGAAGGCGGGGATCGCGATGCCGACCTGGCTGACCGCGCTGATGGCCGCACCCAGGGGGTTGCGGTGGTGCACGGCCGCGAACGTCCCGAGGGGCACCGCGATGGCCAGCGCCACCACCATGCCGCCGAGCACCAGCACGGCGGTGACGCCGAGCCGGTCGGTGATCTGCGGGCCGATGGGCGAGCTGGTCACGTACGAGGTGCCGAAGTCGCCGTGGAGCAGCCCGCCGAACCAGTCGAGGAACTGCGCGACCGGCGCCCGGTCGGTGCCGAACTGCTTGCGCAGCGCCGCCACCGCCTCAGGGGTGGCGTTCACGCCGAGCGCGACCTCGGCCGGGTCGCCGGGCAGCAGGGCCATGAACGCGAACACCACCACGCCGGCCACGGCGGTGCTCGCGACGAGCACCGCCAGGCGTTTGATCAAGTAAAGCGTCACTGCTGCTTGGCGAGTGCGGTGAAGTCGAAGGACTCGGCGATGGCGTTCTTCGGCAGCCCGGTGACGCCCTTCTTCGCCACGATCAGGTTCGGGAAGAGGAAGAGCCAGTCGGCCGCCGCGTCGTCGGACAGCAGCTTGGCGGCCTGCTTCAGGTCGTCGGTCTGCTGCTGCTCGGTGCCCTCGTCGGCGGCGGCGAGCAGCTTGCCGAACTCGGGGTTGTCGTAGCGGAAGTAGTACGACTTATCGGCAAATATGCCCATGTCGCGGGGTTCGACGTGGTTGATGATGGACAGGTCGTAGTCGCCCTGCTTGAACACCACGTCCAGCCAGCGGGCCGGGAACTCCAGGGGCTCGATGTCGGCGTTGATGCCCACCTGCGCGAGCTGCGACTTGACGACCTGGGCGCTGGCCACCGCGTACGGCAGGTTGGGGATGCGCATCTTGACGTTGAGCGTCTTGCCGCCGAGCAGCTGCTTGGCCTTGGCCGGGTCGTACGGGTAGTCGCCCGTGCGGTCCTCGTACCAGGGGTCGGTGGGCGGCACCATCGAGCCGATCAGCTGGCCGCGCCCGGCCCAGGCGGTCTCCAGGAGCGCCTTGTGGTCGATCGCGTAGCGGACGGCCTGCCTGGCCTTCTTGTCGTTGAACGGCGGGCGGCTGTTGTTCATCGACAGCACGACCTCGCCGTTCGTGGTGCCCTCGACCGTCTGGAAGCGGTTGGGGTCGGCGAACTGCTGCAGCGACTCGGGCGCCTGCACGGCCGAGATGACGTCGATGCCGCCGGTCAGCAGCGCGTTGTTCATCGCCGTGGCGTCCTTGAAGTACTTCAGCGTGATCGACGTCAGCGACGGCTTGGTGCCCCAGTAGGAGGGGTTGGCGGTCAGCTGGATGGAGTCGCCGCGCCGCCACGAGCCCAGCGTGTACGGGCCGGTGCCGACGGGCTTGTTGGCCAGGTCGGAGACGCCGGTCCGGCTGAACATGGCGCCGAGCCTGGTGGCCATCGAGTAGAGGAAGCCGTTGCTCGGCTTCTTCAGCTGGACGACGGCGGTGGAGTCGTCCTTCTTCTCCACCTTGTCGACGACGTCCAGCTGGGACTTGATCTTGAGCTTCCAGTCCGTCTTCACCCGGTCGAGCGAGAACGCCACGTCGTCGGCCGTGAACGGCGCGCCGCTGCTGAACTTGACGTTCTTGCGCAGCGTGAACGTGTAGGTCTTGCGGTCGGGCGAGACCTCCCACTTCTCGGCGAGCAGCGGCACGATCTTGCCGTCCTGGTCGAGCTTGACCAGGCCCTCGTAGACGTTGACCAGCAGCGCCTGCGGGATGGCGGCGCCCTCGGTCGAGGTGAAGTCCAGGTTCGCCGGCTCGGCCACGAATCCCACGGACAGGCTCTGGTTCTTGGGGGTGCTGGAGCTGCCGCCGCCGCTGGAGGTGCCGCCACAGGCGGCCGTGGCCAGCAGGAGACCGCCGGCGGCGATCCAGATCCCGATTCGCCTCATGTCTTACAGCCTCCTGGCTAGTGCACTGGTCGGACCAGTAGGCTACGCACATTGCCAGTCGACGCTGGCTCGGGTCAAGGGGGCTTACATGGGTGGTCCGCGCTTCGAGCCGGTGCGTGCCGTACGCGCCTATGAGCGGGTGGTCGAGCAGGTCGAAGAGGCCATCGAGAGCGGCGCGCTCTCACCGGGCGAGCGGCTGCCGAGCGAGCGGGAGCTCATGGTGCAGTTCTCCGTCAGCCGCTCCACCGTGCGCGAGGCGCTGCGCGTGCTCCAGGCGCGCGGCCTGGTGCGGTCGCGGCCCGGCGACCCGAACGGGGCGGAGGTGCTGCCGTTCTCCCCTGCCACGCTGCACAAGTCGATGACCACCCTGGCCAGGGTGGCGGAGCTGTCGCTGGCCGAGCTGGTGCAGTTCAGGATGGTGCTCGACTCCTCCGCCATTCTGCTGGCCGCGCGGCTGCGCACCGACGCCGAGCTTGCCGAGATGGCCGCGGCCGTCGCGGCGATGCGCGAGGCCGTGGAGGCGGGCCAGGACGCGTTCGGGGAGGCCGACGTGGCCTTCCACGACGTGGTGGCGCGGGCGAGCGGCAACAAGCTCATCCAGATCTGCACGGACGTGGTGCGCTCGATCGTGCTGAAGCTGGTCGCGGAGAAGCTCGCCGACGCCGACGACCGGGTGGCGCTGATGCGGCAGAGCATCCGGCACCACGAGGAGGTGCTGGCCGCGGTGCGAGCGGGCGACGGCCCGCTGGCCGCCCGGCTGTCCAGGAAGGCGATGTACGACTACTACGCGGGCTACGTCCCGGCCGACGAACGCTCCGCCCTCCGGGCCCTGCTGGACTGACCGCCTCCCCGGGGGCGGGCCCAGCTCCGACCGGTGGGAACGGGTGTTATGTTGCCTGCGTGGCGGGCGTGGATGGGGACGGGCTGATCGAGGCCTTTCTGCGCGAGCCGCGCCGCTACACCAGCCACCAGGTCGCCGACATGGCGGGGGTGCCGGTCTACCGCGCGCGGCGATACTGGCGTGCCCTGGGGTTCGCGAACGTGGCCGACGACGCCGTCGAGTTCACCGCGTCCGACGTGGAGGCCCTCAAGACCATGCTCGGCCTGGTCCGTTCGGGCATCTACGACGAGGAGCACATGCTGCTGGTCGCCCGCTCCATCGGCAGCGCGACCGCCAGGCTGGCCGAGTCGCAGGCCGAGATGGGCGTCGAGACCCTCGACCAGACGGGTGTCCCGCTGGCCGAGCGCCCGCGCGCCTGGCGGCGGCGGGCCGAGCGGGTGGTGCCCGAGCTCGCGCGGCTGCTCGTCTACGCCTGGCAGCGCCAGCTCGCCGCCGCCGCGGGGCGCATCGCCGAGCAGGACATGAGCGCAGTACGCCTGGCCGTCGGCTTCGCCGACCTGGTCGCGTTCACCCGGCTGAGCAGGCAGATCACGGGGACCGAGCTGGCCAGGCTGATCGACAGGTTCGAGGGGCGCTCGGCCGACATCGTCACCTCGACCGGCGGGCGGGTGATCAAGACGCTGGGTGACTCCGTGCTGTTCGTGGCCGACCACGCGCACGTGGCGGCGGAGATCGCGCTGCGGCTGGTGGAGACGCACGGGCGGGTCAAGGACATGCCCGAGCTGCGGGTGGGGCTGGCGTCCGGGCCGGTGATCTGGCGCATGGGGGACGTGTTCGGCACCACGGTCAATCTGGCCAGCAGGCTGACGGCACTGTCGCTGCCGGGGACGATCCTGGCCGATCCCCAGTTCGCCGAGGAGCTCGAAGGAGACCGGGCCTTCCGGCTGCGGGAGGTCAACCGGCTGTCGGTGCGCGGGCTGGGCGAGCTGGCCCCCTTCACGGTGGCCCGCGCCGGCTCGGTCTGACCCCGGCCGGCTCGGTCTGACCCCGGCCGGTCCGGTCTGACCCCGGCAGGCCCGGTCTGACGCCGGCAGGTTCGTCGGGCTGCGGGCAACCTCGTGTCGCGGTCGATGCGTCACTACCGTCGGCAGGCTCCGAGCAGAAGGCGGGTCAAGTTGGCGGATAGGTCGATATTTCAGGACTTCGTGGTGGCCAGGTCGGACCGGCTTTTACGCACCGCGTACCTGCTGACCCACGACTGGGCGACGGCGGAGGACCTGCTGCAGGAGTCGCTGGCCAAGGCGTGGTTCGCCTGGCCGGGCATCGACGAGCCCGAGGCGTACGTGCGCAGGGTTCTGGTGACCACGTACACGTCCTGGTGGCGCCGCAGGTGGCGCAGGGAGCTGCCCAGCGGCGACCTGCCGGACGAGCCCGCGCCCGGCGACGCGGGCCGGCGCGAGGAGCTGTGGGAGGCGGTCGGCCGGCTGCCCGCCAAGCAGCGCGCGGTGATCGTGCTGCGCTTCTACGAGGACCTGCCCGTGGCCGAGGTGGCCAGGCTGCTGGGCTGCCAGGAGGGCACGGTCAAGAGCCAGACCGCGAAGGCGCTGGCCAAGCTGCGAGTAGACGAGTCGATCGTGAAGGAGCTGCACCGATGACCGTGCAAGACCTGCGTGACGTCCTGCGGGAGCGCGCTGAGTCCCCGTCGCCCGCGAACCCGTACCGGCACGACGAGGTCCGCTCCCGCATCCGCAGGACCAGCCTGCGCAGACGCGTGACGGCGGGTGCGGGGGCGGTGGCGGTCATCGCGGCCGGCATCTACCTCATCCCCGGCACGGCCGCCGCGCCGGACCGCGACACGACGGCGACGGCCACGGCGGCGGCCCAGCCCGCCGGGCTGCCGGAGCGGTTCACCTCGGCCGACGGCACCGAGTACCGCCGCCTGGCCATCACGACGCTCGAGGTGAAGGGCAAGAAGAAGACCTCGATAAACGTCCCCGTCTCCGGCAAGCCGCTGGAGGTGTCCGGACGGTGTGACGGCGGCCCCCGCAGCGACAGCCCTGCCGTTCTCGTCAACGGCAGGCCCATCGGAGGTGCGGACTCCCTGCGGTGCTCGAAGGAGATGCCGCTGGTCCCGCTGATCGTGCCCCGCGGCGCCACGGAGGTCACCGTGACCTTCGACACGACCCGCCTCCGCCCGGGCTGCGTGCGGAGGACGAAGGACAGCCCCTGCTTGCCAGTCGAAGCCCGGCCGGCGAACTGGAGCCTGGCCGTCTACGAGTGGACCCCGCCCGCCCGGCCGGTCGAACCTCCGCAGATCAAGCCGTTCCCCGACCGGGCGGCCGGCATGAAGCGGGCCTACACCGTGAGGGGCATGTGGCCGCAGGACCCCTCCTTCACGCTCACGGCCACGAGCGAGAGCGGGAAGATCGGCATCGACCAGCTCTGCGCGGGCGACCTGGCCTCCCGGATGTGGTTCCAGTTCCGGATCGACGGAAAGCTCTCCCCCTCCTCGTCGAACTGCGGCGTCTGGCGGGAGGGCAGGTCGTATCCGATGGCCGTGGCCGAGATCACGGTGCCCAAGGGCAAGCGGGTGACGATCAGCGGGAAGATGAGCTTCTTGGGCGAGTACACCAATCGCCCAGTTCGCTGGTCGGTCGGAGTGTTCGTAAAGTAGCTCGCGTGACGGAACGCGTTGCCATCGAGGGCAGGCTGGTGGACGCCGACGCGCGCTTCATGCTCCACGCGCGCTACGGCCACTTCACCGCCATGCAGGTCAGGGATCGCCGGGTGCGGGGGCTGGAGCTGCACTTCGAGCGGCTGGAGGCGGCCAGCGCGGAGCTGTTCGGCGCGCCGCTCGACCGGGGCGCGGTGCTCGGCTCCATCCGGTCCGTGCTCGGCGACGACGTACGGGACGCGAGCGTGCGCGTGTACGTCGTCGAGACCGACCGGCCGCACGTGATCGCGACCGCCGGCCCGCCCCACGAGGCGCCCAGCCACCCGCAGAGCGTGAAGCCGGTCGCGGTCCAGCGCTACCTGCCGCACATCAAGCAGGCCTCCGGCATGCTGCAGGGCCACGTCGGGCGGCTGGTCGAGCGCGAGGGCTTCGACGAGGCGCTGCTCACCACCGAGGACGGCCTGATCAGCGAGGGCTCGATCACCAACCTGGGCGCGTTCGCCGATGGCCGCCTGATCTGGCCGGACATGCCGATGCTGCACGGCATCACGATGCGGCTGCTGGAGCGGATGGACGTCCCGCAGGAGCGGCGGCCGGTCAAGGTCGCCGACCTGGCGGGGTTCGATCAGGTCTTCCTCTGCAACTCCTGGGGCGTGTGGCCGGTCGGCAGAGTGGACGACGTGCCGCTGCCCCAGGACGACGCGCTGATGGGCCGGCTGCGCGAGCACTATGACCGCATTGCGGGAGATCCTCTGGATTGAGCTGTTCGCGGGGTACGATCGCCGAAATCGTTCTGCGATCAAAGGAAAGCCCCGCATGACGACTCGCCGGCACGCCATCGGTGACCTCCTCCGTCGTTCCGCCGCCCGCTACCCGGCCAAGACCGCCGTCGTCTACGGCAGCCTGCGCCAGAGCTACGCCGACCTCGACCTCGCGGTGAACCGCACGGCCAACGCGCTGGCCGCGCGCGGGGTCGCCAAAGGTGACCGGTTCGCCGTCCTCAGTCACAACAACCACGCGTTCGTGGTGGCGTACTTCGCGCTGGCGCGGCTGGGCGCGATCTCCGTGCCGATCAACTTCATGCTCGGCTCGGCGGAGGTCGCGTACATCCTGGAGCATTCCGGAGCGACCGGGATGCTGGTGGAGGAGGCGCTCGTCCCGGTGGCCGAGGGGGCCGTGGGCCCCGAGGTCAGGGTGCGCGGCGTGATCGGGTCGGCGGACGGCTGGGAGCCGTTCGAGGAGTGGATGGCCTACGGCGACGCGTCGGAGCCGCAGGTGGAGATCGCCGACGACGACCCGATCCAGCTCATGTACACCAGCGGCACCGAGTCACGCCCCAAGGGCGCCACGCTGTCGAGCCGCGGCCTGATCGCCCAGTACGTCACGTGCGTCGTGGACGGCGAGATGAGCCACCACGACGTCGAGGTGCACGCCCTGCCCCTCTACCACTGCGCCCAGCTCCACTGCTTCCTGACGCCCGGCATCTACCTCGGCGCCACCAACCTCGTCCTGCCCGGCGCGAGCCCCGCGGCGATCCTGGCCACGATCGAGGGCGAGCGGGCCACCAAGCTCTTCTGCCCGCCCACCGTCTGGATCAGCCTGCTGCGCCACCCCGACTTCGACCGCCGCGACCTGTCGTCCCTGCGCAAGGGCTACTACGGCGCCTCGATCATGCCCGTGGAGGTGCTGAAGGAGATCGCCACCCGCCTGCCGGACGTCCGCCTGTTCAACTTCTACGGCCAGACCGAGATGGCCCCGGTCGCCACGATCCTCGGCCCGGAGGAGCAGCTCACCCGGCTCGGCTCGGCCGGCAGGCCCGCGCTGAACGTCGAGACCCGGATCGTCGACGACCAGGACCGGCCCGTGCCGCCCGGCGTGGTCGGCGAGATCGTCCACCGCAGCCCGCACGCGATGCTCGGCTACTGGAACGACCCGGACAAGAGCGCGGAGGCGTTCAGGGGCGGCTGGTTCCACAGCGGCGACCTGGGCGTCATGGACGCCGACGGCTACCTGTCCGTGGTGGACAGGAAGAAGGACATGATCAAGTCGGGCGGCGAGAACGTGGCGAGCCGCGAGGTGGAGGAGGCCCTCTACCAGCATCCGGCGGTGGCGGAGGCGGCGGTGTTCGGGGTGCCGGACGACAAGTGGGTCGAGGCGGTGACGGCGGCGGTGGTCCTGCGCGAGGGGGCGGGGGCGAGCGAGGAGGAGCTGATCGCGTTCCTGCGGGAGCGGCTGGCGGCCTTCAAGACGCCCAAGCGGGTGGTGTTCGTGGACGCGCTGCCCAAGAACGCCTCGGGCAAGGTGCTCAAGCGGGAGCTGCGCGACGCGTTCTAAGGGGCCTTGTCCAGCAGGTCGGCGGCGATCTGCCATTCGTGCAGGGCGAAGGGGACTCCGTCCAGGACGTTCGCGATGGCGGCGGCCGGATAGTCGACCATCTCGCCGCGAGGCAGGTCGTCCACGGGCCACCACGCGAGCTCCGAGCATTTGTCCGGTTCGGCGTTGCAGGGCTCACCGGTCCACTTGCGGGTGGCGAAGAAGAGGCCGACGCGTTCCGGGGCGCGGTGCATGACGTGGGCGAACGCGAGGTCGGCCGGGTCGATCACCACGCCCAGCTCCTCCCTGGCCTCGCGCACTGCCGCCTCGGTGACCGACTCCCCCGCCTCGAGGTGACCGGAGGGCAGGTGCCACAGACCGTCCCCGAAGCCGGTGCCCTTGCGCCTGCCGAGCAGCACATGGGTGCCGGGGTGAGTCTCGCCGTGGATGCCGTCGCCGGACTCGTCGTGCATGTCGCGGAGGAGGAGCACGTGCACGTCAACGATGGCCCGGAAGCGCTCTCGCGGTGCTGCGCCGCCAGAGTCGCTCTCCACTGATGACGGGCCTGAAGGTGGCCGGCGGTCGAGGGCTTGGGTCCATTTGACCGCGACGGCGGCCACCTGGATCAGCTCGGCGCGCAACCGTTCGGGATCCGTCTCCGCGAACGCCTCCATCACCTCCTCCGCCAGGATGTGCCTCCACGTGAGCGCCCCGCCCGCAGCCGCCGCCTCCGTCTCGCGCCTGACCCGGTCGGACTCGGCCACCGTCCCCTCGTCTCCGGTCCCGTCCGGCAGGATCTGCATGCCCCACCTCGCGTCCTGAGCCACTCGCTCGGCCGCCACGTCCGCGAGCACCCTCGCCAACGACCCCGACACCCCCGCGTCGCCATCATGTGTCATGGTCACCAGTTTGGCGTGTGCGGGGTGTGCGACATCCGGGTCACCCTCACCCAGCCGAAGCTTCTCAGAGGCCCGGCGAACGGGAGCTCGCGGCGGTGATACGGGCTCGCAGTACCGGTTCGACGGCAGGCCATTCGGTGCGACCACGGCGAACATGGCCGAGTCCCGGACCTTCCCCTCCTCGCCGCGCGCCCACGACATGGACCAGGCGCGCAGCACGCCCTCGAAGGGGATGCCGAGCCGCTCCAAGACCCGGCGGCAGCGGTGGTTGCGGGCGTCGGTCTTCAGGTCGACCCGAGCGACGCCGAGCACGTCGAACGCATACGACAGCAGCAACAGCTTCGCCTCGGCATTGATCCCGGTGCCCTGCGCCGAGGCGGCCAGCCAGGTGAAGCCGATCTCGATCGCCCGCAGGTCCGGCCGCCCCGGCCACGTGCGCGGATCCCACAGGCCGGTGCAGCCCACCGCCTTGCCGTCGGTGAGCCGGACCTGCGCGAACGGGGTCAGCCCGTCGCGGACGAGTTGGGCCGCCAGGTACTCGGCTATCTCGTCTCCGCGAGGCACCAGTGTGAAGCCGTAGGACGACCGATCCTCCTCGACCGCCTCCGCGAGATCCGGCGCGTGTCGCATCGCCAGCGGCTCCAGCCGCACCAGATCACCGGCAAGGACAGGAACATCAAGCCGTACGCTCATCAGCTCTCCCTCATCGTTCCTGGCATTGGCACCTTTCCCGCGGAGCTCCGCCGGGGAGGTTGCCGGACCGTCACAGGGCCAGGTCCCTCAGATCCTCTGGATGATCAACGAGTCAGGATCATGCCTGAACAGACGGACACCGTCAATCCACCGCGAGGGTGTCCTTTCCATAGGAAGCGCTTGTTCTGAGCGTCCCCGCACGCGCTGCCAGGCCGGCGCAGTTCGGGCACGTGCGTGTGGCCGTGGGGGAGAAACTGAGCGACCAACCGCAGATGGGGAGAGGATAGACCTCCTCTCCGCATAGGCTCTTCTTAGTGTCTGCCAACACTGCGTGCTGTATCGTTTCGCGACCCGAGCCGGACAAACCAACGCGATAGTCGGCGCCAGAGGCGACCGGTCGGCTCTCTATCGGGGAGACCAGCAGATCGTCCCAGTGAACGGGCCAGCGCCGCACGCCGCCCGGAAGGTCGGCCCCGTTACCGTTCAGTTTCACCAGTGCCAGCATGCCGCCTCGTAGGACATCCGCCACCGTCCCGCGCTGCCCTATCAGCAATTCACCAACGGACCGAGTACAGGCGGGACTGTGCAGCATGGCCACGATCTTGACTAGGCAGCCAAGCTTTTCGCGAGACTCTTTCATGAGGCGTTTGCTTCCGCCGCCCCTGGGCAAGCAAGCTCGCCGAGCGCTCCTGCGAGTACAGGACGCCCTCGGACATCCGCGTAACGGAAGGCGATACGCCGTGCAGCGCGTGATGGCTCGATAGCCGGATGGCGAGCGTATATGACACGCTTACGGTGCTCGTCCCAACCGGAGCGCCACCAGAACCACTCACCGTCGCACCAGACGACGAGCCCGACCCACACGGATACCAGGGTCAGACCGTAGCCAGCGTGGACGTCTGCGGAGATGCCTTGGGCTGCGAGTGCGTTGGCCAGGGCATCTGCGGCGTGCTTCTCAGGAGCACGGTTCGGGCTTGGTACTTGCATGAGCAGCCTCCCATCACGTGTGGCGATGACGTAGCGTGACGGTATGTGTCGAGTGGGCTGCTAGGTCGGAAAGAAATTCCGGGGTCTGTCGTGGTCGTCCGATGACGATGAGGGCATGCGGGGAATGACCAGCGATCTGTCCATCGGCCAGCGCGTGGCCTGGTACCGGCGACGGCGGGGGATGTCTCAGGACGTACTGGCCGGGCTGGTGGGGCGGACCACCGATTGGCTGAGCAAGGTCGAGAACGAGCGCATTACCTTGGACCGGTTGTCAGTGATCAAGTCGTTGGCGAACGCATTGGATGTGTCTCTCGGTGATCTGCTTGCTGAGCCGCACCTTTTCGAGTGGACGGATGAGAGCGGAGACCACACCATCCCCGCACTGCGGGCGGCGATCACCGACTACCGGCAGCTGTCGCTGATGGCTGAGCTGATGGAGAACGCGGAGCCGTCGAGTCTGACCGAGCTGGAGCGTGCCCTCGCCGAAGTGTGGCGGGCGTATCAAGAGGCCAGATACAGCTACGTGATACGGACTCTCCCAGGACTATTGGGAGAAGCGCATCACGCTGCACGTGCCGGTGAGAGCGATGCACGCCTAGCGGCGTTGGGCATACTCGGGCAGGTCTATCACGCTGCTGCCAGCATTCTGACCAAGACGGCCTCGTTGCTTCGCTCCGTGACGCACGCCTTGCTGTCCAACGGCCGTTACGGAGCGGCCAAGCAGCTCACGATGGATGCCGCTGAACTACTGTCTCCTGGGCTTTCGTTCGCCGCACCTGAACTGTTGTCGGTTTACGGCACGCTGTACCTCGCAGGCTCGATGGCGGCGGCGCGAGACGATGACCGAGGGACAACGCGGGCCTTCCTTGCCGAAGCGGGGGAGTCGGCGGCGCGACTGGGCAGGGATGCCAACTACGTGTGGACAGCGTTCGGCCCGACGAACGTCCGCATCCACGAAGTTGCGACGGCGATCGAACTGGGGGACATCCAAGTCGCCGTAAATCTCGGACCGAGGTTGGACACCAGCGGACTTCCGATCGAACGTCGCGCTCGTCATGGTCTGGCTGTGGCGCATGCCTTAAGCCTGTGGAACCGTACCGACGAGGCCTTGGCAGCTCTGCTGGAGGCCGAGGCCATCGCCCCTGAGCAGGTACGCCACCACTACCTCAGCCGCCAGCTGACGATGTCATGGATCAGAAGGCAGAAGGGCAAGCCCAGCTTTCAGCTCGCTGCTCTTGCCCGGCGTCTGCACATCGTGTGAGAGCGGCCTTGATGGCGTAAGGTCGAGGCCGTGAACGATCAGGAGACCCCGCCGTTCGCGCAGGCCCGCGCCGCCGCTGGAGCGCTGTTCTTCGACGACGGCGGTCGTGTGCTGCTCGTCCGGCCTACGTACAAGTCCTACATGGACATCCCGGGCGGATACGTCGAGCCGGACGAGACCCCGTACGAGGCGTGTGTCCGAGAGGTGCGCGAAGAGCTGGGCATTCAGCCGGCCATCGGTCGCCTCCTTGTGGTGGATTGGGCGCCCCTCCCGAAAGAGGGCGACAAAGTCTTGTTCGTGTTCGACGGCGGCATTCTCGACAGTGAGACGATCAAGAAGATCACATTCGCCGACAACGAACTGAGCGCGTACGAATTCCGTCCCGTTGAAGAGTTGGGCGAGCTTCTGATCGAGCGCCTTGCCCACCGCCTCGAGGCCGCTGCCGCCGCCCGCGCGCAGGGAGAGACTGTCTATCTGGAGCACGGGCGGACCGTTCCCGCTGAGTGACTATCTGCGTACCAACGGCCCGGGACGAGCGTGGACAGCCGATGATCTAGGGGGAACGTCTCCCCAAGTGGAGCCTCTAATCACCCAAAGTCCCAGTCTTCTCCTGATTGCTGTACGAAGTTATGGGTGAGTTACGCGGGGCGGAAACCGGGGCCGAGGTCGGTGGATCCCGAGCGGGCGTGATCTCTGAAGGCTCGTACGGCCGGCGTCAGCCGCGCCTCCTTCGACCAGATCACCCCGATCGTCCTGAACACCGGCGGGGACAGCGGTATCTCCACCACGCCCGAGGCGGACTCCGAGCGGGGCAGGATCGCCACGCCGAGCCCCGCCGCCACGAGCCCCCGTACGGTCTCCGACTCCTGCCCCTCGAACGCGATCCTCGGCTCGAACCCCGCCGCCGCGCACAAGTCGTCGGTGATCTGGCGCAGGCCGTACCCGTGCTCCAACGTCACCAGCTCCTCCCCCACCAGCTCGGCCGCCCGTACCCGCGCCCGGTGGGCGAAGCGGTGGGACGGCGGCACGGACAGCACCAGCTCCTGGTCGGCGAGCGGGGTGCCGGCCAGCTCGGGGTCGTCCAGGGGCATGGGGGCGGCGAACACCAGGTCGATCGCGCCCTCGCGGAGCGCGTCGAGCATGTCCTGGCGCGAGCCCTGGACCAGGCTGAAGCGGACGCCCGGGTGGCGCTCGCGGAAGCCGCGGATGAGGGACGGCACGAGCGCGCGGCCCAGGAGGTGGAGGAAGCCCAGGACGACACGGCCGGTGGCCGGGTCGATCTCCTCACGGACCTCACGGGCGGCGGCGGCCATCGTGATCAGCGCGCGGGTGGAGGCGGCGGCCAGGGTGCGGCCCGCCCTGGTGAGGCGGATGCCGCGGCCCGAGGGGACCACGAGCGGAGCGCCGATCAGGTCCGCCAGGGCGGCGAGGCGGCGGCTGGCCGTGGGCTGGGGGATGCCGAGGAGTTCGGCGGCGCGCGTCACGTGTCCCGTCTCACCCACGGCAGCCAGGATGGCCAGGGCGGGGGCCAGGCGCGCGGCCAGCTCATCATCCGATTCATCCGTCATGGTATGAATTATCGCTCGTTCGCGTATTAGACGTATTTATTAGCCTGGCTTAGCGTGGCAAACGTGGTGGTCGTCGACGCTCCTCCGGTTCCCGACACGCGGCGGGTCAGTGCCGCTGTGGCTGCGGCCGGCGTGTCGTCCTTCGCGCTCCTGTACGCACCGCAGCCCGTGCTCCCGCAGCTCGCCGCGGCGTTCCAGCTGGATCCGGGCAGCGCTTCGCTGGCCATCGGCGTGGCGACGGGGTCGCTGGCCGTGGCGGTCCTCCCGCTGGCATGGCTGGCCGGACTGGTGGGGCGGCGGCGGGTGATCCTCTGGTCCGTGGTGCTCTCCGCGGCGATCGGGCTGCTGCTGCCGCTGGCGCCGTCCTTCCCGGTGCTGCTGGTGATGCGGGCGGTCCAGGGAGTGGCGATCGCGGGGTTCGCCGGGGTCGCGGCGGCGTACCTGGCCGACGTGGTGGGTACGGTGCGGCTCGCCGGCGCGGTGGGAGCGATGATCGCGGGCAACTCGGTCGGCGGGATGCTGGGGCGGCTCGGCGCAGGGTTCGCCGCCGGGCCGATGGGGTGGCACGGCGCGTTGCTGACGGTGGCGGGAGTGTCCGGGTTGTGCGCCCTGTACGCGGCACGGACTCTCCCTCAGCCCACCGATCCCATGGCTGAGCGCACTGCTGAAGGCGTGACCGGTCAGAAGGACGGCGCGGGGAGGCGGCTGGGGGCCGGGCTGGTCGCTCCCTTCGCCGTGGGCGCGCTGGCCATGGGGGCGTTCGTCGCGCTCTACAACGCCGCCGGGTTCCGCCTGACCTCCCCTCCCCTCTCCCTCACCCCCGCCGCCGCCTCCCTCGTCTTCCTCTCCTACGCCATGGGCACCGCCTCCTCGGCCGCCGCCGGACGCGTGGCTGGCCGTCTCGGTCGTTCCAAGGCGCTGGTCGCGGCGCTGCTCGTGACGGCGGCGGGCTCCGTGCTCACCCTCTCCACGTCGCTCCCCCTCGTGGCGGCCGGCTTCGCCGTGCTGACCGCCGGGTTCTTCGCCGCGCACGCCATCGCGAACGCCTGGGTCACCGCCGAGGCCGCGCCGCACGCCCGTGGCCGCGCCGCCGGCGTCTACACCCTCTGCTACTACCTGGGCAGCGGCGCGGGCGGCACGGTGGGCAGCATCGTGTACGGGCACGCGGGCTGGACTTCGCTCATCGCCCTGACCTCGGCCTGGTTGCTGCTGGCGATCGCGGCGGTGCTCATACGCCGGCGCTCACCCGCTCGCATACAGGCGCCTACAGGCGGGTGACGGTCACCGTGATCTCCTGGTGGCTCTCCGGTGGCCCCTGGTAGACGCCCTTGAGCGGCGGCACGTCCGAATAGTCCCGGCCCCTGGCCACCACCACGTGCGCCTCGCCGACGGGCGACCGGTTGGTGGGGTCGAGCGGCAGCCATTCCCCCGCCCAGTACTCCACCCACGCGTGACTCTGCCCCTCCACCGGCTCCCCGATCTCGGCGTCGGGCCGCGGGTGCAGGTAGCCGGAGACGTAGCGGGCGGGCAGCCCGGCCGCGCGCAGCAGCGCGGCGGTCAGGTGCGCCATGTCCTGGCAGACGCCCTGCCCCAGGTCCCACGCCTCCTGCGCGGAGGTGCGCACGCCGGTCGAGCCCGGCATGTACGCCACCCGCGCAGCCACCACCTCGCAGATCGCCTCAGCGCTCTCGTGCGGATCGCGACCGGACGCCTGCGTCCTGGCCAGCTCCACCAGCTCCTCGTTCACGGCCGTCATCGGGGTATGACGAAGCAGCTCGTACATCGAGGGATCCGGCTCCGTCACGGCCATCCGGGGCCGACGCGGACCGGACGTCTCCACCCTGCTGACCGCCTCGATGGTCAGCGACCGGTGCGGCTCCGTCACGTCGAACGCCGAGACCGTAGTCCCCCAGTAATCCTCGTATGTCTGGACCGTCGTGGCAGGCCTGACGACGACGCGGCTGGACAGGACGTTGTGCGCGGGCGTCATCCGTACCTCGTTGTAGGACGAATGCGCCTCCCCGTCGTACTCCATCCGCGTCACGTGGGAGATCCTCAAGCGCCAACCCATGCCATTGCCTCCCTGTGCTGGAAGAACCGCTTCGCGATCGCCTCTCCCGCCGCCGCGCACGCCTCCTGGAGGATGCCGAGGAGCTCGGGCAGCCGGTCGCGCAGCTCGTTCAGGTCGGCGTACTCGAGCCCGGCGCGCACCCGCCCGATCGCCGCCTGCGCCGAGTCGGCCACGCCGGCCCTGGTCGTGTCGGGGGCCAGGGCCCGCAGGCACTTCTCGGCGGTCAGCAGCGAGTAGACGACCGAGCGCGGGAACAGCCGGTCGAGCAGCAGGAACTCCAGCACCTCGCCGTCCCTCGCCCCGTGCGTCCTGGTGAACGACTCGTCCGCTCCGCTGGCCTGCAGCAGCAGCCGCCAGTCGCTGTCCAGGTGGACGGCGAGAAGCCTCGTGGTCATGTCCACACGCTCCAGGCTGCGGCCGAGCACGATGAAGCGCCAGCAGTCGTCTCTGCTCATGGACGTGTCCGCGAGCCCGAAGAACAGCGCGGCCCGCTCACGTACGAACGACAGGTAAGCGTGCGGCGGCTGCGATTCCAGCGCGGACAGGTGGTGCCAGGTGACGTTCAGGCACTCCCACACCTCGCTGGCCAGCACCTCGCGCACGCCTCTCGCGCTGTCCCTGGCCGACTGGATGGAGGCAGCGATCGAGGCCGGCTCGTCCAGGTCGTAGGCCAGGCGCCGGATCACGGCGGGCGCGCTGACGGAGGCGACCGGGCTCAGGCCGAGGACCGCGAAGATGGAGCGGCAGGTCTCGGGCTCGTCAAGCATGCGGTGCACGGACACGTCGAGGAGTCTGGCGGTGTCGTCGGCGCGCTCGACGTACCTTCCGATCCAGTAGAGGGTCTCGGCGATCCGGCTCAGGAGCGGTCGTGTCACGGCATAGCCTCCCAAGAAGTCACTGCTCGTCCTCCCATGCGGCCGTGCGGCTCGGGCTCCACTGCGCGGCGGGCGGCGCGACGGCGGCGGGGATGGCCGCGGCCGGGGTCTCGCCGAGCACCCAGGTGTCCTTGGACCCGCCTCCCCTGCTGGAGTTGACCACCAGCTCCCCTTCCGGCAGCGCCACCCGGGTCAGCCCGCCGGGCAGCAGCC
Organism: Nonomuraea sp. NPDC050786; assembly: GCF_040654115.1. Lineage (NCBI taxonomy): Bacteria > Bacillati > Actinomycetota > Actinomycetes > Streptosporangiales > Streptosporangiaceae > Nonomuraea > Nonomuraea sp. NPDC050786. The sequence goes on from NZ_JBFAHJ010000048.1 coordinate 26,833, forward strand.
ACACGTCCTCGCCGTCGTTCACGGCGAAGGGCCGCAGGTCGATGTGGCGCGGCACGGGCCACTCGCCGATCAGGGTGGGTGAGGTGGACAGCAGTACCGGCCGCTGGGCGATCCACCCGCGCGGGTCGTCGCGTACGGCCCGCCGCACCACCGCCAGCTGCTCGTCCGTGGCGACGGGCCCGATCACGATGCCCTTGCCGCCGGCCCCGTCCACGGGCTTCAGCACCAGCTCGCCGGCGCGGGCCAGCACGTCGTCGCGTACGTCGGGATCGTCCAGCCGGTACGTCTCCACGTTCGGCAGCAGCGGCGACTCGCCCAGGTAGTAGCCGATCAGGTCGGGCACGTACGTGTAGACGAGCTTGTCGTCGGCCACCCCGTTGCCCACGCCGTTGGCGATCGTGACGTTGCCCAGGCGCGCGGCGTTCACCAGTCCGGGGCAGCCGAGCACGGAGTCGCCGCGGAAGTGCAGCGGGTCGAGGTAGTCGTCGTCGACCCTGCGGTAGACGACGTGGACGGGACGGCGGCCGTACGTGGTGACCATGTAGAGGCGGTTGCCCTCGCAGACCAGGTCGCGGCCCTCGACCAGTTCCACCCCCATGAGGCGGGCCAGCAGCGCGTGCTCGAAATAGGCGGCGTTGTAGACGCCGGGCGTGAGCAGGACCACGGTGGGATCGGACACCCCGGCGGGGGCGGCGGCGCGTAACGCGGCCAGCAGCCTGGCCGGGTACTCCTCGACCGGACGCACGAACTGCTCCGAGAACAGCGTCGGCAGCGTGCGCGTCATGGCGAGCCGGTTCTCCAGCACGTAGCTGACGCCGCTGGGCGTGCGGACGTTGTCCTCCAGCACGTGCAGCGCGCCGCGCTCGTCGCGGATCAGGTCGGTGCCGCCTACGTGCACGCGGACGCCGTTCGGCGGGCGCCAGCCGTGCGCCTCCCGGTGGTAGTGAGGGCTGGAGTGCAGCAGCCGCCAGGGAACCACGCCGTCGTGGAAGACCTGGTGCCCGCCGTACACGTCGTCCAGGAACGCCTCCAGCGCGCGGATCCGCTGGCGCACGCCGCGTGTCACGAGGTCCCATTCGGCGGCGTCGATGATCCGCGGGATCAGGTCGAGCGGGAAGGGCCGCTCGACGCCCGCATAGTCGAAGGTGACGCCCCGGTCGGTGAACATCCTGGCGAGCTGGTCTGCCCTGGACCGCAGCTCGCGCACCCCCAGCGGCTGGAGAGCGGCGAAGAGCGCCTGGTACTGGGGGCGGGGGACGCCCGCCCGCTCGAACATCTCGTCCCATGCTTCGGCCATGACGTATTTGTCGAAGATGTCCGCCATGTCCGGAGATTAGGAAATCCTTGTTTCGTCCGATCGCGTCGCATGTTACGGATGGCGGCCGGGGTGGCTCAATGGTCGGTACGGAGCCAGCGTTCGAGTGAGTCTGTCAGCCACAGGTGCGTCGAGCCCAGCGTGGCCGTCTCACCGCTGACCTCCCCCACGAGCCGCCAGTACCGCCGCATCCGCGGATCCCGGTCGGGCACCGCGTTCGCCAGCAGCTCACGCCGGAACTCCGGGGTGTCACCCCTCCCCCGCACCGAGGCGTGCGCCGCCACGAACCGATCGAGCTCCGGACCTGACCTGGGCGGCTCGCCCGCCTTCACCATGGGCTCGACCATGCCGCACGCCTCGGCGATCCCGTACATCAGCTCGTTCTCGTCGGCGATCAGCTCGACGTTGACCCGCCCCCTGGCCAGCAGGCCGCGCAGCAGGGACCGGTCGGCGACCAGGGTGACCAGCTCGGCGTACGCGACCACCTGCGACGGCGTCGGATCGACGGGTGGCTCGGGCACGGCCATGGCGACGAACCCGGTGAACATCTCCTCCGCGACCTGCGCCACCATCGTGCGCCGCCAGAAGTCGATCAGCGCGTCGCGGGCCGCGCAGCCGTCCTCCACGGCGGCCAGCAGGTCCAGCCGGGCGCCCCGCTCGGCGGGGCTCGCCTCCTCGACCGCCCGCAGCGAGGCGCGCCGCCACGCGAGGTCCGCGAGCCGTACGTCGAGCGCCGCCCGCTCGGCCGCGACGGCTTCGGCCATGGAACGCTCGCCGTTGAGCACGGCGGTGATGGCGGGCAGGCCGAGCCCGAGCCCACGCAGCCGCCTGACCAGGCCGAGCCGCTCCACGGCCGCCCGGCCGAACCTGCGGTGCCCGCCCGCGCTGCGCACCGACTCGATGATGCCCTCATCGCAGTAGAAGCGGATGGTCCGCACCGGTACGCCGGTCAGCGCCGCCAGGTCTCCGATCCCAAGCGTCTCGTCACGTAAAGGCACTTGCACCTCCACTGGACTGGAGTTTCTACGGTACCGGCGTACGTGATCGAGAGGAGATTCGTCATGACGACACTGGACACCGCGCGGCTGGCCGAGGGGCTGCGCGAGCAGACCGCGGGGTTCGCCCGGGCGGCCGCCGGAGGGGACCCCGGCGCGCGGGTGCCCACCTGTCCGGATTGGCCGTTGCGTACGCTCGTGGGACACATCGGGCAGGCCCATCGGTACGCGGCCGAGGTGCTGCGCAAGGGCGAGCCGCAGCCCGTGCCGGACCCGCGGCAGGCCGCTCCCGGCGCTCCGGACAGGTGGGCGGCGTGGCTGCGCGACGGCGCCGAGGAGCTGATCGGCGCCGTCCAGGAGGCCGGCGCGGACACCGAGGTCTGGACGTTCCTGGGGCCGCGGCCCGCGGCGTTCTGGCTGCGCAGGATGCTGAACGACACCGCCGTCCACCATTACGACGCGGCGGTCACGACGGGCGGCGGGTTCGGGATCGCCGACGATCTCGCGGCCGACGTGATCGTCGAGGGGCTGGAGATGCTGGTGTCCCCCGGCGCGGAGGCGCTCAAGCCGCAGCTGGTCGAGCTGCGCGGCAACGGTGAGCGGCTCGGGCTGCAACCCCGTCAGGGGGACGGGTGGGTGATCATCAGGTCGCCCGAGGGGATGTGGTGGGAGCACGGGCCGGTGGAGGCCGATGTGGTGCTGTCGGGGGCCGTCGCGTACGTCATGCTGGTGTGCAACCGCCGACTCCCCCTCGACGACGACCGGGTGACGGTCACCGGCGACCGCGCGCTGCTGGAGCACTGGCTGGCCCACATGGCGATCTAGCTGCGCGCTCGCGCCCGGCCGGGCGTAGGGTCCCACCGGGATGCGCCCCATGACGACGGGAGCTGCGATTGCGGGGACCGCCGTCGCGGGTCAGCATCGAAGATGCCAGCCAATCACCCCATGGAGGCAGTCAGTGTTAACGGTGATCGGCGCGGGATTCCCGCGTACCGGGACCACCTCGATGAAAGCGGCACTGGAACGACTCGGGTTCGGGCCGTGCCACCACATGTTCGACATCCTCACCAACCCCGCCCGCGTCGACAGGTGGCTGCCCCTGGCCACCGGCGGGCAGGTGGACTGGGAGGAGGTCTTCGACGGCTTCCGCTCCACGCAGGACTGGCCCGCGTCCTTCTTCTGGCGGGAGCAGGCGAAGGCGTACCCGGAGGCAAAGGTCGTCCTGACCGTACGCGACCCGCACGACTGGTACGTGAGCATGCAAGCGCTCGCCGCCAGCGGCCCGGGAAGGCAGCTCCCGGAGGACATGCCGGAGGCGGCGGCGGCCGTGTTCGACGGGATGAAGCGGCTCGGCCCGGTGCTCGAGCTGATCAGCCGGTCCGTGTTCGACGGCCATGGGAGCCTCAGGGAGGGGCTGCCCGACGAGGACGTGGCGGTGGCGGCGTTCGAGCGGCATGTGGCCACCGTCAAGGAGAGCCTGCCCGCGGAGCGGCTGCTGGTGTTCGACGTGCGCGAAGGGTGGGAGCCGCTCTGCCGGTTCCTGGGCGTGGACGTCCCCGACGGAGAGCCGTTCCCGCACCTGAACGACGCGAAGGCGATCCGCCAGACGATGGACCGGCTGATCACCGAGGGCACCGTCGTGTCGCCGTTCGACCGGCGCGAGTGAGGAGCCCGCACCGCGCGGCCGGTCACGTGTCCAGGTAGCGGAGGATCGCCAGGACGCGGCGGCTGTAGTCGGGGTCGTGGGGCAGGTCGAGCTTTTCGACGATGGCGTTGACGTGCTTCTCGACCGTGCTGAGGGAGACGTGGAGGCGGTCGGCGATGGCCGCGTTCACGAAGCCCTGGGCGAGGTGGCGCAGCACCTCGCCCTCGCGCGGGCTCAGCCTGCTCAGTGGATCGGCGTGGGTGGTGCGGGCCAGGAGCTGCCGCACCACCTCGGGATCGAACGCGGTGCCGCCCGCGCGTACGCGTTCGAGCGAGTCGAGGAAGTCGGCCACCTCCGAGACCCGGTCCTTGAGCAGGTAGCCGAGGCCGCGCGGGGAGCCGGCCAGGAGCCTGGCCGCGTAGTGCTGCTCGACGTACTGGGACAGGACGAGCACGCCGACGCCGGGATGGCGGTCGCGGATCTCCAGGGCCGCCCGGAGGCCGTCGTCCTTGTGGCCGGGCGGCATGCGTACGTCGATCACGGCCACGTCGGGGCGGTGGCGCCCGACGGCGGCGAGCAGCGCGGGGGCGTCGCCGACGGCCTCGACGACCTCGTGGCCCGCGTCGTCGAGCAGGCGGGTGAGCCCTTCGCGCAGCAGCACGGAGTCGTCGGCCAGGATCACCCGCACGGGCCCGCCTCCGTCCCGGAGGCGTCAAGCCGCGCCGCCTCGGCGGCCGTTCCGGACGCCGCCCCGGACGCCGTCCCGAAAGCCGCTCCGGGCACGGTCCCCGACGCCGCCCCAGACGTAGTGCCGGAGGACGCCCCGGACGCCGTGCCGGAGGCCGCCCCAGAGGCCGTCCCGGACGTCGCTCCGGGAAAGCCGCCGGGCGGGATCTTCGGGAGCGTGGCGGTGATCTTGGTGGGGCCGCCCCGCGGACTGTGCACCGCGAACTCCCCGTCGAGCGCCAGGACGCGCCGGGCCAGCCCCGACAGCCCGCCGCCCGAGGGGTCGGCCCCGCCCTCGCCGTCGTCTGAGATGGCCACGCCCACCGCCCGCTCGTCCTCCGTCAACACGACCAGGATGTCACGCGCCCCGGCGTGCTTGATCGCGTTGGTGATCGCCTCGCGGGCGACGAAGTAGAGCGCGGTCTCGACCTCGGACACGGGCCGCTCGGCCAGCCCGTAGTGTACGGTCACCGGCACGCCCGACCGTTCCGCGACGCCCGCGAGCGCGGCGCGCAGCCCCAGTTCGTCGAGCGCGGTCGGATAGATGCGCCAGGCCACGCTGCGCAGCTCGTCGAGGAGCCGGCGCGACTCGGTGTACGCCTGGCTGATCAGCCCGGCGGTCGTCTCCGTGTCGGAGCTGTGCCGGGCGCGGCCGAGCAGCATGGCGAGCGCGACACCGCGCTGCTGCACGCCGTCGTGGAGGTCGCGTTCGATCCTGCGCCGCTCGTCGTCGACGGCTCTGACGATGCCGGAGCGGGTGGCGGTCAGCTCGGCGATCCGCCTGCGCATCAGCTCGTGGCTGCCGGGGCCGAGGAAGCGGTCGGCCAGCCGCCGTTCGAGTGATCCGACGGCCAGGGCCATGAGGGCGACCAGGGCGAGGAGCACGGCGCCGCCGGTCAGGCCGAGCACCCCGCTGCTGGTGACGATCTTCACGCCGGGCAAGTTCACGGGCACCGGCTCCATCCGGCCCCACGCCAGATCCCACAGCCCGCCGAAGAGCAGCAGCCCGCCGACGAACAGGCCCGCCGCGCACCCGTACCCGCTCAGGACGCCGAGTGCGGCGCGCGCGACGAGGAAGCCGTAGCCGCCGTCCTGGCGCGTCGTCTCGTGCCCGAGCCACCTCGACAGCCTGGCCCGCTCGGCCGCCATCAGCTTCCCGCGCGCGGCCTCGACGACCGGCCGGGCCGCGGGGAGCAGCCGGCCGATCCACGCCACGCACAGGAAGGCCAGCTCGACGAGGCCGAGGGCCATTCCCAGCGCGACTCCGGCCAGCACCCGGGCGAGCCTGCTACCTGACATGGGCGTGAAGTCTAGGCGGGACCCGCTCGCTGCGCGCGCCACGCTACGCGTCGCGGCGGCGCAGGACCGCGTAGCCGGCCGCCACGGCCGCCGTCGTCCAGACGAGCAGCCAGGCCAGGCCCTCCCCCGCCGGGTACGGGATCGGCCCGCCGGTCAGGTTCTCGGTGCTCCCCATGAAGGCGAGCCCGGCGAACATCGGCATCCGCATGGAGGCGTCCAGCGCCACCTGGCTCCCGGTCATCATCAGCATCAGCGGCAGGCCCATGAGCAGCATGAACACCACGGTCAGCGTGCCCGCCGCGCTGCGCATCGCGGCGCCGACGCCGATCGTCATCACCGACACCAGCGCGAAGAACACCCCCACCCCGAGCAGGTCGGTGACGACCTCGCCGACCGGCAGCACGACGAGCCCGCCGAACAGGTCGCCGGAGAGCACGACGCGGACGGCCGCCGTCGCCACGGCGCCCGACAGCACTCCGGCCACCATCATCACGGGCGCCACCACCAGCGCCTTCGCCGCGAGCACCATCCCTCGGACGGGCGTGGCCTGCAGCGTGGTCCGGACGGTCCCGGACGAGTACTCCGAGGTGATCGCCAGCATCGCCAGTGCCACCAGTGCGAACTGGACGAACGAGGTCGCCGACACCACCGGCTCGCTCGCCGTCACCCGCACCCCGGTCCGGCCTGCACGCAGGGCGTCGGTGGCGGCCGCGCCGCCCAGCATGAGCGCCGTCAGCACCATGAGCGCCACCGCGCAGGCCAGGCACCACCACGTTGACCTGACCGACCACAGCTTCGTCCACTCGGCCCCGGCCGCCTGCCACAACGTCTTCATGATCCCGCCCCGTACTCGACGCTTCCCGCCGTCAGCTCCTGGTAGGCCTGTTCGAGCGAGGCCTCTCTGGTCCGCAGCTCGTGCAGCCGGATGCCGGCCTCGTACGCCAGGTCGCCGACCGTTTCGAGGGCCGCGCCGGTGGCCTCGAGTTCGTTCTCGCCGTACCGCTGCACCGCGATCCCGGCGGCGCGCAGCCGTACCGCGAGATCTCCCGCGTGCGGGGTGCGGACGAGCACGGACGTCAGGGAGCTGCCCGCGATGACCTCGGAGAGCGGCGCGTCCGCGATGAGACGGCCCTTGCCGATCACGACGAGGTGGTCGGCGGTGAGCTGCATCTCGGTCATGAGGTGGCTGGAGACGAACACCGTCCTGCCCTCCTCGGCCAGCGACCGCATGAGCCCGCGCACCCAGCGCACCCCGTCCGGGTCCAGGCCGTTGACCGGCTCGTCGAACATCACCACCTCAGGTTCCCCCAGCAGCGCCGCCGCGATCCCGAGCCGCTGGCTCATGCCGAGCGACAGCGCCCCGGCGCGCTTGCGCGCGGCCCCGGCCATGCCGACCGTCTCCAGCACCTCGCTCACCCGCCGCCGGGGGATGCCGTTGCTCCGGGCCAGCGCCGCCAGGTGCGCGCGGCCGCTGCGGCCCGGATGGAGCGCGCGGGCGTCGAGGAGCGCGCCGACCGTGCGCAGCGGGTTCCTGATCTGGTGGTACGGCACGCCGCCGATCAGCGCGGCGCCGGAGGTGGGGCGGTCGAGGCCGAGTATCAGGCGCATCGTCGTCGACTTGCCCGCCCCGTTCGGGCCGAGGAACCCGGTCACCGTGCCCGGCCTCAGCTCCAGCGACAGGTCGTCCACCGCGAGGCGGTCGCCGTACCGCTTGCTCAAACCCCTCAGACTGATCACGCCGGATCACGCTAGGCGGCGGCCGGGCCGGTGGGTATGGGGGCGGGCCGCCGACTTCGATGGCGGGAAACCGTAAGAGGCGAGGCCGGACAGGTGCCCGTACGATTTCCCCGTGTTCGGCATCATTCGTCCCTGCGGGGAGCACGGGTGCCCGTCGTTGCGTGCGGCGTGGCGGGCCCATTTGTGCGGTCTGTGCCTGACGTTGCGGGACGGGCAGGGGCACGCGGCGCGGCTGGCCACCAACTACGACACGCTGATCATCTCGGTGCTCACCGAGGCCCAGCTCCCCTCGTCCGCACCCCGCCGGACGGCCGGGCCGTGCGCGCTGCGCGGGTTCCGCGGCGCCGAGGTGGTGGACGCGCGGGCGTCCGGGGCGCGGCTGGCGGCGGCGGTCTCGCTGGTGCTGGGCGCGGGCAAGCTCCGCGACCACGTGGCCGACGGCGACGCCGCCCTCGGCACGGCTGCGGTCCGGCGGCGGCTGGCGGCGCGGTGGGAGGCGGCCGGGGCGCGGCTCGGGGCCGAGGTGGGGTTCTCCACGACCGTGCTGACGGCCACCGTGGACCGGCAGCTCGACCTGGAACGCCGCGCCACGTCCCGGGTGGGCGTGCTGGAGCTGACCGCGCCCACGGAGGAGGCGGTGGCGGCGGCGTTCGCGCACACGGCGCTCCTCGCCGGGCGTCCGGGCAACGCCGCCGCGCTGGCCGAGGCGGGCAGGTTCTTCGGCCGGATCGCGCATCTGCTGGACGCCGTGGAGGACCGGGCCGCGGACGCCGAGCGGGGCGCGTTCAACCCGCTCACGGCGACGGGCACCACGGAGCGGGAGGCGCGGCGGCTGTGCGACGACGCCACGCACGGTCTCGCCCTGGCCATGCGGGAGGTGGAGCTGGAGGAGCGCCACCTGGTGGACGCGCTGCTCGGCACCGAGGTGCGCCGGGCGGTGGAGCGGGCGTTCCGGGGGCCGCAGGTGCGTCCCAGCCGGCTCGCCACGTCGGCGGCGGCCGTCGCGACGCTGGTGACCTGCGGCCTGTGGCGGCCCGGATGGTGGAGCAGCGAGGAGGGCCGCCATCGCGGCGACAAGCCCTGCTTCCTGCGAGATCTGGACTGCCCCGACTGCTCTGGTTGCTGCGACTGTTGTGACTGCTGCGATTCCTGTGACTGTTGCGACTGCTCCTGCAACTGACCCCCCAACGCTTATGACACCGGTCGGACGGCGCCGATCGCCGCGAGCACCGCGTTGGCGCCGTCGTGGGGTCGGTGACGGACACCGGCTCGGCCGGCCAGACGCCGCGTCGGGCACCGGCCTGGCACGGGAGACGGGGGCTGCAGGCGTTGGCGCCCGCCGGTGGGACGGACGGGCGGCTGCAGGCGTTGGCGCCGCCGGTGGGACGGACGGGAGGGACGTCAGGTGTCGAACATGGTCTTGGCCAGGTCGTACGACTGGCCGGTCACGTCCTCCTCCGCCAGCCGGAACGCCTCGACGATGGCGTCCGCCAGCGCCTGCGAGCCCAGCCGCATCGCGCGGGGGTCGATGCGCAGCGCGGCCAGCGAGCCGGTGTGCCTGAGCTCGACGACCACCTGGCCGCCGGCGCTCTGCCCGCGCCCCCTGGTCTCCTCCAGCCGGCGGCTCACCTCCTCGAAGCGAGCCGTCTGCGCTGCCATCTCGGCCAGAGCGCGATCGATTTCCGGGTCACCGGTATGAGGTGTCGTCATGGCTGTTCCTTACTCACTCGATCAGCGCTTGAAGATGAATGCCCGGGGCGCGTGCGCCAGCGCCGAGCGGAGCGCGCCCTGTTCCGTCAGCGAGCCACTCGTGACGAGGGGGTAAATGGTGGCGGCCGACAGGGTGCGGCGGAAGAACTTGCCCGCCGGGCCCGAACCCAGCAACGTGTCGGTGACCTTCGTGGCGGGGAAGAACTTGCGCACGTCGCTCAGCGACTTGATGCCGCCGTTGTAGGCCATCTCGGCGACGAAGTGCTTGCCCGCGTACTCCCAGAGGTTGCCCATCGGCTGCCCGGTGGCCGCGGAGCTGCCCGCGTGCACGCCGGTCTTGAGCGCGGTCCACAGGACGGAGTCCGCCAGCGCGTCGAGCCCCTCCCGGACGAGGTAGTTGCCGACGCGGCGCTTGCCCATATGCATCTCCAGGATCATCTTGGTGATCTTCTGGAAGAGCGTGCGCTCCAGCCTGGCCCTGGCCACCAGCCAGTTGAACGCCCTCTCGGCCGCGATCCTGGCCGCCGGGTAGACGAAGCCGAACATCATCGTGAAGGCCATGGCGGCGAGCGCCGTGCCGATCCACTTGAGCTGTTCGCGGTGCTCGTCCACGGCGTGCGCGTACTTCTCGCAGCCCGCCGCCAGGTCCAGCAGCTCCTCCTGGAGCGCCGCGTAGCGGGGGGCGAGCTCCATCGGCCACACGTCCGCGAAGCGGTCCACGGAGCGGCTGTCGTTCGCCTTGCGTACCTCGGCGACGCCGAGGTCGGTCTGGTGGGCGATCTTCTCTATGGACGCGGCGAATTCACGCAGCGCCTTGGCCCGCGCCCGGAGGTTGCTCACGTCGGCCACCGGCACGTGGACGTCGGCGAACCAGGCCAGCGCCTGGAAGGGATCGAACATCAGGCGCCTTCCTTGAGCGGCGGCGCCTGCGGGATCGGCGCCTCACCGACGTCGGGGATGCTGGGCAGCGTGTTGATGATCTCCGTCTCCAGCCAGGCCCAGAGCTTCTCCAGGTCCCGGAAGTTGCCCGCAGAGCTGAAGTTCCTGTCGGCGATGCGCTTCATGGCGTCGGTGAGCGAGTCGTAGCCGTCGCTGTACCACTCGGCGAACGCGCGCCCGTCGTCGTCCCCGCCGACCAGGTCGGAGGTGGTGGCCAGCGAGGTGGAGCCGCGGTGGAGCGCTACAACGTCGTCGCCGATGTCGTCGAAGAGCCCGGCCAGGCCGCGGATCGACGCCCAGTCGATCTGGACCTGGCCGCCGGCGCTGCCGGGGGTGCCCGGCGTGGGCGTGGGCTGCGGCTCCGGGAAAGGGCTGGGGTACGGGTATGGATACGGGTACGGCGAAGGGGAGCCGGACCACGTGGGCGAAGGGGTGCCCGAGAAGGTCGGGCTGGGCGTCGGCGTGCCCGTCGGGCTGGGCGATTCCGTGGGCGTGGGAGTGGGGCCACTCGTCGCCGTCGGGCTCGGCGAGGCCGTCGGAGTCGGCGAGCCCGTCGGGTTCGCGGGGGGCGTGGGGCCTGGGGTGCCCGTAGGGCTGGGCTCACCGGATGAATCAGCCATCAACCCTCCAATCACAACAAACGATCATGACCATAAACAATGAGACAGTAACGCGGACAAATTTCCCGGACGTTAATGTAGTGCTACGGGACGTTCATCCACGAGGGCGTGGCTTTGAGAAGTTCGCCCAGTTCATCGAGCGGCTCCCGCTCGACGGCCCCCGTACGCGCCAGATCCTCGACGCGCTGACACAGCTCGGCCTCCCGCACGGCCCCGACGGTCGCGCAGCTCCCCCTGAGCCGGTGCGCGAGCGCGGCCACCTCCGCCGTGTCGCCGTTCCGGGCCGCCTCGCGCAGTTCCTCCAACGTCCGCGTCGCGGTGGCGAGATACGCCTCCGCCACGTCCGTGAGCGCCTCCGGCGACAGGCCCGCCAGTTCGGGCGGAAGCCCGGCGTACGCCGCCCACTCCGGGATCCTGCCCAGCACCCGCGCCCAGTCCACGGGCTTGGCCAGGTGGTCGTCCATCCCGGCCTCCAGGCAGCGGATCCGGTCGTCCGGCATCGCCGCCGCGGTCATCGCGATGATCGGGGTGTGCGTCTCCTCGCGCCGCCTGATCTCCTCGGTGGCCGCCAGGCCGTCGAGCACGGGCAGCTGACAGTCCATGAAGACCAGGTCGTAGCCGCCGCCCAGCACGGCGCGCACGGCCTGCTCGCCGTCCTCCACCACCTCGACCTCGTGCCCGGCCTGCCGCAGCATGAGCATCGCCACCTGGCGGCTGACCTCGTCGTCCTCCGCCACCAGGATCCGGGCGCCCTGCGCCGCGATCTCCGTCCGCTCGCGCGGCTCGCCGGGGCACTCGGCGGTGCCCAGGGCGTTCTCCACGGCGGCGAGCAGGCGGCGGCGGCTGAGCGGCCGGGTGATCGACTGCACGGCGCGCTCCCCCGCGGCGCCCGGCCAGGCGAAGCCCGAGCGTCCGGGCGTGACGACCACGATGACGCTGGTGGCCTGGAACATCGGCTCGGTGAGGATTACGTGCGCGATCGACTCGGCGTCGGCGCCGAGGTCGAGGGCCACGACCGCCAGCTCGTACGGCCGCCCGTCCGCCGCGGCGGCACGCAGCAGCGCGAGAGTGCTCTCCCCGTCCCTGCTCTCCTCCACCTCGAGCCCCGCGCCGGCCAGCGCGTGCACGGCGAGCGCGCGGTCCTCCGGCCGCGGGTCGGCGACCAGCGCGCGCCGCCCCTGCAGGGCCTCCACCGACGGCTCAGAGGGCGACTGGCCGGGCCAGGTCAGGACGTCCATGGGCAGGCGCACCCAGAAGCGGCTGCCCACGCCCTCCACGCTGTCCAGCCCGATCTCCCCGCCCATGAGCTCGGTGAGCTGCCGGCCGATGGCCAGTCCCAGGCCGCTCCCGCCGGTCCTGCGCGTGATCGGCGAGTCGACCTGGCGGAAGACGCCGAACACCTTCTCCCGGTCGTCGGGACCGACCCCGATCCCGGTGTCGGCCACCGCGAACCTGAGCACCGCGCGCGGGTCGCCCGGCGCGCCCTCCTCGAGCGCGACGTGCAGGTCGACGCCGCCCTGAACGGTGAACTTCAGCGCGTTGCCCACCAGGTTCGTGAGGATCTGGCGCAGCCGCGCCGGATCCCCCGACACCTGCCGCGGCACGTCCTCGTCGAGCCGCAGCGTGAGCCAGAGCCCCTGCTCGTACGCGTGCGGCGCGAACGGCGCCACCACCTCGTCGCAGAGCCTGGCCAGGTCGAACGGCGCCTCGTCCACCTGGAGGTGGCCCGCCTCGATCCTGGACAGGTCGAGGAAGTCGTCGAGCAGGCGCAGCACGTTCTGCGCCGACTCCTGGGCGGTGGTGGCGTAGTGGCGCTGCTCGTCGTCCAGCCGGGTGCCCATGAGCAGGGAGTTCATGCCCAGCACGCCGTTGATCGGGGTGCGGATCTCATGGCTGATCTTGGCCAGGAACTCGGACTTCGCGCTGGAGGCGCTGACCGCGTCATCCCGGGCGGCGGCCAGCTCGGACGCGTACCTGGCCAGCGTGACCTGCGCCCTGCGGCGGCCGCGCGTCGTGTGGATCTGCAGGGCCAGGCCGATGAGGATGAGCAGCGCCAGCAGCGCCGCGACGGTCATCACGTTCGCCCTGAGCTGCTGCGCCGAGGCGAGTGCCTTGTCGGCGGAGACCTCGGCGGTGACCGTCCAGCCGATGCCGGGTATCGGCTCCGAGGCCGACAGCACGGTGCCGTCGATGCCGTGGAACTCGCCGTTCCAGGTGCGCCCGGCGAGCGCGGCGTCCACGCGCGGGTCCTCGCGCAGGGAGGTGAGCGCGAGCAGCTTCCTGTCGGGGTCGGCGACGAGCACGCCGGCCCGGTCGGTGATGAGCAGGCGGATGTCCTGCGCCTCGGCGGCCTCCTTGGCGAAGTCCTGGATGGCGTCGAGGCTGTAGACGACGGCGAGGATGCCGAGCATGCGCTTGCCGTCGGCGCTGAGGATCGGCGCGGCCACCGCGACGGCCCTGGACACGCCGACCATCGTCGGCGTGTACGCCTGCGACACGTGTGCCGCCCGCCGGTCGCGCACCGCGCGGTACCAGTCGGTGGCGCTGATGTCCTGGGGCAGCACGGTCTTGGGCTCGGCGCCCAGCATGCGTCCTTCGGACGAGACCAGGATCAGGCCGCTGACGCCGTCGCGCATCTGCTTGAGCTCGGCGAGGTGGTCGCGCATGGCGCCGACGGTGGCGTGCGCGACGGTGTCACGCACGCTCTGCCGCTGCGCGAACGCGGTGACGAGCTGTTCGAGCGAGCCCATCTGCTGCTCCACCACGACCCGGCTCACCGAGGCGGTCGTCCTGACCCGGTCGGTGACCTCGTCGCTGACGGCCCGCTCCGACAGCGAGATGCTGGAGGAGGTCAGCAGCGCCAGGGGCAGCAGGCCGAGCACCACCCACAGGGCTGTCACCGCGAGCAGCCATCTCACCGGCGTCCGTCCTTCCCCCTGTCCGCTCGGGTACAGGGTAGGAGGGAAAGGGCACCAGCGGCGGGTCTCCGTGAGCAGAAGGCGCAAAACTCGATCTTTTGTAACAAAACCCGCTTAAGCTCACTCTGATTTGTAATAACTGGACCTGGACGAGGAGCTGGCGATGCCTGAGGCCCGGGACATCACCGTTCTCATCGTGGACGACGATCCGGTCGTCACCGCGGCGCTGCACGCGCAGGTGAACAGGGTACTCGGGTTCAGGGTGGTGGGGATCGCGCACACCGGGCAGGCGGCGCTCGCCGCCGCCGGGCGCTTCGCGCCCCGGCTGGTGCTGCTCGACCTGCACCTGCCGGACATGCCGGGGCTCGAGGTGGCGCACCGGCTGCGCCGGCCCGAGCAGCCGCCCGCCGACGTCATCGTGATCTCGGGACGCAAGGAGTCGGCCACGGTACGCGCGGCCATCCAGCGCGGAGCCCTGTACTACCTGGTCAAGCCGACCAGAGCGGGCACGCTCGAGCAGACGCTGCTGCGCTACGCGGCGACGACCGAGCAGCTGGAGGCGGGCGAGCGCCTGGTCGAGCAGCAGGAGATCGACCGCATCTTCCGCTCGCTCCACCTCGACCAGGGCCCCCGGCCCAAGAGCATCTCCGCGGCGACCGAGCAGCTGGTGCTCGACGCGCTCTCCGCCGTCGAGGAGGACGCCTCGGCGCACGAGCTGGCCAAGATGATCGGCGTCAGCCGCGCCACCGCCCGCCGCTACCTGGAGCATCTCGCCGACCGCGGGCTGCTCGAGGCGCGGCCCAAGTACGGGCCGACCGGACGTCCCCAGCACCGGTACCGCGTCCGGTGAGCACGCTCAGGGTGCTGCTCGCCGCGCTGCTCTGCTGCCTCCTGCCCACGGGCTGCGGCTCGGACAACCCCTTCCCCGAGGGCTCCACGATGTGGCGCATCAGGGAGCGCGGGACCCTCACGGTGGGCATCAAGTTCGACCAGCCGATGTTCGGCTACAAGGACCCGGACAGCGGGCGGATCACCGGGTTCGACGCGGAGATGGCCCGGCTCATCGCGAAGGACCTCACCGGCAGCGAGCGCAACGTCCGGTTCGTGGAGACGGTGTCGCGCGAGCGCGAGAACTTCATCGCCCAGGGCGTGGTGGACGTCGTCATCGCCACGTACTCCATCACGCCGGCCCGCGCCCAGCTGGTCAGCTTCACCGACCCGTACTACTACGCCGGCCAGGACCTGCTGGTCAGGATCGCCGACACCACCATCGAGGGCGTGGCGGACCTGGAGGGCAAGAACGTGTGCACGGCGAAGGGCTCCACCTCCAGCGACCGGCTGCGCGCCCTGGCGCCCGGCGCCCACCTGGAGATCGTGGACGCCTACAGCGTGTGCGTGCCGGCGCTCATGGCCGGGCGGGTGGACGCGATCAGCACCGACGACACGATCCTGCTCGGCCTGCTGGACCAGCATCCGGACGTGTTCCGGCTGACGCGCAAGCCGTTCGGGCGCGAGCCGTACGGGATGGGCGTGCGCAAACAGGACACCGGCTTTCGCGACTATCTCAACGGGCTGATCGGCCGCTGGCTGGGCGACGGGCAGTGGGACCGCGCCTTCAAGGACACCATCGGCGTCTCCGGCGCGACGTCTGATCAATCTCGCCCCGCCAATCGCTGAGCAGAAAGCGCATAAGCCTTTCGGTGACACATGCGGCTCCTACGGTTACGCCAACGCTGACCGAGACAAGGAGCGTGACGCATGACTCACGCGGACCTGATCGTGCTGGACCAGGTCAACAAGCGCTTCGGCGACCACCACGTGCTCAGGGACGTCAACCTGACCGTCAAGCAGGGCGAGGTCGTGGTGATCATCGGCCCGTCCGGGGCGGGCAAGTCGACCCTGTGCCGGGCGATCAACCGGCTGGAGACCATCGACTCCGGCACGATCAGCCTGGACGGGACGCCGCTGCCCGCTGAAGGGCGGGCGCTCGCCAAGCTCCGCGCCGAGGTGGGCATGGTCTTCCAGTCGTTCAACCTCTTCGCGCACAAGACCGTCCTGGACAACGTCGTCCTCGGGCAGGTCCACGTGCTGAAGCGGCCGAAGGCGGAGGCCGAGCGCAAGGCCCAGGAGCTGCTCGACCGGGTCGGCATCGGCGGTCAGGCGGCCAAGTTCCCCGCTCAGCTCTCCGGCGGGCAGCAGCAGCGGGTGGCCATCGCCCGCGCGCTGGCCATGGACCCGAAGGCGATCCTCTTCGACGAGCCCACCTCGGCGCTCGACCCGGAGATGGTCAACGAGGTGCTCGACGTCATGACCTCGCTGGCCCGCGAGGGCATGACCATGGTCGTCGTCACGCACGAGATGGGCTTCGCCCGGCGCGCGGCCGACCGGGTCGTCTTCATGGCCGACGGCGAGATCGTCGAGCAGAACACCCCCGACGCGTTCTTCGGCTCCCCGAACAGCGAACGCGCCCAGTCCTTCCTCGCCAAGATCCTCACCCACTAAGGAGCCAACATGTTCGGCCGATCCCTTTACGCCACTTTCACGGTGATCGCGCTCGCCACCGCCGCCACGGCCTGCGGCGGCGGCCAGGACAGCTACGCCTCCATCGTGGACAAGGCCAAGAACGACAAGAAGCTGGTGATCGGCGTCAAGGCCGACCAGCCGGGGCTGGGGCTGCGCACGCCCGACGGCAGCTTCGCCGGCTTCGACGTCGAGGTCGCCAAGTACGTGGCCAAGCAGCTCGGCGTCGAGGCCAAGGACATCACGTTCAAGGAGACGGTCTCCGCCAACCGGGAGGCCTTCCTCGAGCAGGGCCAGGTGGACATGGTGGTGGCCACGTACTCGATCACCGACGCCAGGAAGCAGAAGGTCTCCTTCGCCGGGCCGTACTTCGTGGCCGGGCAGGACCTGCTCGTCAGGGCCGACGAGGCGGCGCTGACCGGCCCGGAGACGCTGAACGGCAAGAAGCTCTGCTCCGTCGCCGGCTCCACCCCGGCGCAGAAGGTCAAGACGGAGTACGCCAAGGAGGTGCAGCTGCAGGAGGAGCGGACGTACTCGGCCTGCGTCGACCGCGTCCTCGGCGGCCAGCTCGACGCCATCACCACCGACAACGTCATCCTCGCCGGCTACGCCGCGCAGCACGCGGGCAAGCTCAAGGTGGTCGGCAAGCCGTTCAGCACCGAGAAGTACGGCATCGGGCTGAAGAAGGACGACACGAACGGGCGCAAGGCGGTCAACGACGCGCTGGAGAAGATGTTCTCCGACGGCAGCTGGACGAAGGCGCTGCAGGCCAGCGTCGGCGCCTCCGGCTTCGCCCTCCCGCAGGCCCCGCAGCTCGAGCGGTACTGATCGCATGGAAGCACTGCTGACCGAACGCGAGACGATCCTCGCCGCGTTCTGGATGACGATACGGCTGACGGCGGTCAGCGCGCTCGGCTCTCTGGTGCTGGGGACGCTGCTGGCCGCCATGCGGGTGGCCCCGCTGGCCTCCCTGCGCGCCGCCGCCAACTGCTACGTGACCGTGGCCCGCAACACCCCGCTCACCCTGGTGCTGCTCTTCACCGGCCTCGGCGTCGGGGCGAACCTCGGGGTCGAGCTGTCGGACGACATCGCGACCAACAACTACTGGCTCGCCGTCATCGGCCTGACCGCCTACACCTCGGCGTTCGTCTGCGAGGCCCTGCGGTCCGGGCTCAACACGGTGCCGGTCGGGCAGGCGGAGGCGGCCCGGTCGCTGGGGCTGGGCTTCGTCCAGACCCTGCGGCTGATCACGCTGCCGCAGGCGTTCCGCGCCGTGGTGGCGCCGCTGGGCAGCATCCTCATCGCGCTGACCAAGAACACCACGATCGCGCTGGTGGTCGGCGTGAGCGAGGCGTCCGTGCGGATGCGGGAGATGATCGAGACGTACGGGGACCAGGTCATCGAGATCTTCCTCGGCTTCGCGGCCGGATTCGTGCTGCTGTGCCTGCCGATGGGACTGCTGTTCGGCTGGCTGTCGCGGCGGATGGCGGTGGCTCGATGAGCACCTTGGAGGTCCCCTTGGAGGTCCCCTTGGAGGTCATGGCATGAGTTACGCGAACCTCTACGAGACGCCCGGCCCGCGCGGCATCCGGCGCAACCGGCTGCTGGCGGCCGGTGTCGCGCTCGTGCTGCTGGCGCTGGCGTACGTGGTCTACGTGCGGTTCGACGCGAAGGACCAGTGGACGGCCGAGAAGTGGACGCCGCTGCTGCGCGGCGACGTCTGGGCCACGTTCATCCTGCCGGGCCTGGCCGGGACGCTGGGCGCGGCCGTGGCGGGGGTGATCCTGGCGGGGCTGTTCGGGCTCGTGTTCGCCACCGGCCGCCTGTCCGAGCACCGGTGGATCCGGGTGCCGGCGGCCGCGGTGGTGGAGTTCTTCCGCTCCGTCCCGCTGCTGCTGCTGATCTTCTTCGCGTTCTTCGGCTCGTACGTGCTCATCGGCGTGAACATCTCGGCCTTCGCCGCCGTCGTCTTCGGCCTGACCCTCTACAACGGCTCGGTGATCGCCGAGATCATCCGGGCCGGTGTGCAGAGCCTGCCGCGCGGGCAGGCGGAGGCGGCTTACGCGATCGGCATGCGCAAGGGGCAGGTCATGCGGCTCATCCTGCTGCCGCAGGCGTTCCGCGCCATGATGCCCGCCATCGTCAGCCAGTTCGTGGTGCTGCTGAAGGACTCGGCGCTGGGGCTCATCGTGGGCTACGACGAGCTGGTGGACCGGGGGCTGAACGGGATCGCGGCCAACTTCTCCAACGTCATCCCGGCGGCCATCCTCATCGCGGCCATCTTCATCCTGATCAACCTCTCCCTCGACCGCCTGGCCCACCGCCTCGGCGCGGCCCGCTGACCGGCTCGGCGCCTTGCCGCGGCCCGCGCAGGAACCTCTCGGACTCCGCGGTCCCGTCGTCCTTGATCTCCGTGTCCCAGCGGGCCATCAGGTCGCGGGCCAGGTCCGGCTCGTCCGCGTCGAGGGCGGCGAGAACGGCGACCGGCCGCAGGGGGGCCATGTCGTCCGCGCTCGCGTACGACGCCAGCCGGTCGAGGATCTCTCCCACCCGGCCCCGGGCGCGGCGGCAGACGCGCCCCGGACGGCAATCGGGACACAAGCCCCGTCCAGTGGCAAGCCATCACGATCAGGCGGCGCGCTCCGTCTGAGCGGCCACCAAGGCGGCGTAACGACCTCCGTCGGCCAGGAGCCGGTCATGGGTGCCCCGCTCGACGACGCGGCCGCCGTCGACCACCAGGATCAGGTCCGCGTCGCGGATCGTGCTCAACCGGTGCGCGATGACGATCCGGGTCTGGGTCAGCCGGGCGAGGTGGCTCTCGATCGCCGCCTCGCTCTCGCTGTCGAGGTTGCTGGTCGCCTCGTCGAGCAGCAGGATCTTCGGCCGGGAGAGCAGGGCACGCGCGAGGGCGAGCCGCTGCCGCTGGCCGCCCGAGAGTCCGGCGCCCTCGGTGAGCATGGTCTCGTACTTCATGGGCATCTCACGGATCTCGGCGTCCAGACGGGCGGTCCTGGCCGCCTCGACGATCCGGTCGAAGGAGGCGCCGGGTTCGTTCAGTGCGATGTTCTCCCTGATCGTGCCGGTGAAGAGCGAGGGGTCCTGGGTGACGACGCCGAACTGCCGCCGCAGCGTGCGCAGGTTCAGCTCGCTCACCGGCACCCCGTCGTAACGGATCTCGCCCGTGGTCGGCGTGTGAAGTGCCAGCAGCAGCCGGGCCAGCGTGCTCTTGCCCGACCCGGAGGGGCCGACCAGTGCGACCTTCTGGCCGGGCTCGATCTTCAGTGAGATGCCCTGGAGCGTCCACGGCGCCCGGGGGTCGTACCGGAAGCCGACGTCGCGCAGCTCGACCGCGCCGCGCAGCCTGAGGACCTCGATGCCGTCGGAAGGCTCGGGGTCGGAGGTCAGGATGTCGGAGAGCCGGTCGAAGTGGGCGCCCGCCTGCTGGAGGCTCCGCATGCTCGACATGAGCGACGACAGCGGCGTCAGCGCGCCGACGGCGACGGCGTTGAGCGCGAGCAGGGCGCCCAAGGTGAGCTCCCCGTCCAGCACCCGCCAGGCCCCGACCCAGAGCAGGGCGAGCGGGGCGAGCACGCGGATGGCGCCGAGCGCCGCCTCCAGCAGGCCCTGGGTGATGCCGCCGCGGATGTCCGCGTTGAGCTGGGCGGTGAAGTTCCTGGACCACTGGCCGACCGCGTGCTTCTCGGCCCCGGACGCTTTGAGGGTCTCGATGCCTCCGATGGCCTGGATCAGCTGGCTCTGTGTCGCCGAGAACGCGGTCAGCCCCTGCTGGGCGAGGTAGTTGACCCGGCGGCCGGTCGCCACCAGCAGCACGATCTGCAGCAGTGCCACGCCCAGCAGGCACGCGCCGAACAGCGGGTCCCGTACGACGACCAGGATCAGATACCCGATCGCCAGCGGCCCGTCCAGCAGGGCCGACAGGATCTGGCCGGTCAGCATCTCCCTGAGCACCGCGACGCTGCCCGCCCTGGTGACCAGGTCGCCGGTGCCTCGCGTCGCGAAGTAGCGGTACGGCAGGGCGATCAGGTGAGAGACCACTCCTCTGGTCAGTTCGGCGTCGGCGCCAGCCCTGACCGCGACCAGCAGCACCGAACGGAGCGCGCCGAGCACGAACTGCGTCACCGTGGCGAGCACGACGCCCGCGCCGAGCAGGCCGAGCAGCGACTCGGCGCCCATGGGCAGCACCCGGTCCACCAGCACCTGCGAGAACAGCGGCAGCACCAGCCCGAGCAACTGGAGCAGCAGCGACGCGAGGACGACCTGCGCGATCAGGCCGCGCCGGCGCATGACGAGATCCTTCAGGAACCGGCGCCGCCACGTGCGCGCCGCGCTGGAGCGCCCGCGCCTGAACTCCGGGCCCGGCTCGAAGGCCAGCAGGACGCCGGTGAACCCGGCGTTGAACTCCTCCGCCGTGAGCCTGCGCCGCCCGCGCGCGGGGTCCACGATGTCGACGCGGCCGGGAGCCCAGCGCTCGACCACCACGAAGTGGTTGAACTCCCAGTGGACGACGGCGGGCATGGGGATGCGGGCGAGGTCCTCGGGCTCGAGCGAGAAGGCCCTGGCGGTCAGCCCCGACTCGCGGGCCGCCGCCACGACGGCGAGCGCGGTGAGCCCGTCCCTGCCGACCTGGAGCCGGTCGGTGAGTTCGTGGAGCGAGACGCGGTGCCCGTGGAACGACAGCACCATGGCCAGGCACGCCGCCCCGCATTCGGAGACGGTGTTCTGCATCAGGACCGGCACGCGCCTGCTCATGACGGGATCCCCGATGCCACGGCGAGCGCGAGCCCGCCCCCGATGGCGAGGAGCACGATGACGAGGCCCCAGAGCAGCACGAACCACCTTCGCCGGATGACCAGCGCCGCGCTCTCCCGGGTGGCGGCGTCGGCGTACCGGCGCAGCGCCTCTTCGCGGTAGAGGGGGCGGCTCACGACCAGTGCCATTCGATCGACGCGCGCTCGCGGCGCTCGGCCAGCCAGGCGTCGAAGGCGGCCTGCCCCGCGGCGGCCAGGGCGGCGGGGTCGTCCTCGCCAGGCCGGCGTTCGGTCACCGAGCCGGTGAGGAAGCCCTTCCCGTGCCGGACAGGCCCGACGACGCTCCCGGGTTCGGCGCCGCGCAGCGGCTCGGGCAGCTCGCGCTCCCACCGGTCACCGGCGGTCGCCTGGGCCTCGACGGCGGCCGTCGTGAGCGCGGCGATCAGCTCATCGCGCGTGGCGGCGGCGAGGGGTGCCGGGCCCGTCACCCACAGCGCCCGTACCCTGGCGAACTCGGCGCGGTGCGCGGCGAGGTAGGCGGGGGCGAGCTCCGCCTCCTTGCGCCGCCGGAACCTGCGGCGGCGGGCTATGCCGCCGACATACTGCTCGAACTGCGGCAGGGACATGCCGATCCGCTCCAGCCAGGCGACGGTCGCCGCGCGGTCGTGCAGGCCACGCCCTCTGCGGAACTCGTCGGCCGCCGCCTGGAGGTCCTCGGCGGCGAGCGGCTCGTCGTCGGCCAGCACCTCGTTGAGGAGCAGGCACTGCTCGACGATCTCGTCGTGCGGGGACATGCCGGCGCGGGAGAGCGAACGGAGCATGGTGAGCGCCTGGGCCACGGACAGGTGGACCTGGTCCACGCTGACCAGCTGGCCCGCCGCCCAGTGGGTCGAGTGCTCGATCAGCCAGGGCACGCCCTCGTCGGCCGGGGCGGTCAGCGCGACCGTCCCGCCGTCCGGGTGCGCGAGCAGGAGGTCGTAGTCGACCACCGGCGTACCGGGCCGGAGGTCGACGACGAGCTGGGCGTCGGTGCCCGGGTGCTCCGCCGTCCACTGCGCGGCGCTCCTGCGGGCCGCGTCCACGTGGGCGCGCCTGCGGGGCAGCCCGCGCAGCAGTTCGACGGCGGACTCCAGAACGGCGCCGAAGTCACTCATGGGGCTCTCCCTCCTGCTGGTGCGCGGCCGTCCGACCGGGGGTCTCGTCGCGGGCGAGCCAGGCGGCGACGGCGTCGCTGATGGGCAGGCCCGTACGCGTCTCGATGAACCCCCAGGCGCCGTTGGGATTGATCTCCAGGAAGACGTAGTCGCCTTCCGGCGTGAGGATCAGGTCGATGGCCCCGTACGTCAGCCCGAACGAGGCGACCAGCTCGGCGCAGCGCTTCTCCACGTCCGCGGGGAGCGCGTGCGGGGCGTACCTGACCCGGTCGTCGTCGTAGTGGCGCCAGTCCTCCCTGGCCGTCCGGGACGCCTGCGAGTCGATCTCGGCGGCGAACACCTCGTCCGCCACGACGATCACGCGCAGTTCCACGGCCTTGGCCACGTACGGCTGGAGGATCACGGGCTCGTGCTGCAGCAGGTGCCGTGAGGTGAGGTGACGGCGGGTCAGCACGGTCGTGTACGTACGGTGCTCCTCGCCGTCGACCGTGAAGTTGTCGGAGTTGATCTGCTTGGCGATGAGCCTGCCCTGGGCGCGCTCGTAGGCCGGGACCAGCTCGGCCGGATCGTTGGTGAACGACGTCTCCGGTACGGAGAAACCCAGCGCCGCCGCGCGGGCCATATGAATGATCTTGTTGTGGGCCTGCCGCTCCGGCTCGCGCCGGGAGGGCAGCCACCGGGCGGGGATCAGGTCCCAGGCTCCGTCCAGGAGGAACTGCGCCTGCCAGGCGACGTGCTCCCGATGGCTCGGCTCCGACACCTCGGCCGACGCCGCCGAGCGGGTAGGACGCCTGCGCCACACCGCCGTCACCGTCGAAAGATCGAGGGCGCCGTGCTCGGTGTGGAGTGTCATCCGGTGCTCACCGTCCGCGAAGGCCACCGTGAGCCGGCTCCTGGCGGGGAAGTCCCCGCTGTCCCACCAGATCACCGGGACGTTCCGGCGCAGCAGCTTCGGCATCACCAGTTCGACCGTGTCGTCCAGGGGGTCGCTCAGTATGAGGATCATGTTCCCGTCGCCTCGTGCCCTGAAGAAGCGGCGGCGGAGCGGGACGAGCCCGCTCCGCCGCCTGATCACCACTCACCCGGTACGGGTCAGTTGTTGGTGCCCTCCCACTCGGCGGGCTTGCCACCGATGTACCAGGACACGGACATCCGGCCACCGGCCACGTCGCCCAGCTCGGCGTCGGTCAGCTCGGCACCGTCAACGGCAAGGTCGTTGAGCGTGATCTTCGACATGTCGTCTCCCCTTTTCACCGCTTCCGCGGCGTGTTCTCGTTCCCCCGGTATTCCGTGGAACCTGTCGTGCTTGTGATGACGAAGTTAGGGATCACGACTTGAAGAGCACTTGGATCGGACTTGTAGTGACTTGTCGCCCCATGAGCTGGTCACGGAAGCGCAGGAGCCCTAACGGCGCAAGGCCCATTCGACGCCCGGGCAGCGGTCCATGACGACGTCGAGGCCGGCGTCCGAAGCGCGCTGGGCCGCGGCCTCGTCGATGACGCCGAGCGGCAGCCAGACCGCCCCGGCTCCGATCGCCACCGCCTCGTCGACCGACTCCCCCGCGACCTCGGAGCGCCGGTAGACGGCGACGACGTCCACCTTCTCCGGCACCTCGGCGAGCGACGGGTATCCGGTCTCGCCCAGCACGGTCTCGGCGGCAGGATGGACGGGGATGATCCGCTTGCCTCTCGCCTGGAGCAGCCGCGCCTGGTCGTAGGCCGTACGCTCGGGGTTGTCGCTCAGCCCGACGAAGGCCCAGGTCTGTGCCTCGTGCAGCAGCCGCTTGATGACATCGCCGTCCGCGAAACGCTTGTCCATGCCGGCAGCAACACGGCGGGCGGGCCTGAGCTTCCCGGAAACCCGCCCTCGAAAGAGGCAGGCGCATGGTGTTCAGTGGGATCCGTCACCCGACGATGCCTGGAAAGGACTCCATGCCGATCTCCCCCGGCCCCTTCACCGGCCCCTTCACCGGCCGTGACGTCATCGGCCTCGCCGAGGACCTGCGCGAAGGCCGCACCACCTCCGGAGAGCTCGTCGAACGGGCCCTCGAAGCCATCGCCGGGCAGGACCGCGAGCTGAACGCGTTCGTCACCGTGGACGCCGACGGGGCGCGGGCCGCGGCGCTGCGGGCGGACGCCGAGCTGGCGGCGGGCACCGACCGGGGTCCGCTGCACGGCGTGCCGGTCGGCGTGAAGGATCTCATCGACGTGGCGGGGATCCCCGCGACGATGGGCTCGCGGCACTTCGCCGGCCACGTCCCGGACACCGACGCCGAATGCGTGACCAGGCTGCGCCGGGCCGGAGCGGTCATCGTGGGCAAGACGACCACGCACGAGTTCGCGTACGGCCCCATGGGCGACCGCTCGGCCAACGGCCCGTCACGCAACCCCAGGGATCCGGCGCGCATGACCGGTGGCTCCAGCGGCGGCAGCGCCGCGGCCGTGGCGGCGGGCATGGTGCCGCTCGCGCTCGGCACCGACACCGGCGGCTCGGTGCGCATCCCGGCCGCTCTGTGCGGGGTCGCCGGGTTCAAGCCGGCGTACGGCGCGATACCGGCGGACGGCGTGTTCCCCTTGTCGCAGAGCCTCGACCATGTCGGCATCCTGGCGGGCGACGTGCGCGACTGCCTGATCGCCTACCGCTGCCTGGCCTCCGCCCAGCTCCGCGAGGACGCCGGTCCGGCGCGGGTGGGCTGGCTCGATCCCGCCGGGCTGTTCGCCGCGGACCCGCGGGTGGTGCGCGCGGTGCGGGACGTGTCGGGTCACGAGGGCGAGTTGCGGCTGCGGCCGGGGCTGGACGAGGAGTTGCGGGAGACGTACACGGCGATCCAGAGCTGCGAGGCGGCGGCGGTGCACGCCGACCGGCTGGCCGCGGCGCCCGAGCTATTCGACCCCGAGGTGCTGGAACGCCTGCGCGTGGCCGCCGAGCTGCCCGGCTGGCGGTACGTCCGTGCCCTGGCCGCGCGCTCCCGGCTCGCCCGGGAGGTGGGGGCGCTGTTCGAGCGGCACGACGTGCTCGCCCTGCCGGCCGTGCCCATCGTGGCCCCGCTGCTCCAGCAGCGCGAGACCGAGGTGGACGGCAGGACCGTCGCCGTGCGTGCCGCCCTGCTCGCCCTCACCAGTCCGTGGAACGTGCTGGGGCTGCCCGCGCTGACCGTGCCCGCAGGCACCGTGGCCGGCCTGCCGGTGGGGCTGCAGCTCGTCTGCCGTCCCGGGCGCGAGCTCCACCTCTTCCAGGCCGCCGCCCGGTCCCTCGGCCGCCCCGTCCAGGAGGCCACCGGCCGTCCCCTCCAAGAGGCCACCGGCCGTCCCCTCCAAGAGGCCACCGGCCGTCCTCTCGAAGAGGCCGCCGGTCACGGCCTCTGAGAGTCGGAGGAGCCGGGGATCGCGGCGGCGAGCTCAGGGATGCGGGCCCGGTAGCCGTCGAGCAGCCGACGGGCCGTCGTCACCGAGTCCACGAGGGGATGCAGGGCGAAAGCCTCGACCGCCAGGCGGGCCGACCCGGTCATGGCGGCCTCGATGGTGGTCTGCTCCACCGCCTTGACCTGCTGCATCAGCCCCAGGAAGCGGCCCGGCAGGGGCCGGGTGGCCAGAGGGCGGACGCCTGAGCCGTCCACCGCGCACGGGATCTCGACGACCGCGTCCGCGGGCAGGCCGGGCACCGCGGCGCCGTTGCGCACGTTGAGGATCATGGAGGTGGGCTCGCCGCGGGCGATGGCGGCCATGAGCGCCAGCGCGATGCCCTCGTACCCGCCCGCCTCCAGGTCGGCGGCGGCGCGCTCGCCGGCCTCGGTGGCGTCGCGGGCCTCGGCCATGTACGACTCGTCGCGCAGCCTGCGCGTCCTGACCCACTCGGCGAGCGCGTCGTCGGGGCGCGCCCGCGCGGCCGCGTAGAAGTCGTCCTGCTGCCGCACCAGGGACTCCCCGCGCGTCTGACCGGAGATCGCGGCCACCGACTCCCGGGTGAAGTAGTAGTAGTACAGGTACTCGTTGGGCAGCGCGCCCAGCGTGCGCACCCAGTCGGCACCGAAGATGCGCGCCTCCTCCACCTGCCGCAGCGCGGCGTCGTCCGCGAGCAGCCCCGGCAGCACGTCGCGCCCGTCGTGGCCGAGGCCGCGCAGCCAGCCGAGGTGGTTGAGCCCCACGTAGTCGGGCGACACGCGCGCGGGGTCGAGCCCGAGCGCGGCGGCGGCCCGCCTGATCAGCCCGATCGGCGAGTCGCAGATGCCGATCACCCGGTCGCCGAGCACATGGCGCATGGCCTCGGTGATCATGCCCGCGGGGTTGGTGAAGTTGATGACCCAGGCCTGGGGCGCGAGCGCGGCCACCCGTTCGGCCACGCGCATCGCGACGGGGATGGTGCGCAGGCCGTACGAGATGCCGCCGGGACCGGTCGTCTCCTGGCCGAGCAGGCCCAGGTCCAGCGCGACCCGCTCGTCGGCGATGCGGCCGGCCAGGCCGCCGACCCGGATGGCGGAGAAGACGAACGCGGCGTCGCGGAGCGCGGTGTCCAGGTCGGTGGTGATCTGGATCTCCGGTGGCTCGTCGTGCCCGGCGGCGAGCCGGCGCAGCACGTGGCGGATGGCCTCGAGGCGATCCTGCGACACGTCGTACAGCACCACCTGTTCCACGCGCGGCTTGGCGGTGTCGCGCAGGAGCGCGCCGTACACGAGCGGCACACGGAAGCCGCCGCCCCCGAGAACGGCCAGTCTCATCGGATTCCCTTCACGCCAGCAGGACCTCGGCGCCGGCGGTCGCGCAGGTGCGCAGCGTCGCCTCGTCGGCGCCCTCGTTCGTCACGATCACGTCGATGTCGTCGGGACCGCACACCCGCAGAGCGCCGGTGCCGGGGAACTTGTGCCGGTCGACGAGCAGCACCACCTGTCCCGCCGCCGCGATCATCGCCCGCTTCAGCGGCACCTCGGCCAGGGTGGTGTCCACGAGCTGCCCGTCCGGCCGCACGCCGCTGACGCCCAGGAACACGCGGTCGGCGACCACCTGGCTGAGCGCGGCCTCGGTCAGCACCCCGACCAGCGAGTGGTACGGCCGGCGCACCATGCCGCCGAGCAGCAGCAGCTCGACCTCGGGATCGGAGCGCAGCACGTCGAGCACGGCGAGGCTCGAGGTGACCACGGTGACGCGGCGCCCGCGCAGCCGGCGGGCGAGGCGCATGGTCGTGGTGCCGATGTCGAGCAGGAGCACCTCGCCGTCGCTCACGAGCTCGGCGGCGCGGGCCGCGACCGCCTCCTTGTCCTGCTCGTCCACGACCGCCACCTCGGCGAACGGCCGGTCGGCGTCCGCGTCGGCGTCGACGCTCGCCCCGTCGTCGAGGAGCAGGGCTCCGCCGCGGACGCGCCGCAGCGTGCCGTCGCGGTCGAGCACCTCGAGGTCCCTGCGGATGGTGGACGGGCTCACGCCGAGCTGGCTGGCGAGATCGCGAACGCTGGTGGCGCCTGAGAGTCGGACCCGGCGCATGATCTCCGCATGCCTGAGGCGCTGAAGCACGGCGCGAGTGTATCAGTCAGTTTCGCGCAGGAACATGCACCTTTGACCAAAAACTCCCAGGAGAGACTTGAAGTGCGCGCGCAAACGTGCAAGATTTCCCACATCTCGATTCGTGCCGGGGAGGATGTATTCCCGTGTCCATGCAGGCCTACGACCCTCTCGCCGACGAGCGCACCCCGGACGCGCCGCAGTTCGACGTCTTCCTGGCGGGCACGGTCTTTCTCGACATCGTCTTCACCGGCCTGCCCGCGATGCCGGCGGCCGGCACCGAGATCTGGGCCGAGGGCATGGGCTCGTGCCCCGGCGGCATCGCCAACCTCGCCATCGCGACCAGCCGGCTGGGGCTGCGCACCTCGCTGGCGGCCGCGTTCGGCGACGACGACTACGGCGACTTCTGCTGGCGGACGCTGGAGGAGCAGGAGTCGGTCGATCTGTCCAGGTCGCGGCGGTTCAAGCAGTGGCATTCGCCGGTGACGGTCTCCATGGCGGTCGACCGCGACCGGAGCATGGTGACGCACGGCCACCCGGCGCCCATGGCGGCCTCCGAGATGATCGGCAAGCCGCCTCGCTCCAAGGCGGTGATCGTGCCGCTCTCCACCGAGGAGCCGCTCGACTCCCCCGACAGTCCGTCCAACTGGGCCGAGCTGGCCCGCCGCGACGGCGCCCTCATCTTCGCCGACGTGGGCTGGGACCCCTCGGGCGTGTGGTCGCGCTCCCTGCTGGACCAGCTCGCGCTCTGCCACGCGTTCATGCCCAACGCGGTCGAGGCGATGGCCTACACCGGCGTCGACACCCCGCGTGACGCCCTCTACGTGATCGCCGACAAGGTGCCCGTCGCTGTGGTGACCGACGGGGCCAACGGCGCCATGGCCATCGACTCGGCGACGGGCGAGGAGGCGTTCGTGCCCGCGCCGCGGGTGACGGCGCTCGACCCGACCGGCGCGGGCGACGTCTTCGGCGCGGGCTTCGTGCTCGGCACGCTGTGCCGCTGGCCGCTCTCCGACCGGCTGGCGTTCGCGCAGCTCTGCGCGGCGCTGGCGGTGCAGCAGTTCGGCGGCTCGCTGGCCGCGCCGGGCTGGGGCGACATCGCCGACTGGTGGCACGAGGTGCGCGACTCGGCCGACCACAGCGGCGCCTACGGCAGCTCGCTGGCCCGCCGCTACGCCTTCCTCGACAAGCTGGTGCCCGCCGTCCCGGTGGGCGCCGTGCGCCGCGCCGCCGCCACCATCGCCCGGTACGCCGACGTGGGCCCCCAGCTCCCCGGTATCCGCCAGGACCGGCCCGACGACGAGGACCCCGACACACCTCGCGTGCCCGCGCAGAAGGAGTAACACCACATGAACCCCCCGCTCCGAGCGCTGACCGTGCTCGCCGCCGGCGCCCTGACCCTGGCCGCGTGCGCTCCGGGCTCCTCGGCCCCGCCCAGTCCGGCGGCCACCCCTCAGTCGTCGGTACGCACCGACGCCCCGAGCCTCGGCAACGTCACGCTCACGGTCTGGGACCAGGAGGTACGCGGCGGCCAGGCCGCCCAGATGAAGCAGCTCAACGACGCCTTCCAGGCGAAGTACCCCAACATCAAGCTCAACCGGGTGAGCCGCTCCTTCGACGACCTGAACACGACCCTGCGCCTGGCGTTGAGCGGCAACGAGCCGCCCGACGTCGTGGAGGCCAACAACGGGCGCTCCTCGATGGGCGCGTTCGTCAAGGCGGGGCAGCTCCGCCCGCTCGACGCCTACGCCGAGGCGTACGGCTGGAAGAAGCGCTACCCGCAGTCCGTGCTGCGCTATTCGAGCTACAGCCCCGACGGCAAGGTGTTCGGCGAGGGCAACCTGTACGGCCTCCCGCAGGTCGGCGAGGTCGTCGGCGTCTTCTACAACAAGGCCAAGCTGACCAAGCTCGGCCTGCAGCCGCCGAAGACGTGGGCCGAGTTCGAGGCCGCGCTGGCCAAGGCCAAGACGGCGGGTGAGGTGCCGAT
This sequence comes from Nonomuraea sp. NPDC050786, assembly GCF_040654115.1. Classification (NCBI taxonomy): domain Bacteria; kingdom Bacillati; phylum Actinomycetota; class Actinomycetes; order Streptosporangiales; family Streptosporangiaceae; genus Nonomuraea; species Nonomuraea sp. NPDC050786. The sequence continues at coordinate 56,659 of NZ_JBFAHJ010000048.1, forward strand.
GCAGCTGGGCAACCTCGACAAGTGGCCGGCCATCCACGTGTTCGGCACCGTGCAGGGCCGCGGCGTCCCGAAGGACCAGATCAGCACGCTGGCCTTCGGCCGCAAGGGCGCGTCGTGGAACACGCCCGAGAACACCAAGGCCGCCGAGGAGATCGTCGGCTGGGTCGACAAGGGCTACTTCAACAAGGGCTTCAACGGCCAGGGCTACGACCCGGCGTGGCAGGCGTTCGGCAAGGGCCAGGGTGTCTTCCTGATCGCGGGCACCTGGCTCCTCGCCGACCTGCAGAAGGCCCTGGGCAAGGACCTGGGCTTCATGCTGCCGCCGGGCGCCACGGCCGACGCGCCGCCCGTCGCCACCGGCGGGACCGGGCTGCCGTTCGCGATCACGGCCAAGAGCCCGCACCCTGACGCGGCGGCGGCGTACATCGACTTCATCACCGGCGCCGACGCGATGAAGGTGCTGACCGCCACCGGCAACCTGCCCGTCGCCGACACGGCGCAGCAGAGCGTCCCGGCGGGGCCGCAGCAGGACGTCTTCACCGCGTTCGGCACGGTGACGGCCAAGGACGGGCTGGTGCCGTACCTCGACTACGCGACGCCGACGTTCGCCGACACGCTGGGCGCGGCGCTGCAGGACCTGCTGGCCAAGAAGCAGAGCCCGCAGGAGTTCCTGGCCACACTGGAGAAGGACTATAAGACGTTCGCCGAGAGCAACGGGTGAGCATGCTCCGGCAGCCTCCCGGGGAGCCGCGCCGCGTCGCCTATCTCTACCTGCTTCCGGCGTTCGTCGTCTACGCGCTCTTCCTGCTCTACCCGATCGGGCGCGCGGTGCAGCTGTCGCTGTACGACTGGGACGGGCTGTCGCTCGGCCGCTGGGTCGGCCTGGACAACTACGTCGCGATCGTCGCCGACGAGGGGCTGCGGGCGGCGTTCGGCCATGCGCTCGTGCTGATCGTGTTCTACGCGGCCGGGCCGCTGGTCATCGGGCTGGGGCTGGCCGCGATACTCAACCACGCCAAGGTGCGCGGGCTCGGGTTCTTCCGCACCGTCGTGTTCCTGCCGCAGGTGGTGGCCATGGTCGTGGTGGCCGTCGCCTGGCGGCGCGTCTACGCGCCCGACGGCACGCTGAACACGCTGCTCGGCGCGATCGGGCTCGACTCGCTCACGCGGGGCTGGCTGGGCGACTACACGTTCGCGCTGCCCGCGGTCGGGGTGGTCGGCACGTGGTTCGAGACCGGGCTGGTGACCGTGCTGCTGCTGGCCGGGATGAGCCGCATCCCCGGCGAGCTGTACGAGGCCGCGCGGCTGGACGGCGCGGGCGCGGTCAGGGAGTTCTTCGCGGTCACGCTGCCGTCGGTGCGCGGGGAGATCGCGGTCGCGCTGACGCTGACGGTGATCGCCGCGCTGCGCACGTTCGACCTGGTGTACGTCACCACGCGCGGCGGGCCCGGCGACTCGACGTCGGTGCCGTCGTACGAGGTCTACCACCGGGCCTTCGGGCTCAGCCAGATCGGCTCGGCGGCGGCCATTGGCGTCACCCTCACCGTCGTCATCTTCGTGATCTCGTTCGGGATCAACCGGTTCGCGGACAGGAGGGTCACGTGATCTCGCGCGGTGAGCGGGTGGCCAACTACGTCATCCTGTCGGTGTTCGCCGCGTTCGCGCTCTTCCCCATCGTGACGATCCTCTCCGCCGCGCTCGGCCCCGCCGACAGCGGCGGCACGTCCGGGCTGGGCAACTTCACGGCGGCGTGGGAGATCGGGCACTTCGGCACGTACCTGCGCAGCAGCCTGGCGGTGTCGTCGTTCGTCGTGGTCGTGAGCGTGGTGCTGTCGATCATGAGCGGGTACGCGTTCGGCACCATGCGCTTCCGCGGCCAGTCGGTGCTCTTCTACCTGTTCATGCTCGGGATCATGATGCCGAGCGAGGCCATCGCGGTGCCGCTCTACTTCGACCTGCGCTCGCTCGGGCTGATCGACACGTTCTGGTCGGTGGCGCTGCCGCAGGTGGCGCTGTCGGTGGCGTTCGGCACGTTCTGGATGCGGGCGTACTTCCGGGCCTCCAGCCGCGCGATCGTGGAGGCCGCCCGCATCGACGGCGCCTCGACCTGGCGCATCCTGTGGCAGGTGCTGGTGCCGCCGGCCCGGCCCGCCGTCGTCACGCTGACCGTGCTGGTCTTCATGTGGACGTGGAACGAGTTCCTCATCCCGCTGATCATGGTGACCAGCGAGTCGCTGCGGACCGCGCCGCTGGGTCTGGCCTTCTTCCAGGGCCAGTACACCTCCGGCTTCACCCTGCTCGCCGCCGGGTCGGTCATCGTCGCGACCCCGGTGGTGATTTTTTACCTGTTCCTTCAGCGCCACTTCGTCCGCGGTCTGCTCCAGGGGGCAGTCCGCGAGTAGCCGCCCTTCCGGAGGTCCCATGCGTAAACGCCTGTCGCTGCTGCTGGCCGCCACGGTCGCGCTCGCCGTCTTACCCGCCGTCCCGTCCGTAGCCTCCGCCGGTTCGCCCGTGGACCTCGACGCGCTGTTCGTCGGCGCGCACCCCGACGACGAGGCGTTCAGCCTGTCCACGCTCGGCCAGTGGAAGGAGGAGCACGGCGTCCGCACCGGCGTCGTCACCGTCACCCGCGGCGAGGGCGGCGGCAACGCGGTCGGCCCCGAGGAGGGACCGGCGCTCGGGCTGCTGCGCGAGGCCGAGGAGCGGTCGGCGGTCGGCAAGGCAGGCGTGGGCGAGGTGTTCAACCTCGACGACGTCGACTTCTACTACACGGTGAGCGCCCCGCTGACCGACCAGATCTGGGGCGCCGACACCCTGGAGAAGGTCGTGCGGGTGGTCCGGCAGACCCGGCCCGAGGTGATCCTGACCATGGACCCGGCGCCCTCCCCCGGCAACCACGGCAACCACCAGCAGGCGGCGCGGCTGGCCGTGCAGGCGTTCTACGCGGCGGCCGACCCCAAGGCGTTCCCCGAGCAGATCACGCGCGAGGGGCTCAAGCCGTTCGCGGCCGCCCGGCTGCTGCTCGGCGGCGGTCGCGGCACCTCGCAGACCGGCCCGTCCTGCGCCTCGACCTTCCGTCCCGCCAACCCCGCCCAGAACGTGTACGGCGTGTGGGGCGGGCGCCCCTCCCAGAGCCAGGGCAAGACGTGGGCGGCCGTCGAGCGTGAGGCGCAGCGCACGTACGCCTCCCAGGGGTGGGCCGGCTTCCCCGACGTGCCGGCGGACCCGGGCCAGCTCGGCTGCGACTTCTTCACGCAGGTGGACTCGCGGGTGCCGTTCCCCGCGCCAGGCAGCGCGGCGGCCTCCGCGCCCACGGCGATCCTCGACGGGGCGCTGACCAGGGCGTCCGGCACGGTCCCGCTCGGCACGTCGTTCGGCCTGAGCACCAGCACGTTCGACGTGCGGGCCGCAACGCCGTTCACCGTCAAGGTCACGGCGACCGCGCCCGCGCGCGAGCCGCTGGGCCGGTCGTCGGTGCGGCTGGGCGTCCCCGAGGGCTGGCAGGTCAGCGGCCCGGGCGAGCTGGGCAGGCTCGCCGCGGGACGCACGGGGACGGCGACGTTCACGGTGACGCCCGGCCAGGGCACCGGACGGGCCCGCGTCTCGGCCACGCTGACCACCGAGCACGGCGGCGGGTACACCGACCGCCAGGTCGAGGTCAGCCCCGCCGTGCGGGCCACGCAGCAGCCGCTCCCCCAGGTCGCCCAGTTCGAGAAGTGGACGGCCGAGGTCGGCGTGCCGCAGCTGCGCGGCACCGTCACGCCCGTGCTCACGCTGCCCTCCGGCGGCTCCCGGCAGGTCGGCGTCGTGGTGACCAACGTCAGCGACACCACCAGATCCGGCACCGTACGCGTGGACCTGCCCGCCGGCTTCACCGCGGACCGCGTGGAGGCGCCCTACACCGATCTGGCCGCCGGCGCCTCGACGACGGTGCCGTTCACCGTCACCAACTCCGATCCCTCGCTGAAGACGTCCAACGAGGGCGGCGACTACGCGTACACCATCAGCGTGGATGGCGCGGTCGCGAGCAGGCCGGCGCTCGAACTGGTCCCGAAGACCTCCATCCCGCAGGCGTCGCCCACCGTGGACGGCGTGGCGGGCGACGGCGAGTACCCCGGGGCCGCGCTCGACATCTCGCGCCTGTGGGAGGGCACCGCCTGCTCGTCGGCGGCCGACTGCTCGGGCACGGCCCGGATCGCCTGGCACGACGACACCCTCTACCTGCTGGTCCAGGTGAAGGATGACGTGCTCGGCACGCGGCTGGCCACCGCCGACTGCAAGCGGCACTGGCGTACCGACTCGGTGGAGGTCACGTTCGACCCGCGCGGCACGTCCGAGAACACCTCGACCACGTTCAAGGCGGCCGTCCTGCCCGTCACCGCTGAAGGCCCCCCGTGCTTCGAGCGGGACGCCGACAACCGGCAGGGACCGGGCGAGCAGACCGCGCCGGGCATGCGCGTGGCCTCCAAGGTCGCCCAGGACGGCTACACCGTGGAGATGTCCATCCCGATGGCGCTGCTGCCGGGCTCCGTCGACCCCGCCCACCTGGGCCTGAACATCCTGGTCTACGACTCCGACACCCAGGACAAGACCGGCCAGACCCGTATCGGCTGGTCCACGTGGGGCGGCGTGCAGGGCGACCCGTACCGGTGGGGCGTCGCCACGCTGGCCGGCTACCAGCCGCCCGCGGACCGGCCCGTCCCCGACCCGGTGATCCCGGACACGGCCCTGTCCAGCCTGGACTCGCCGCAGTCGCTGGAGCAGGCGGTACGGGTGCACGTGCCGCTCGCGGGCGGCCCCGCGGCGAAGGAGTCGGAGAGCGGCTGGGTCACCTCCGCCACGGCCGGGCAGAACGGGGTGAAGGTGACGGTACGGGCGAACGCGGCCGGCAAGGCGCACGTGTTCGTCCGGGATGACCAGGGGACGGCGGGCAGCCGCGTCGTCACGGTCTCCCGCAAGGGCACCACGACCGTGACCGTGCCCCTGGCCCGCGCCCTCGCCGCCCACCCGGCGGTGGTGGCCGGCTGGGAGGCGTCCGGCGGTGGCACGGCGGCCTCGCAGGTCAGAGTCCGCTGAGAGGTCGGCCGTCTCCGCAGAAGTACACCTGCAGGGTGGGATAGGCGGCAGGGGTGGGGATGTGGGGCC
>NZ_JBFAHJ010000049.1:0-56778 GCF_040654115.1 Nonomuraea sp. NPDC050786
CACCACGCGCCATGCCCATGGCTTATCAAGGCCAGACCACACCGCGCAGACGAATCCACAACCCTCTCGTGATCGGAACCCCGAACAGGCCCTAACGCAATGAGGTGAGGCGTCGCCAGCAGATGAGGGCGCAGGCCAGGCTAAGGAATGCCTTGTGGATGTCGGCGCGGACTTCCCAGCGGATGCGCAGGCGTCGGAAGGCGTGCAGCAGGGCGAAGGTCTGCTCGACAACGTAGCGGTGTTTGCCCAGGCCAGAGCCATGTGCGGTGCCGCGGCGGGCGATCAGCGGGCGGATCTGCAGTTCGCGTACCAGGCGGCGGTACTTGTCGTGGTCGTAGCCGCGGTCGGCGAGCACGACGTCGGGGCGTTGGCGGGGACGGCCGCGCTTGCCGCGCACCTTGGGGATGGCCTGCAGGAGCGGGATGAGCTGGGTGACGTCGTTGCGGTTGGCGCCGGTGAGGATGACGGCGAGGGGGATGCCGGTGGCGTCGGTGATCAGGTGGTGCTTGCTGCCGGCCCGTCCGCGATCGACTGGGGACGGGCCGGTCTGCGGCCCCCTTTTAACGCCCTGATCTGGGAAGAGTCCACTGCGGCCCGGGAGAGGTCGAGCGCGTCGGCCGCGCGCAGGCGGTCGAGCAGCACCTCGTGCAGGCGCTGCCAGACGCCGGAGGCGTTCCATTCGGCCAGGCGTCGCCAGCAGGTCATGCCTGAGCCGTAGCCCAGCTCTTGCGGCAGGTGCTCCCATGCGATGCCGGTGTGCAGGACGAACAAGATGCCCTGCAACGCCAGTCGATCGTTCAGCCGCTTGCGTCCCGGATGGCGGAAGCGTCGCTGACGTTGGGGCAACAGCGGCTCGATCACTGCCCACAGCTCGTCGCTGACCTCCCACGGCTTCAGCTTGGCCACTCGTGATCCTCTCGCTCGGCTACAGCGAGAGATCAAAGCACAACAAAGATCATTCTGTTAGGACCTCTAAGAACTCCTAACAGAATGACCGTCATGACCTCGGAACATGGCGGGTCCGGGGCCGCGGAATGTGGCGCGGTAGGCGCTGGGCGAGACCCCTAGTTCGGCTTGCAGATGCAATCGCATTGAGCCAGCGGTGCCGAAGCCTGCGGTGACGGCGACCTCGTCGATAGGCAGGTCGGTGCGTTCCAGGAGGGAGCAGGCTCGCTCGATGCGCTGTCGGGTGAGCCACCGTCCCGGCGAGGTGCCGATTTCTTCACGGAAGCGTCGAGTGAATGTTCGCGTGCTTGTCGATTCCTGGGCTGCCAGTTCCCGGAGCGTGATGGGCCGGTGCAGGTTTGCGAGTGCCCATCGGCGTGCCTTGCTGGTCGAGGAGATCCTCGGGTCCGGCATCGGTCGCTGTACGTATTGCGCTTGCCCGCCCTCGCGGTGTGGTGGGACGACGGAGCCGCGCGCCACGTCGTTGGCGACTGCTGCGCCGTAGTCGGTGCGAATCATATGCAGGCACAGGTCAATGCCCGACGCCCCTCCGGCAGAAGTGAGGACACCGTCGTCGTCGGTGTAGAGGAGATCGTGGTCGAATACGACGTCCGGGAATCGCTCCCGGAACCGGGCGGATGAGCGCCAGTGCGTGGTTGCTCGCCGCCCGGCGAGCAGGCCGGCCGCGGCCAGCACGAACGATCCCGTGCAGATCGAGGCGATCCGTGTGCCGGGTTGAATCCGCGCCAGGGCGGCGGTGAGCGAGGGTTCGAGCGGCTCGCTTCGGGGCTCGAAGTCGTCTTGGGAGGCTGGGACGATGACGGTGTCGGCCTCGGCCAGCGCCTCGGGGCCGTGAGTGACGGTGACGGTGAAGTCGGCGTCCGTGTGTATTTCCCCGGGCTCGGGTGCGCAGGTCACGACCTCGTAGAGCGCGGCACCGGCGGCCGAGCGCGCCTGGCCGAAGATCCGGTGAACGATGCTGAGCTCGAATGACAGAACCTTGTCACGGGCCAGGACCGCTACTCGGTGGCGCCCATCACCAGCAAAAGCAGCCATGGCCCGATCCTCGCACATGTTGTCCATCAGGCCAGTCGTTATGGCGGTGCCGCACGGTCATGATCGATGTCATGAATGTTCTTTGGATTTTCGCCCACCCCGAACCTCGCTCGCTCAACGGCTACCTCGCCGCGGAGGGGCAGCGCACGCTCCGTGCCGAAGGTCACCACGTTGAGGTGTCGGACCTGTACGCGATGGGCTGGAACCCCGTCGTTGATGCCGCCGGCTACGCCCACCACCCAGCGGAGCGATTCCAGGTCGCTGCCGCCGCGAAGCAGGCGTATGAGAGCGGCGCGCTGAGCGCCGATATCCGAGCCGAGCAGGAAAAGATCAACCGGACAGACACCATCGTCATCCAGTTCCCGATGTGGTGGTTCGGAATGCCGGCCATCCTCAAGGGCTGGTTCGACCGGGTCTGGCACCAGGGCTTCGCGTACGGGTTGCGCGGCCCGAACGGCGAGTGGATCGGCTACGGAGACGGGTTCCTTGCGGGCAAGCGTGCGATGGCGGTTGTGACCATGGGTGGGCCGGCGTGGTTCTACGGCGAGCGGGGCATTCACGGAGCCGTCGACGAGTTGCTGTTCGGGTTGCAGCACGGCACCCTGTTCTACGCGGGCGCAGAGGTGCTGCCCCCGGTGCTGATCTCGGGTGCCGACAGGTTCACGCCCGAGGAAGGCGAGGCAGCGGCCAAGGAGCTGCGCGAGCGCCTGCTCGCGATCCCGACCACCGAGCCGATCGCGTACCGAACGCAGAACGGCGGAGACTACGACCAAAACCTCGTGCTGCGACCGGACGTGGCACCGGGCTTGACCGGACTGGGAGCGCACGTGGCCTGACGTCCGGTACAGGACGCTGATACGTGGACAACTCTGGGTGCCCACATCCAGCGACCTGGCCGGCGTGATGGGCGTCGCCCGCTCCACCGCCCAGGCCCGCCGTTCAAGCTCTCAAGGAGCACGAACCGTCTGAGGGCGAGCGGTGGGCCTGCGGCCCACCCCGCCGACGCCACCGAACACGCCTACCGTGATGCCCCTGGGACACTACGCACGGGGGAAGGCCAGCCCGTCGATCATGGGGCGAACAGGACACGGGATTCGAGATCGAGCTGCGTGGTCGGGGCAGCGGTCGGCGGGGCCAGGTTGAGGATCCAGTTGCCGAACCGGCGGATGACGTGGGTGATGTAGGGCGCGCAGCCTCGGCCAGCTCCGTGCCCTCCGGCAAGCCGACCACGCCGCGGACGTGCTTGGCGACCACCGCCGGGACATCAGCCAGCTTCGGGAAGTACCCCAGCCGCTGGTATGCCTTCAACCACACCAGCAACGCCAGCAGATGCTGATCATCCTGAGTTTTCCCACGCGCCCACTCCACCTCGGCCGAGGACGGGGTGAACACCTCCGCCAGCTCCCGCATCGACAGCGCACGCGCGAACCTCGGGTACGCCGTCCGATCGATCGACGCCCCCCGTACCCCCGGAAACCGTCACCAACGGCGCGAACACCGAGATCCTAACGACAGGTGATCAGACCCGCGGCCCGTTTCTGCCAGTGTGGCACCCCAGCCTGAGCATCCCTCGCGTCCCAGCCGCGCGGCGATAGCCAGCACGCCGCCACACAGCCCCACTGACAGCCGGTAACCCACCGCGGAAGCCGGCAGCCACGTCGGCTTCCTCGGCCCCACACTCTGCGGCAGCTCCAGTCGTTTGAGACCGGACCGGGCGCCGCGGGGTCGCGACCGGCGGGCGCCGCATTCGAGCTGGCGCTCGGCGAGCATCCACAGCCGTCCGGGCCCAGCGTGCTCGCCGATCATCGCGGCGACGTCGCCGGGCGGCAGGCCGCGCCGGCGTCGACCCAGAGGATCGCGAGCAGGTGAGGCAGGCCCTCAGCGCCAAGGCCTCCTCCTCGCCGTCGACGGGTTTGGGGTCGGCGGGCAAGTCGGGTTCGAGCTGACGCGTGGTCGCCGACCTGGCCGCTGCGCACCCGCTGCGCGGGTCATGGCGTGGCTGGCCAACCACCCGGGGGTGACGGCCTTTCGGGGAGCGCCAACGACCCCGTGATCGTTTCGCGGTCACAGCACTAAGGCGCCAACTCGTGAATTAGTTTGCTGTCCATACCAACAAACGTCAACGGTTCCGGCGCGGCTCGTCCCCGATCAGTCCTCCAGCATTGCCAGGGCGTCCACCTCGACCAGCAGTCCCGGCGGGAGCGGCATGTAGACGGTGGTGCGGGCGGGGAAGGGCTCCCCGACGGCCGCCGCGTACGCCTGGTTCATCTCGGCCAGGTGGGCGGGATCGGTGAGGTAGACGCGCAGCATGACGACGTCCTCCCAGCCCGCGCCAGCCGCCTGGAGCACGGCGAGGACGTTGCGCAGCGCCTGCGCGGTCTGCGCCGCGACCGTGGCGCCAGCGACCTCGCCGGTGGCCGGGTCAAAGGGAAGCTGCCCGGAGATCTGGAGGACGGGCCCCTTGCGGACGCCCTGCGACAGCGGGGCCGGCAGGACGGGGGCGTTCTCGGTGGTGATGACGGTTCTGGTCATGGTGTTCCTTGAAAGGGTGAGCAGGCGGAAGGGGTCAGCTCCAGACCTCGCGCTCCTGCGGGCGGGGGTCGTCGACCTGGGTCCACTCGGTGTCGATGCGCATGGTCGCCCTGCGCCCGGTGTCGTACGGGTCCCAGCCCGGGTCGCCGGTCCTGGCGAACCGGATCCAGCTCTCGTGCACGCGGGTGGCCAGGCTCGCGGGCGCCTCGCCAGGGCCGAGCAGGGCGTTGGGGCCGTTCAGCTCGGGCCGGTCCGCGAGGTCGAAGACGAAGGGCAGCTCGACCGCGTGAGTGGCGCCCAGCTCTCCGTCCAGGGCCCGCGAGCGCCAGGCGAACTCGTAGGCGTAGGTGGCGGATCCGGCGTGGGCGGCGTGCGCGCCGGCCAGCGCGCGGCTGCCCGCACCGAACAGCGCGTCGCCCATGATGGCCGAGCGCAACTCCGCAGAGGACGCCCCGGGGCGCGATTCGCGGTAGGTCTCGACGAGCCGCGCCGGGTTCGGGTGCGAGCGCGCCGCCGCCTCCTCGACGTCGGCGGCGGTCGAGGTGGCGTACTTGCCCACCGGGACCAGGTAGAGGTTCCCCTCCTCGGTGTTGGTGCCGACGAGCAGGTCCACACCGGCGCTCAGACCGGCGGCGACGGCTTCGGCCGGCTGGGTGCCGAGGACCAGGCTGAAGGGGCTGAGCCCGATCAGCGGATCGTGGTGGGTCTCGGTCCGCAGGTCGAGGCCCGCGAGCCCGGAGGCCACCTCGACCAGGCGCTCGTCGGAGACGTCCGCGAACGCGGCGGCGTGGGGCTCGACGCCCAGGGCCTCGGCCGCCGCCACGGTGACGCGGGCGGCCTGCTCGGCGGTGAACGCGCCCAGCCCGCTGCCGCTCTGCACGATCGCCCGCCGGAACAGCCCGGCGGCCTCGGGGGTGGCCAGGACGCCGCCGACGACGGTCGCCCCGGCCGACTGGCCGAAGAGGGTGACGTTGGCCGGGTCACCGCCGAAGGCGGCGATGTTCTCCCGCACCCAGCGCAGCGCGGCCACCACGTCGAGCAGGCCACGGTTGGCGGGCGCCCCCGCGAGGTCGAGGAACCCGGCGATGCCGAGCCGGTAGTTGAGGGTGACCAGGACGACGCCGTCGCGGGCGAACGCGGAGCCGTCGTACATCGAGGAGCGCGTCGAGCCGGCGACGAACCCGCCGCCGTGCACGAACACCATGACCGGCAGCGCGCCGCCGCCGTCGGCGGGCGTGAAGACGTTGACGGTGAGGTAGTCCTCCCCGCGGCTCCAGCCGGCGCCGAAGTAGGGAGACATGTCCACGCTGCCGAGCCTGCGCTCGGACTGCGGCGCGTTGGGGCCCGGCACGGTGGCGTCCCGCACGCCGTCCCACGGCTCGTGCGGCATCGGTGGCGCGAAGCGGCCCGCCCCGCGCGGCGGAGCGGCGTATGGGATGTTCAGGAAGGTGCGGGTCGCGCCTCGGCGCAGACCACGGACAGCCCCCTGAGCGGTGGTGACGAGGTTCACGGGAGTGCCTTTCCGCAGGGGCTCAGACCTGCTCGGTGTACGGGGCGAAGGGCGCCCAGCCCTTGATGGCGAACTTGTCCCCCTCGCGGACGACCTCGGCGGCGCCGTGGCCGCCCAGGTGCGCGGGGATGAGGAGGGCGTTGGTGTCGACCGCCTGGCCCAGGAGCTTGCGGCGGGTGGCGCGGGCCCCGGCGGGGTCCTCGCAGAAGCAGCTGTTGGAATCGGGCTCGTGGATCTGGAGCGGGCTGTGCAGCAGGTCGCCGACGAACAGGGCCCGGTCCTGCCCGGACTCCAGCGTCAGCACCGACGAGCCCGGCGTGTGGCCCGGGGCGAGGTCGAGGCGCAGATTGCCGTCGATGCGGTGGCCGTCCTCCCAGAGCAGGGTCTGGCCGGCCTCGTGCACGGGGGCGACGCTGTCCTCGAAGACGTTCTGGTTGCCCCGGCCCAGCAGGGGCTTGTGCTCGTTGGCGGGGTTCCAGAAGTCGAAGTCGGCCTTGGGCATGAGGTAGGTGGCGTTGGGGAACGTCGGCACCCAGGTCCGGCCGTCGAGGTAGGTGTTCCAGCCGACGTGGTCGATGTGCAAGTGCGTGTTGATCACGATGTCGACGTCCGCAGGGCGGACTCCGGCGCGGGCCAGGTTGTCCAGGAAGTCGGTGTTCAGCCGGTTCCACACGGGCGCGTACGGGCGGTCCTTGTGGTTGCCGACGCCGGTGTCGACCAGGATGGTCCTGCCCTCGCTGCGCAGGACCCAGGTCTGGATCGCCGAGTTGACGATCCGGGTCTCGGCGTTCAGGAAGGTCGGCTCCAGCCAGGAACGGTGCTCCTGCCACGCCTGCGCCGGGCTCTCCGGGAAGAACGTCTCGGGCGTCATGTCCACGGGGCCGAAGTACTCCCGGACCCGGGTCAGCGTGACGTCACCCAGAGTGATGGTGTCCATGCTCGTCTCCAGTTCGATCGGCTGCCGCTCATGAGAGGTTCGGTGGCCCTCGCGGCTGGAGCCATGGTGCGGCGACCGGGGTGCGCCGCGGTATGCGTCACGTGACTGCATCTGGGCACGCGGCGGGGTCCAGGGCGCGGGTGACCGCCGTCAGCGTCGTGTCGAGCCGGTCGAGGTGGAGCAGCAGGCGGTGCCGGGGCGACGTCAGCCCACGGCGCATGCGCCGTTCGCCGGAGAGCAGCGACAGTGCTCCGGTGACCCGAGGGCGGGCCGAGGAGGAGACGGCGCCCGGCCGGCGGCTCGCTAGGCGGATCAGGCGCGTCACGCTCTCCTGCGCGCGCCCGGCCGCCGCGGCTACCCGGGCGGCGTACTCGGCGTCGTCGCCCGTCGGGAGCCGCTCGGCCACGGCGGCCAGGCTCCGTGCGTGGTAGGCGCAGGCTTCCAGCAGTTCCAGCAGGTGGCGGGCGCGATCACGACGGCCGCGCCGGGGGTTGAACGGGTGGGTGAGCGGCAGACAGGCCTTGCGGAAGGACTCCAGCGCCCGGTCCAGATCATGGGTCGCGCGGATCAGGCTCGTCGTGGTGCCGGTGCTCAGGCTCCGCGTCGTCGCGTACACGAGCCGCCTGAGGACCAGCAGGAGGTGGAGCAGCTCCGCGTCGCTGGCCCGGCGGGCGGTGACGGGCAGGACAACGGCGGTGGCGAGGACGCCGCAGGCGACTCCCAGCGCGGTCTCCTGCACGCGCAGGACGAGCACGCCCGCCGAGAACGTGTCCAGCAGCGCGAGCAGCATGCTCAGCATGCCGGTGATGAAGAACGTCACCGCCCAGTAGGCGCCGGGCGGCGTGTAGAACATCCCGAACATGCACGCCAGCAGCAGCACCAGGAGCAGCGGGCCATACGGTCCGGCCAGGGTGGCCAGGCCGTAGCCGAACACCACGCCGAGAACGGTGCCCGCCAGCCGGCGCACGCTCTGCAGCAGGACCTCGCCGGTGCTCTTTGTGTTGACGAACACCACCCACGTGGTGAGCACGGCCCAGTACCAGTGGTCCGGGGACACCAGGTGACCTCCGAGGAGGGACAGCGCGGACGCGGCGGTCACCTGGAGGGCCTGCCGGGCAGTCCTCCGCTCGCGCTCTTCGCGGTACCGCCTGACGCTGAGCGCCGGGGCCGGCCCGGCCGTACCGGCGCGCGGGCCAGGTAGGCGTACGACCGCGGCAAGTTCGTCGATCGCCTGCAGGCAGTCCCGCAACGGGGCGGACCCGGCCGGCGGTGTGCGGGCCGCGCGGACCACGAGCACGGCGAGCCGCTGGGCGGCCACCTCCGCGCGTGCGAGGCGCCTCAGGATCAGGCCGTCGGTGGCCCCGTCAACCGGGCGCTCGCGGAGAAAGTCCTCGATCAGCAGCACGGCCGCGTGGAGCCGATCCAGCGACAGGCTCAGCGCGTCGGCGTCCCGCGCGGCGGTGAGCACGGTGGCCGTGTCCCGCAGGACGTCGCGCAGCCGCGCGTCGAAGGTGCGCCGCAGCCGGGCCAGGACCCGGGACGACGTCATGAGCCCAGGCCCGTAGCCGACGGCCACCACGGCACAGAACGCGACGAGCACCGCCGCGCCCAGCCGCGGCAGGTCGGCCGCTTCCGCCCCGGTGAACTGCGCCAGGAAGAAGGCCATGAAGGCGAACACGCCCAGGCCCTGCCCTCTGGCGCCGTACCGGCGGGCGCGGACGGCGAGGTGGATCAGCAGCAGGAACACGATCCCCGCCACGACCGGGTACGGCCTCAGCACGGCTCCGGCGGCCAGGACCGCGAGGGACAGCGGAGCCCCGAGCCCCAGCGTGCCGAGCTGGTCGCGCGGGTGCAGGTCGCTGACGGCCAGCGAGGTCACCATCGCGGTGAACCCGCCGGCCAGCAACGCCGTACCGGGCTGCCCCAGGGCCGCCAGGGCCGCCAGGGCCGCGGCGGCGCCGAGGACGGCGCGCGTCGCGGAGGCCAGCCGCATCAGACCGGGGTCGACAGCGGCGAGGCGCTCCCACAGCCACGCCGCCTTCCTTGCCACCATGACGGTCTCCGTAGATCTGATGTCCACCATCGTGTGCGGGGACGAGCGCCGGCCGGTATCAGTCACTTGACTGCAACGGTGGCTGGAACATCCCGGGCGGCGCACACGTTAAGTGGACAGTTCAGGAGACGGAGAGTCCGTGGAAATAGGTGGAACGACCCAAGGCTCGACATACGATCTTGAGCTGTCGATGGTGGGCCGGGAGACCGAGGCCGCGGAGATCGTGCGGCGGGTCGCCGCCGGCCGGACCCGCGGCGAGGTGCTGATCCTCACGGGCGACCCCGGCGCCGGCAAGACCGTGCTGCTCGACTTCGCGGCCGACCGCGCGCGGGACGACGGTGCGCGGGTGCTGCGCGCGGTCGGCAGCGAGTCCGAGGCGCGCCTGGGGTTCGCAGGCCTCCACCAGCTGCTCCGCCCGGTGCTCGGCGAGCTGGCCGGGCTGCCGCCGCGCCAGCGCTCCGCGCTCCGTACCGTCCTGGGGCTGGACGAATGCGACGAGGCCCCCGACGGCGTGCTCGTCGGCTCCGCCGTGCTCACCCTGGTGTCGGATCTGGCGGAGCCGGCGCCGCTGCTCGTGGTGGTCGATGACGCCCAGTGGATCGACCGCGCGTCGCTGGACGTGCTCTCCTTCGTCGCCCGGCGCCTGGACAGCGAACCCGTCACGCTGCTGGTGGGCGTACGCGCCGCGACCGCGCTGCCGGGGCTCGACAAGGGGTACGACCGCCTGGAGATCGGCCCGCTGAGCGGCGAGGCGGCCGGCCGGTTGCTCGACCGGCAGCCGGCGCCGCCCACCGGCCGGACCCGGGTGCGCATCCTCCAGGAGGCGGCCGGCAATCCGCTGGCTCTGGTCGAGCTGGCCCGCGCGGGCGCGACCCGGCGCCCCGGCGGCAGCGGCGTGGAGGGCCCGCTGCCCGTCACCGACCGGCTGGAGCGGATCTTCGCGGAGCAGGCGCAGTTCCTGCCGGAGGCGACCCGCCGTCCCCTGCTGCTGCTCGCCGCCGCTGACGCGACGGACGCGCCGACGGCCTCCCGGGGGCTGCCTGAGGCCGGCGACCCGGCGTGGGTGCCCGCGGAGCGGGCCGGTCTCGTACGCCAGGACGGCCCCTGGATCTCCTTCAGGAACCCGCTCATCCGCTCGGCCGTCTACCATGCTGCGTCCTTCGAGGAGCGCAGGCAGGCGCATCTCGCTCTCGCGAAGCTGAGCGAGGAGCCCGACCGCCGTGCCTGGCACCTGGCCGCCGCGACCACGCGGCCTGACGAGGAGGTGTCGGCCGCCCTGCGGCGAACGGCCGACCGGGCGCGGCGACGGGGCGGCCACGCCGCTGCCGCCGCCGCTCTGGAGCGGGCCGCGGAGCTGAGCCCGCGCCGCGCGGACCAGGCGCGGCTGCTGACCGAGGCCGCCGGCATGGCGGTCTTCACCGGCCAGCTCGGCTGGGTGGAACGCCTGGCCGACCAGGTCCGCAAGCACAGTGACGACCCGGCGCTGATCAGCAGGGCCTCGCTGGCCGCCGGGCAGCTCATGACCCTGCGCCGCCACCATGCGGCGGCCTTCGCCCTGCTGGCCCGCATCGCGGGCGAGGAGGCGGCCACCCACCCGCCCCGCGCGCTGGAGGCTCTCGCCGCGGCGGCGGTGGTCCGCTACTACTCGGGCGAGGAGTCCCAGCGGCAACAGATCGCGGACCTGCTCCCGGACTCGACGGCCGCTCCCCCGACGATGAGCGACGCGGCGGTCCTGCGCGCCTGGGTGCTGGCCGTCTCCGACCCCAACGGCGCGGGAGCCCGCCTCGCCCCGGCGCTGCCCGGGCTCATTGCCGAGGCCAAGGGCGACGCCGCCGGCCTGACCGCGCTCGCCGTGGTGGCCTGGATCCTGGACGAGACCGCCCTGGCCGCCAGGACCTTCGACGAGGCGTCCGACCGGTGGCAGGCCCGTGGCCCGCTGCCGGACGGCCTGGCGTGCGCCGTCGGCTGGACCTATCTGGACCAGGGCCGGTGGGCCGAGGCCCGCTCGGTGGCCGCCGAGGTCTCGGCGGTGGCGTCGGCGGCGGGGCTGGAGCACGCCGAGGCGTGCGCGCACGCGCTCGACGCGACGGTGTTCGCGCTGCTCGGCGACACGGACGGCGCGCGGCGCGGCGCCGGGCGGGCACTGGCCCTCGTCGATCCCCTGGAGAGCCGCTCCATCGCGGTCTCCGCACGCCGGGCCCTGGGCCTGGCGGCAGTGGCCGAGGGCAACTACGACACCGCGTACGCGCAGTTCCGCGCCGCCTTCACCGACGACGGAGATCCGGTTCACTACCACGTCTCCTCCACGGTCCTGGCCGAGCTGGCCGCGGCGGCCGTCCGCCGGGGGCGGCGGGAGGAGGCCGCCGAGCTGCTGGAGCGATCGGCGCGGCGCCTGTCCACGGGCGGGTCGGCCCGGATCGCCGCGCTGCTCGACCGGGGCCGCGCGCTGCTCGCCGAGCCGGACGACGCCGAGCCGTACTTCCGGGCGGCGCTGGCGGACGACATGGGCGAGCAGTGGCCGTTCGAGCGGGCGCAGACCCGGCTGGACTACGGCGAGTGGCTCAGGAGGCAGCGGCGCATCGCCGAGGCCCGCCCGCTGCTGACCGCGGCGCACGACACCTTCCAGCGGCTCGGCGCGCGGCCGTGGATCGAGCGCGCGAAGGCGGAGCTGCGGGCCGCGGGCATCGAGGCCGCCGGCAGCGTCGTACCCAGCGCCCTGACCGAGCTGAGCCCCCAGCAGCAGCAGATCGTCCAGCTCGCGGCCCGCGGCCTGACGAACCGCGAGATCGGGGACAAGCTCTACCTCTCGCCGCGTACGGTCGGTTCCCACCTCTACCGGGTGTTCCCCAAGCTGGGCATCACCGCCCGGTCACAGCTCCGCGACGTGGTCGAGGGCGCGCTGCCGACCAGCGGACAGCACGACCGGGTCCCGGCCTGACCGACGAGTCGCCCGCGGCGCCACGACCACGCCGCCCAGCACGATCCCCGTGTGCGGGCGGCAGAACAGCTTCACGAACCCGTCGTTGAACCCCTGCATCTTGGCCCGCGCGTTGGTGGCCAGCGGCAGCTTGACCACGTTCGCCTCGATCTCGCCGGCCTCGATGGCCCGCTGGGCGACGCCCACGGCCGCGATCTCGGGGTCGGTGAAGATGTTGGAGGCCACCGTGGCCAGCCGCAGCGGCTGCACGGCCTCGCCCAGCGCGTGCCACACCGCGATCCGGCCCTGCATGGCGGCCACGGAGGCGAGCATCAGCACGCCCGTGCAGTCGCCGGCCGCGTACACGCCGGACTCCTGCTCGGCTACACGCAGGCCAGACCGAACACCACCACGGCGACCAACCGGGACAGCCGCTGGCTGTTCCCCGGCCGCCGCGGCGGACAACCGCTGGACCCACGACCATCCAGTCACGCCTGAGCAAGCTCGGCATCCTCGCCGGCGCGGGACGCTCGGCCGCGATCCGCCAGCTCGTCCTGCAGACCCCCGCCCCCGTGGTCGCCCGCATGCTTGGCTACGACGGAGACACCGCCACCCGACTCTCCACCGCAGCCGGAAGCCCATGGAGCCGCTACGCTCCCGGCGACCACGAACAGTGACCTCTCCCAGGCGATCAGGCGGGAACACAGATCACTCGATCATTGGCCCCTGCCAGTGTGGCACCCCCTAAGCACCGGTCCGGCCGCCGTTGAGGCGCCAGGTCCCGGCGGGATGAATTCGGCCGGGAAGCGGTTCTTGTGGTGTCTACCTGCCAGCGCTGCCGGAACAGCCTCTCGCATTGCAGTCAGTGCCGCGGAGGTGAGTGCGATGCGGCGACGTCCGCGCTCGCCGAGCACGTCGCTGGAGAGTTCTCGTACTCGGCGGCGAGGCGGATCAGCTCTTCGAGTCGATCGTGCGCCCTGGTCAGGGCGTCGATCTTGACCCGGATACGGGCACGCTCGTCCGTGAGTCGGCGTGTCATCTGCGAGGTCGCGACGAGGGTGTCCAGGAACGGGAGGATCTGCAGGATCGCCTTACTGGTCAGACCGGCCGCGTAGAGGAGCTGGATGAACTTCACCCGCTCAACGGCAGACTCGGGGTACTGGCGGTGGCCGCTGGGGCTGCGGTCGGCGATGACGAGCCCCTGCTCTTCGTAGTACCTCAGCGCACGGACGCTGACTCCAGCACGTTCGGCCACCTTTCCGATGCGCATGGCACCTCCCGTGCAGTCCGGACTTGATCCTCACGTTGACGTGAGGATCTAGCGTACGTCTTATGAACATTCACGGAGCGACTGCGCTCGTCACCGGAGCCAACCGCGGCATCGGCCGTCACCTCGCCGCAGAGCTCGTCGAGCGTGGCGCGAAGGTCTACGCGACCGCCCGTCGTCCCGAGTCCGTCGATCTCGACGGCGTCGAGGTCCTCGCCCTGGACATCTCCGACCCGGACTCCGTCGCAGCCGCAGCCCGCGTGGCGGGCGATGTGAACCTGCTGGTCAACAATGCCGGCATCGGAGGCGGCGCCCTGCTCGGCGACCTGCAGGCGGTCCGCGCTGCGCTGGATGTGAACTTCTGGGGCACGCTGTCGATGGCCCGTGCCTTCGCGCCGGTCCTCGCAGCGAATGGCGGGGGCGCGATCGTGAACATCGCCTCTTCGGCGTCCTGGTTCGTCTTCCCCGGCAGCAGCGCCTACGCGGTGTCGAAGGCGGCCGTCTGGAGCATGAGTAAAGCACTGCGCCAGGAACTGGCCGGTCAGGGCACGCTCGTCACCTCGGTGCATCTCGGGGCGGCCGATACCGACATGATGAAGGGCGTAGACGTGCCCAAGATGGACCCAGCCGATGTCGCCCGTATCACCCTCGACGGTGTCGAGGCCGACGCGTTCGAGGTGGTCGTCGACGAGTTCACCGAAATGGTCAAGGCATCGCTGAGCAAGGACCCGCGGGAGTTCGACAAGCAGTTCCACCAGTTCCTGAACGCCTGACCGCAACCCATCCGCTCCCTTCAAGGTGCGGAACGCACCCGGGCGCTGAGCGATGTGGCCGGAACCCTGCTGTCGCAGGCACCCGCCCCGCCGCGGGTGCGGGCGGCGGCGTTCCGGATGCTCGCCACCCTGCCCGGCGTCAAGGCCGAGGGCACGGCGGCCGACCCGATGGGCCGTACCGGAAGGGTGATCTCCCTAGCGCTGGCGACGACCGTCCCGCTCGGCCTGTACACCGCGCCCAAGCAACTGGGCACCTACCAGCGTCAGTGGATCATCGATCCGGCCGGCGGGCGCCTTCTGGCCATCCGCGACCTGGTGGCCACGCCGCCGCACGGCAGCCGGGCCCTCCCGCCGGGAGACGACCGACGGCAAGCCGCGCCGCCTGGAGGCTGCGGACATGCCGGACCGCTTCCTGAAGACAGGCGAGGTCTCCTCGTACCAGGTGTTCGCCGTGGCGGAGTGGACCAACACTCCACCGAGGTAAGCCCCACTCCACGAGCCGCCGTGCCCACCTCGCCGGGCACGGCGGCGTCCGGCTGTCCGGGCCGCTGGAGCGCTGGACCGCCATCGTCACCGCACTCGGCGGCGTCCCCAAACCGCACAAGGCCACCCTCATCCCGCAAGCCAACGACGCCTTGGCCACCGAGCTCGCCGAACGCGGCCGCACCCCCGCGCTCATCCTGGACGAGGCTCACCTGCTGGCGCACGGCCGCCCTCGATCAGCGCATCGCCGTCCGCTACCACATGAACGGCATGACCTGCGAGGAGACCGTCGACTACCTTCGTCACCGCCTCGCGCTGGCCGGCCGCACCGATCCGCTGTTCGTCGAGGACGCCGCCGCGCTGGTCCACACCGCCAGCCGCGGCTACCCCCGCGCCATCAACAACCTGGCCATCCAGGCCCTGCTGGCCACCTTCATCGCGGACAGGACCATCGTCGTCGAATCGGCCGCCCGCGCCGCAGTCAACGAAGTCATCGCCGCCGAGTGACGGAACACCGGCACGTGATGTCCTCCCATCGTCTTCGGCGCCGCCGCGGTGCTGACAGCCACCAGCGCCGGCATCGGCCTGGCCTTGGCCCCGGCCAGCGCGGCCGGAGCCTGGGCAGGCAAGAAGATTGTCGACCGTCTGCCCGCCCACGTGTTCGTGCTCCTGGTCGAGGCCGGGCTGATCACTTCCGGACTGCTGCTGGCCATCACCGGCGGGTAACCCGCGCAGCCGGAGCCTAAAGACATCGAAGTCCAGTAACACACCCCGTCCGGCGAGATGCACATCAAACCGTCAGCATGCACACCAAGACTCCGACCGTCTCGCTCGGCGGGGTCTTCTCATGCAGCTACATCACCACCGCGAACGTCGCGTTCATCACCATCTTGAGTGACCGGCAACAGGGGCCAGGTCTTCGGCGACGAGGTCCCGGCTACCGCCATCCTCGCCCGGCTGCTGCACCACTGCGAGGTCATCGCGATCAACGGACCCAGCTACCGGCTCAAGAACCGACTCGCCGCTGTCGGGACCGCAGTCGCCGTCGCCAGTTGACGGCACCCCAGACTGTCAGCTGGACATGCCGGGCTGCGCCAGCCCGAGGTGGACGAGGTCTTCTCCACCAAGACGTGGACCGTGGTGCGTCGCGGTTCGAAGTTCGGTGCCCTGCGGATGGGCGGCGCGGTCGTCGCCTACATCGATTCGGAGACCATCGGCAAACCCGTCTATATCCGGTTCTGGGACCTGACCGCCGACAAGCCCGTCGGCACTCCCATAACGATGCCCATCAACGAATTCCCCCAAGGGCTTTTCTGGGACCGGGCCAACCATCTCGATGTCGTGAGCTATCTTCCCAAGAAATACCACCATGGAATGATCGTCCGCGGCACCGGCTACCGCTGGCGCCGCGCGAGCGACAAGCTACGCATCCTGGCCACCGTCCTCCCCAAGGAACGCAGGATCAGCGTCGTCAAGGGCAGCGTCACCTACTGAATCCCTCGTGGCCCGAGCATGCCGGCGAGGACGCATGAGCCCTGGAGACCGACGCCGCGTAGCACCGCGGCGCCCCCTGGAGGAAATGCCCTGGACGAGGAGAGACGTAGACGCCGAGGACGCGTCAGAAAAGGTCACGAGGGTGCCGCGCGCATCGTCAGCCGAGGTTCGGCATCGCCGCCCGCTCGATGATCACGATCGGGATCTGTCTTGACGTCTCTCGCTGGTAGCCGATGTAGCGCGGCCATATTCCGGTCATCGTCTCCCACAGGCGCAGCCGCTCGTCCTCGGCTGCCGGATGCGCCACCGCGTCGAACACCTCGGCCCCGACCTGCACCTTGACCTGTGGTTGAGCGAGCAGATTGTGGAACCAGAGCGGATGGTCGGCGGCGCCGCCGTTGGAGGCGACCACGAGGTAGCGGTCGCCGTCGCGGCCGTAGATGAGGGCGGTGCGCCGGGGAAGTCCTGAGCGGCGGCCGATCGTCGTGATCAGCAGCGTGGGGGCGCCATGGAACAGGTGACCGCGAGTGCCGCCGGACTCGGCGTAGCTCTTGACGTGCCTGGCCACCCAGCCGGTCGGGCTGTCGATCGGCTCTTGGCTCATCGGGCCGCCCCGCCCACGCGGCGGTCTGCCCACTCGCGTGCCTGGGCGAACCAGTGGGGCGCGGTGCGGTGGCCGTTGAGCACGTGCCCGGTGCCAGAGACTACGACGGTTTCCAGCTGCGCGCGGGGGCTGTAGAAGGGGGTCTCCTGGGCGTGCAGCGCGGCGGAGGAGGAGCGGGCTCCGGCCAGCAGCTTGTCCTGATCGCCGTTGACGATCAGTACGGGGTCCTGGATGTGCTTGTTGATCGAGGGTGGGGTGTAGGAGTCGCCGGGAGGGAAGACGTCCGTCGTCTTGGTGGCCTCGTTCGGCACGCTCGACTCGCCGGTCAGGATGACGCCGTCCACCTCCGCTGGATGTGCGGCGGCCACAATCCGGGCGATGGTCGAGCCCAGCGAGTGGCCGACCAGAACGACCTTGGAAAATCGGCCCCCGCCCAGACGGCCCTCGCGCAACTGCCGGATGAGCTGGCGGATGACGATCTGGTGGGTGTCCTGCCCGAAGCGGACGCTCGGCGGGTAGGAGCTCGCCCCGGTACCGAGACGGTCAATGGCCAGCGTGGCGTACCCGGCGGCGGTCATCGTCTCCACGTAGGAGGGGCGCCGCTGGTCGCCGCGCATCCGCCAGTAGGCCCGGCCATAGAAGCCGCCGGGAATGAGCAGCTGAACGGTGGCGGCATGGCCGCACGGCAGGCACAGAGTGCCGGCGACGCGCTGGTCGGCGGGGCCACTGGAGGTCATCGCCACCTTGGCGCTGACTGTCCGGCAGGCGGCGGTGGCGTTCGCCGCTACCGGGATCGAGGTTGCGGAAATCGAGGCGAGCGCCAGAAGTACCGCTGTCGTGATGCGCATACAACTCCTTAGACATATCCAAATTTGGGTAACCAAATTTGGGTATCGAACTATGGCTCACCCACCCCTCCGCCGTCAAACCGGTCTCCGGCCGATCAGGCCGGCTCTTCGCCGCGTTCCAACCGCCCGATCAGGTCACGGACCCACGCCGCCTCACCCGCCGCCTGCGCCGCGCGCAGGGCGAACAACTCTGTCACGTTCCTGGGGCGACTTCCCTCCTGGGCCGTGGCCACGATCTGCGCCCGCTCGTCCTCCAGAGCGCGCACCCGCTCCTCGAGCAGCGCGATCACCTCCTCCGCGGGCAGCGCGGGTAGCAGCACAAGGGCCGCGTTGAGCAGTTCCGGACGCCGATCGGGAGTCCTCAGAGCGCTTCTCAGCAGCCCGAGGAACTCCGCCTCGCCCTTCTCATTGATGGCGTAATCGACGCGGCCCGGCCATTCGTGCACCTCGCTGGTGTCCAGAAGACCTTCCTTGGCCAGCTGACGCAGCGCATGGTAAATCGAGCCCGACCTGAGTCCTGCCCATTGCCCGGCCTCCCATGACTCCAGTTCGGAGCCCACCAGATAACCGTGTGCCTGACCGTGCAGCCGTACCACGCCAAGGACCAGCAGTCGCGTCGCCGACATCGTCTCCCTCACTCGCCGGGGCCGGCACCCGCCAAAGCCCTGCCGAACAGGCTAGCCGTGGAGGCGAGAAGACATGGCCGTGAAGTACACGGAGCGCTCATGCGCAGTAACCGCGGGCACTGCAGGGTTGCCAGAGTTCACTGGCGTCGCCGGTAGCGGACTGCCGCTGGTTGCGAGACGTGAACAGCCCTACGTTCATCTCGGGGTCCGGGCACAACCTGAGGAGAGCTCATGATCACCGTGCAAGGCAGAGAGTTCAAGACCGTCCAGGAGCTGATCGGCGAGCTCCTGATCACGCGTTCCGACGTCGTCTGGGACAACACCTTCCGCCCGGCGCTGCAGGAACTGGACGAGGCCGACACCGTCATGACCGACTACGAGGAGCTGCTGCAGCATCTGCGCACGTACGCCGCCAAGGCACCGGCGAATCAGGTCTACGACCTGCCGCTGGAGATGCTGGAGCTGTTCACCCGGCCCGCCGCACGATTCGCCAAATCCGCCGGACGAGGCTTCAAGCAGAAGGCAGAGGCGCCGAGCGCGCTGGAGCCTCGCCGCGTCCTCGTGCGCAACCTCGTCACCGAGCTGGAGGGCGCCAACAAGGTCCGCGGGATGACCCTGCACTTCGGCGCGCTGCGCAAGGACGACCCTGTCCACATCGGCGTGCTGAACCAGATCAACAACCTCACCGCCAGGACGATCCAGTTCGTCCTCTACAACTGGAACGACAGCGAAGGCGGCGGCGCCGCCCTCATGACGGCGCTTGGCGAGGTCGGCTTCGTCCAGGCGCTGTACGAGTGGGTGACCGGGACGATCAACTGCAACATGCAGGCCGGGGCGAAGCTCCGCGGCGCCTGCGACAAGGTCCAATGCACCCTGCGCAGCTAGGGATCACCCGCCGTTCCCATCCTGCACCTGTTCAACTGAGAGCATGACGACTGTCGACATCTCCCCCCTCGATCTGGACAGAGCCACTGACGCGGAGCTCCGCGGCCAGTACGACCTGGCGGTCGCCGCGTTCGCGGTGGATCGCCCCGACGCGCCGAAGCCGGACTACGACACGTTCGTGGGCCGGTTGCGTGCCGTTCCGCCAGGCGTGAGCAGGCAGCGGTACTGGGTGGCGCGCCGGCGAGATCGCACGGTGGGTCTCGCAATCACACAGCTGTCGGAGTCGGAGAACGACAACAGCGTTGTCGTCGACGTTCGCGTCCTACCTGAGCTGCGCCGGCAGGGAATCGGGACGGCGCTGCTCCGCCGAGCGCTCACCGAATCGCCGGCCGGCGGCCGTGAGCTGGTCGTGGGACGAGGCGTGACCGCCGGCGGCGACGGCGAGCTCTGGATCCGCGCGATGGGGTTCACCGTCGTGCAACGGGTGGCTCTGCAGGTGCTCACGGTTCCTGAGGCGGACCCGGCACTCTGGGAGGTCCCTGTGCCGCCCGGCCACCGTCTGGAGCGATGGACGGGAGCCGCGCCGGACACCCTCGTGGAGTCGTACGCGCGGGCGCGCGGCGCCATCCACGACGCCCCTACCGGCGACTCCAGCTACCGCCATCCGCAGTGGTCCGTACCCCGGGTGCGGCAGGCCGAGCATGACGCGCGCAGGCGCGGCGTCGAACACCGGGTCGTCGTGGTCGTGCACGAGGCAAGCAATGCCGTGGTCGGCCTGACAGAGCTGGAGATCTTCCCCGGCATGCCGGACACGGCCGTCCAGCAGGACACTGCCGTGGTGCCCGGGCACCGGGGACGCGGGCTGGGCCGCACCGTGAAAGCCGCCATGATGCGCTGGCTGCTGGCCGAGCGACCGGAGATCGGGGTGGTGGTCACGAACGTGGACGCGAGCAACGATTACATGACGTACGTCAACCATCAACTGGGTTATGTCACGGCGCGCATCATGCTCACCGCCGAGACCGCTCGCGGCGCACTCGAATTCCGGCTTGGCGCGCCGGGAGGGGACTTGTGTTAAGGGGCGACCGGTGTACTCCCCTGCGGCGTACTTCGTGGAGCTCAACGAGGTGCTCGAGCGGCTGGTCGGAGACGACCCCTACGGCGGGCTCCGTGAACGCAAGCACCCCTTGTGAGCGCCGACGAGTTGGAGGAACTGCTCCTGCTCGGCACCGACGCGCGGCTCAGTGACTGGCCTTACGCGGCCCCACGCGACCTGAAAGGACCATGCTCGCCGTCCCTTCTCCGGGACGGCGAGCATGGCAGGAGGTATACGTTTCCGCAGTCGTAACCTGTTCGGCAGCCGGACGGCGTCAGTCGAGTGTTTCCGCCACGAGGTCGAGGTAGGCGTGCCCGGCGGCGACGCTGTCGGGTAGTCCGAGCGCCGCGAATCCGTCCAACAGCCGGCGCAGCGTGGCGAGGTGGTGCTGCCAGGAGGCATCGGGTGCGTACGGGCCTCCGAGGAACTCGATCATCCGGGCCGTCTCCGGCGAGCGGCGGGCGATCCGCTTGCCCGCGATCGGGACCATCACCAGCCGCGCGATCTGGTGATCGATGGGTTGCTTGAGGGTCGGCGGCTCGGATTCGCCGGTGCTGAGCAGTGCGGAGAAGGTGGCGGGGAGCCGGTCGAAGCCTCGCCGGTCGAAGATGACCGCGCTGTCGGCAGCCCAGCCGGCCTGCGAGACCGGGTGGATGTGCCAGTCGACCCAGAGCGGGAGTCCGTCCACGAGGTGCTGTCCGCTGACTGCCCTGGTGCCGCGAGGGCCGTTGTGGCGGGCGTCGAAGGCCGCCGTCAAGGTCCCCGAGCCGGAAGGGAGACGGCCGGGCATCGCGTAATCGTCGAGGTGTGCGTCGTCGACGACCACGAGCAGATCAATGTCGCTCCAGTCGTCGGCCGGCCCGCGCCGAGCGACCCGACCAGAGCGGCGCCGGCCACTCCGGGGTCGTCGTGGAGGCCGGCGGTCGCGGCACTGAGCCAGCGGGACCGGATGTCGGCGAGGCGAGGAGCCGACGCAATCTTGCTGCTTTCCGGGCCCATCAGGACGCCTCAGCACCTCTGGTGAAGCGGCGGCAACCCATTAAGATCCGCACGGCCCGGGAGAAGGCCATCGGGGCACGTCGAGGTGGCAGTGCACGTCGAGGTGGCAGTGGACGGCCGCTCTGTCAGGCCGTCTCGCCGCTGGCGTGCCAGAGGTTCACGCCGGCAGTCCCGAGCCGGATGTCCCGTCAGCGAGTGGACTCGCGGATCATCAGCTCGAAGGGCGCGGTGTGCTCGCGGGCGGGGCGCGACGGGTCCTGGAGGCGGGCGGTCACCAGCTCGACGGCCTTGGCGGCCATCCACCGGTGGTCCGGGGCCACGGTGGACAGGGAGGGGACCATGTACGCCGACTCGGAGATGTCGTCGTAGCCGATGAGCCGCACGTCCTCGGGGACCCGGACGCCGCGATCGGCCAGGCCGCGCAGGACTCCCTGGGCGACGGTGTCGCTCACCGCCACCACGCCGTCGACCTCCTGACCGGAGTCGACGAGGCGGTGGGCCGCGTCGCGGCCGGAGTCGAGCGACATCCCCTCGGCGGTGAACAGCAGCGCCGGATCGGGGGCGAGCCCTCGTTCGGTGAGCGCGGCGAGGTAGCCCTGATAGCGGCGCGTGACCACGTTGACGCCGTCGAGGGTGTTGCCGGTGACGATCGCGATCCGGCGGCAGCCTCGGTCGATCAGATGGGCGGTGGCCGCTTTCGTGCCTTCTTCGTTGGGCATGGCGACGTGGTCGAACTTCGCGCCGAAGTCCTGCTCGCCGAGCATCACGATCGGGTAGTCGCCGGAGGCCAGCCGGGTGTCCTGCGGGTCGACCCCGACCGCGCTGAGGATCAGCCCGTCGAAGTGCAGGGTGTACGAATGGTCGATCGCGTCGATCTCCCTGTGCGCCACGGCCCCGGTCTGCTCGATCGCGACGTGGAACCCGTGCTCCCTCGCCTGTTCGATCACGTGGGCGGCGAGCCGGCCGAAGTACGGCCGGTCGATCTCGGGCACGGCCAGCCCGATGACGCCGGTCCGCCCGGATCTGAGGGTCCGGGCGGAGACGTTGACGCGGTAGCCCGACTGGCGGACCGCCTCCATCACCCGGCGGCGAACCTGATCGCTGACTCCGGCACGGCCGTTGATGACGTTGGAGACGGTCATCTTCGACACCCCGGACAGCTTGGCGACGTCGCTCATCGTGACCATGGCGCTCCTCAGGTCGTGCCCCCTTCGGCCGGATCGTACCGACCGCGTCCGACTGCGGTCGCCGCTTACTCGAGACTACTGCGCCTCATGGGCGGGGGCGTTCACGCGAGGCGCGCCTCCACGGTGACGAAGGAGTGTGCGGGCAGGTGGACCCGCAGCCCGGAGGCGGTGGGCGTGACCTGCTGGTGGGCGCGGGGCGCGACGGCGTCGGGCGCGTCGGGCGTGTTGTGGGTCTGCGGCTTGTCGGCGGTGAGGAGGCGGGCGCGGACGTCGGCCACGGCGCCGCCGCGCAGGTCGAGGTCGACGTCGATCGGCTCGGCCGCGTCCAGGTTGGAGAGCGAGACGAGCAGGCGTCCGTCCTTGCGGCTGGCGGAGATCGAGACGGTCTCCAGCGTCTCGCGCGTGGGCACGCCCGCGGGGAGGTCGACCCGCAGTGAGGCCGCGTCCTGGTGGCCCTTGTTCATCTCGAACACGTGGTACGTCGGTGTCAGCACGAGCGCGCCCGAGTCGGGGTCGGTGAGGATCATGGCCTGGAGCACGTTGACCGTCTGGGCGATGTTGGCCATCACCAGCCGGTCGGCGTGCCGGTGGAAGATGTCGAAGTGCACGCCGGCCACCAGCGCGTCGCGCAGGGTGTTCTGCTGGTAGAGGAAGCCGGGGTTGGTGCCGGGCTCGACGTTCCACCACGTGCCCCACTCGTCCACGACCAGGCCCACGTTCTTGCCCGGGTCGTAGCAGTCCATGACGTTGGAGTGGCGGGTGATCAGCTCGTCCATCCGCGCGGCCTGGACCAGCGTCGCGTAGTAGTCGTCGGTGTCGAACACCGTGGCGGCGCCCTTGTCCTGCCAGGTGCCCGGGATCGTGTAGTAGTGCATGGAGAGCGCCTGGTAGAAGGGCTGCGGCCGGTAGGCGCAGCCCAGGTCGCCCAGCTGCTTCATGAGCGTCTCGGTCCAGGAGTAGTCGTCGGAGTTCGCGCCGGCGGCGATGCGGTAGAGCTTGTTCTCGCCGTGGTCGCGGCAGTACGTGCCGAACCGGCGTGCCTCGGTCGCGTACTGCTCGGCGGTCATGTTGCCGCCGCAGCCCCACGCCTCGTTGCCCAGCCCCCAGAAGCGCACCCGCCAGGGCTCCTCCCGCCCGTTGGCCTTGCGCAGCCGCACCATCGGCGAGTCGCCCTCACGAGTGAGGTACTCCACCCACTCGCTCATCTCCTTGACCGTGCCCGACCCGACGTTGCCGCTGATGTACGGCTCGGCGCCGAGCAGCTCGCACAGGGCCATGAACTCGTGCGTCCCGAAGTGGTTGTTCTCCTCGACGTTGCCCCAGTGCGTGTTCACCATCGCGGGCCGCTGGTCCTTCGGCCCGACGCCGTCCATCCAGTGGTACTCGTCGGCGAAGCAGCCGCCCGGCCAGCGCAGGTTCGGGATGTTCAGCGCGCGCAGCGCCTCCACCACGTCCAGCCGGATCCCGCCGGCGTTCGGGAGGTCACTGTCCTCGCCCACGTAGAACCCGCCATAGATGCACCGGCCCAGATGCTCGGCGAAGTGACCGTACAGATGCCGGCTGATCAGCGGCCCCTCGACATCGACATTGATGACGGCGGGCACGACGACATTGCTCATGGGGGCAGACCCTTCACCTTATGTATCGATAAAGCGATGGCATCTTTATCGATACATAAGGACGTGTCAAGGGGTGGGGCCCGTCGTCCCGGCGAGAGCGGGCCGGGGCCGGAGCACCTGGGCCACCCGTACGCCGCCGGCGATCCCCATCGCCACGTGCCCTCCGACGAGGGCGATCTGGAAGAGCCGGAGGGCCGTGGTGAGGCGCGCGTCGCCGTAGCCGCCGTCAAAGAAGCCGGAGATGAACGCGAGAGCGCCCGCGATCGTGAGCAACCCCGCGCAGACAGCGGCGACGCCGCGGTGCCGGCGGGTCGCCCCGAAGGCCAGGACGACCTGGGCGATCATCATGGGAAGGGGCGCGGACAGGCGCGCCTCGGAGCCGAGCGCGTCGAGGAAGGTCGGGCTGAGGCCGTACTTCATGGAGAGCACGGCGCCGACCAGGTCCATCGTGAGCAGCAGGGCGATGAGAGCGGGAATGAGCCGGTTCATAGGTATCTCCGTGTGTCGGTCGGTGGTTCGACGATGGACGCCCGGCTGTCCGGGTTTCACGAGGCCGCGGTCACCACCATGACGGGACTTCCCGTCCTGTCCGTACGGGACGGGAGGAGAAGGACTGATCGGGACTTCCTGTCCCGTGACCTGGAGGCAGCCGGGCGTGCACAATGGCGCCGTGCCACCACGCGACAGGCGGGTCAGGGCGAGCGCCGCCCTCGGCGCGGCGCTCGCCCTGGCGCTCGCCGCCGCCGGCGTCGTGCTGCACGTCGCCGACGGGCAGGCGCCCGGGAACCGGGATCTCATGGCGTGGTGGCCGATGAGCGCGACGGCGGCCTGCGCGTACGGCCTGATGGGCGCCTGGCTGGCCGGCGCGCGCCCGCGGCTGGTCATCGGCTGGCTGCTGCTGGCGATCGGGCTCTGCCAGGCGGTCAGCTTCGCCGGCCCCCAGTACGCCGTCCACGCGCTGGCGACCGGGCACTCCCTGCCGGGCGCCGAGGCCGCACTGTGGGTCGGCAACTGGACGTGGCGCCTGGCGTTCGCCCTTCTCGCGCTGGTGCTGCCGCTGCTCCTGCCGGACGGACGGCTGCTGGGACGCGCCTGGCGCCCGGCGCTGTTGCTCGCGGCGGCCGGCGTGCTGGCCTCGAGGATCTCGGCCTGCCGTCGGCCGTACGGGAGCTGGCCGGCCGGTTCGCCGGTGCCCGCCTGCGGGTCGACGTTCAGATCGCCGAGCCCCTGGAGCCGCCGCCGGCCGCCGTCGAGGTCGCCGCGTACCGCATGGTGGCCGAGGCCCTGACCAACACCGCCCGTCACGCGGCCGCCGCCACCGCCCGGGTCGAGTTACGGCGCGAGGCGGACGACCTGCGGGTCGTGGTCGAGGACGACGGACGCGGCATGCCGGAAACGCCGGTGCCGGGCCTGGGAGTGGCGTCCATGCGGGCCCGGGCCCGCGAGCTCGGCGGCGACCTGACCATCGGCGCCGGTGCCGGGGGCGCCGGAACCCGGGTCGAGGCCCGACTGCCGCTGCACACGCGCGACCAGCTGGAGCCGACCGAGGAGGTGCGCGCGTGAGAGTGCTCGTCGTCGACGACCATCCGCTCTACCGGGAGGGACTCATCACCGCCATGGACGTCCTCCCGGACGTCGAGGTGGTCGGCGAGGCGCCGGACGGGCACGAGGCCGTCCGGCGCGCCGCCGAGCTGGCCCCCGACGTCGTGGTGATGGACCTCAACCTGCCCGCGCGCGACGGCGGTCCCGCGCTGAACGGCATCGACGCCACTCGCGAGATCGTCCGGCGGCGCCCGGAGACCGCCGTGCTCGTGCTGACGATGCTGGACGGCGACGACGCGGTGTTCGCGGCGATGCGGGCCGGCGCGCGCGGCTATCTCGTCAAGGGCGCCGACCGTCAGGAGATCGCGCGGGCGCTGCGGGCCGTCGGCAGCGGCGAGGTCGTCTTCAGCGCGGCGATCGCGGGCCGGGTGCTGGCGTGGTTCGCCTCCGGCGGCAGGGCCGCGATCACGCCGTTCCCCGAGTTGACCGAGCGCGAGCGCGAGGTGCTCGACCTGGTGGCTCGCGGGCTGACGAACGCCGCCATCGCCGCCAGGCTGTTCCTGTCGGACAAGACGGTCCGCAACCACGTGTCCAACGTCTTCACCAAGCTCCAGGTCGCCGACCGCGCCGAGGCCGTCGCCCGGGCCCGCGACGCGGGCATGGGCTCGGGCTAGCCGGCTCGTCGGGTGGGGGCCACCGTGTGCAAGGATCTTTCATGTGGATGCTGCTGATCGCACGATTCTTCGGCAACTGACGGCGAACGGCAGGGCTTCTCTCGAGGTGCTCGCCCGTGCCGCCAATCTCGCTCCGTCATCCGTCAAGCGCCGCATGGACCGCCTGGAACGATCAGGAGTGATCCGGGGATACACGGTCCTGCTGGCCCCCGATGCGTTCGGCAACCGCATCGAGGTCCTCATGGAGATCACCGCTACGCCGGGTACCCAGCGCGGCCCCCTTACCGAGGCCCTGGCGGCGCAGCCCGAGATAGTCCGCGCCTGGACGGTGACGGGTGATGCTGACGCCCTGGTGGTGGTGAGGGTCAGTGACGTCAGCCACCTTGAGCAGGTCATCGTGCGGCTGCAACAGACCGGCAGCGTCGCGCGGACGCGGACGCAGTTGCTGCTCACAGAATTGATCAACCGAGGCGGCTGAAGTCCGAATAAAGCGCGGTCTGTACGGCTGGATCTGCACTTTTCTTGCACCGATATGCAGGTTATCGGCGAATTGTTCGACATTGCGCATGTGCCGTGCTTAGCATTCCTGGCATGACTCAGCCCTCCGCCGCGCTGTTGGCCTCCTGGGCCGCGGATCTTTTCGGTGTCGCGGCGTCCGCCACGTTGTTGCCAGGGGAACTCGACTGGAATGTCCGGTTGGATGTCGAGGGTGTCCCGGCGTATGTGCTCAAGGTGCATCATCCGGCTACCGACCCGTCGGTGCTGGACCTTCAGGACGAGATCCTGGCGCACCTGGCGCGGACCGCACCCGAAGTCGCGGTACCGCATCTCGTCGCGACGGCTGAGGTCAGCTTCGGCGGGCACGCGCGGCGAGCCCGCCTGCTGGAGTGGCTGCCGGGGACCGTATGGGCCGAGGCCGGGCCGCCCGACGAAGCGCGCCTGCGCGCGCTGGGTTCGGCCGTGGCCCGCCTGGACGCGGCGCTCGCCGGGTTCGACCATCCGGCACTCGACCGGCCGTACCGATGGAACATGCAACAGGCGGTGGCGCTGCTCGGGGATGCGTCTTCCGTGGACGAGGCCCTCCGGCCGTTCGTGCACACCACGCTCGGCGGTCTCGATCAGCTGCTGCCCGCCTTGAAAGCTCTCCCTCAGCAGGCGATCCACAACGACGCCAACGAGCACAACATCTTGGTCGGCCCGGACGGCGGCGTTGCCGGGCTGCTCGACGTGGGGGACGTGGTCCGCGCGCCACGGGTGTGCGGGCTCGCCGTCGCGCTCGCCTACGCCCAGCTCGGCCACGCCGACCCCATGGCGGCGGCGTTGCCGGTGCTCGCCGGCTACCACGCCGAGTCGCCGGTCACGCCGCAGGAGCTGGCGTTGCTGCCCGATCTGGTCGACGCCCGGCTGGCGATGAGCGTGGTGAACGCCGCCGTGCAGCACCGTTCCGACCCGGAGAACTCGTACCTGACCATCAGTCAGAGGCAGGTGCGCAGGGCGATCGAGTCGATCGCGCGCGAGCCCCGCGAACTGCGGGAGGCGCGCTTTCGCGACGCCTGCGGCTACCGGCCGATCCCTCGTGAGCGGAGGGTCGTGGCCTGGCTGCAGTCGGCCGCCTGCGATCCCGCCCCGGTCATCGACCGGAACCTTGCCGCCGACCCGCCGCTGGTACTGGACTGGACGCGTACGGATCCCACGACGGTGGCCGATGTGGGGTCCCAGGTGTCGGCCAGTGGCCGCACCTTCGGTCTCGGCAGATATCGGGAGGACCGCGATGTCTACCGTTCCGACGCGTACGCCTCGTCCCGATCGGAAGGGCAACGCCGCACCGTGCACCTGGGCGTGGACCTGTTCGTCCCCGCGGGTGAACCGGTGTTCGCGCCGCTGGACGGTACGGTGCACAGCGTCGCGTACCGATCCGACCCCTACGATTACGGCGGGGTCGTGCTCCTCGAGCACGCCACCGATGACGGCGAGCCGTTCTGGCTGCTGATCGGCCATCTCGGCCGGGAGGTCGTGTCGAGCCTGACGCCCGGGCAGCGGGTACGGCGCGGCGACCGGATCGCCTGGGTCGGCGCGCCCGCGGAGAACGGAAACTGGCCGCCGCACGTGCACGTTCAGTTGTTCGTCACGCTGCTCGGCCGCTCGACCGACCTGCCAGGGGTGATCGAGCGTGCTGACATCGACGTCTGGGAGAGCATCTCCCCCGACCCCAATGTGCTGCTCCAGATGCCGGTGTCGCATGTGCCTGATCGGGACCGGAGCAAGCCCGAGCTGGCCCGCCGTCGTCGCGCGAATCTGGCTCCGGCCTTGTCGCTCAGTTATGCCGACCCGCTGCACATCGTCGCCGGCGACGGCGCGTACCTGGTCGACGCGGACGGCAGGCGCTACCTCGATCTGGTCAACAACGTCGCGCACGTCGGCCATGGTCACCCGCGCGTGGTGAGCGCGCTGGCCGCGCAGGCGGAGCTCCTGAACACCAACACGCGATACCTGCACGGGACGATCATCGAGTACGCCCGTCGCCTTGCCGCCACCTTCCCGGACCCCTTGTCGGTGGTGATGCTGACCAACTCCGGCAGCGAGGCGAACGACCTCGCGCTGCGGATGGCCAGGACGGCGACCGGCCGGGAGCAGGTGCTCGTCCTCGACTGGGCCTACCACGGCAATCTCGGCTCGCTCGTCGAGGTGAGCCCGTACAAGTTCAACCGGGCCGGTGGCAGCGGGCCCGGCCCACGGGTGCGCGTGTGCGAACTACCCGACCCCTACCGGGGACGGTACGGGGCCGACGGCCCGCGCTACGCGACCGATGTCGCCGCTCACTGCGCCGACACACCACCGGCGGCCTTCCTGCACGAGTCGATCCTGGGGTGTGCGGGTCAGATCGAGCCGGCTCCGGGATACCTCGCGGCGGCGTACGACGCCGCGCGCGAGACGGGCGCCCTGTGCATCGCCGACGAAGTGCAGTGCGGATTCGGCCGGGTCGGCAGCCACATGTGGGCATTCGAGGCACACGGCGTGGTGCCCGACATCGTGACCCTGGGTAAGCCGATCGGCAACGGTCACCCACTCGGCGCCGTGGTCACCACGCCGGCCGTCGCACGCGCCTTCCAGACCGGCATGGAGTACTTCAACACCTACGGCGGCAACCCGGTCTCGTGCGCTGCCGGACTCGCGGTCCTGGACGTGCTCCGCGACGAGCGGCTGATGGCGCACGCGGCCGAGGTGGGGACGTACCTCGCCGCAGGGCTGACGGAGCTGTCCACCCGGCACGCGGTCATCGGCGACGTGCGGGGACGCGGCCTGTTCCTCGGCGTGGACCTGGTCGAGGAGCGGGCCACCAGGCGTCCTGCGACCGAAGCGGCGGCGCGCGTCGTGGAGCTGGCCCGCGAGGGCGGGGTGCTGCTGTCGGCGGACGGCCCGCACGGCAACGTGCTGAAGATCAAACCACCCATGGTGCTCACCCGCGCGGACGCCGAAACCGCCTTGGTGACCTTGGATCGAGCGCTGGCCATGGTCGGCGACGTCACAGCCTGAAAGGACCGACCATGACGGCACAACGCGTCACTTTGACCCCCATTCAGCCGGCCGACGCCCCACGAGCGCTCGGAGGCTACGCCCAAGCGCTGGCCGTGGCCGGCGCCTCACAGTTGATCTTCATCAGCGGACAGATCCCCCAGTCGCCCGACGGCCACGTGCCGGACGACTTCGAGGCGCAGTGCCGGATGGTGTGGAACAACATTGACGCGTGCCTGGCCGGTGCGGGTCTTGGAATGTCCAGTCTGGTGAAGGTCACCACGTTCCTCTCCAGCCGTGAGTACGCCTACGCCAACTCGGCGATACGCCGTGAGATCCTCGGCGATCATCACCCGGCGCTGACGGTGATCATCTCGGAGATCTTCGACGAGCGCTGGCTGCTCGAGATCGAAGCCATCGCGGCGGCCTGATCCGTACGTGCGGGGCCGGCTGCCGATCCCCGTGGAGGTGGAGTCCCTGGGTGAAGACCGGTGCGCGTTCGAGCCAGGCTCGGACCATCCGGAGATGCTCGCCCTCTATCTGGGGCTGCTGGACGCGGACTTCACGATCGTGGACTCGCCGGAACTGGTCGACGCGCTGCAGAACCTGACGCAGCGCTATCAGCGCGCGATCGACGCCAGCCATCGCCAGCAGCAGGGGCCTCCGCCGGAATCGGGATCGGCGGGGCGAGGATGAGGCTCAGCTCTCCTTGGTGAGGCGGTCGGCCTGGGCGCGGCCCGCTTCGGCGGCTCGGTGCAGGTAGTCGGCGATGACGGCCAGCTCCGCGTCATCGTACTTCTCCAGCACTTCGGCGAATGCCTTGCCCGGTATGTCCCAGGCCGCACCAATCCTCTCCCGTGCCAAGGGCGTCAAAGTGACCAAGGCCCGCCGGCGATCGGCAGGGTCCGGCTGCCGTACCACCAGGCCCGCCTTCTCCAGTCGATCCACCATGCGGGTGGCGGAGCCCGGCGTCAGGCCGGTCAGCCGTGCGATCTCACCGGTGCTCACCGGCCTCGACTGCAGACCCAGCAGCCCCATGCACTGCAGGTCGGTGGAGTGAATCTGCAGACGGTCGGCCATCGCCTGGTTGAACAGCACGTACGCCGCATAGTGCCGCTGACTCTCGTCCATCATCCGCTTCAAGGTCTCGGCGCGATTTGACACAGGACAGCCCCATACCTCACATTTACTTGCGTCACACAATCTTTGCGTGGCGCACATTTTGTGTCACGCCCTCATCTTACCTGTCGCCGACCCCAGAAGGGGGCCCGCATGTCCACACCCATCCGCGCCGCGCCGGTCCAAGCAGGCAGGCGCTGGGCCGTTCTGGCGGTCATCCTCGCCTCCGCCGTCCTGGACCTCCTCGACGCGACGATCACCAACCTCGCCGCACCGACCATCGCGGCCGACCTCGGCGGAGGCGAGACCCTCATCCAGTGGCTCGGCGCCGGCTACGCCCTGGCACTCGGCGTGCTGCTGGTCCCCGCAGGACGGCTTGGCGACAAGTACGGGCGGCGCCGGCTCTTCCTGATCGGCATCGGCGGCTTCACGATCGCATCCGTGGCCTGCGGGATCGCAGGCAGCGCGGGCACCCTGATCGCGGCCCGGATCGTCCAGGGGGCGTTCGGAGCGCTGATGATCCCTCAGGGCTTCGGCATCGTGCGGGCGGTCTTCCCGCGTGACCAGCTCGGCAAGGCCTTCAGCGCGTTCGCTCCGACGCTCGGCGCCTCGTCGGTCGGCGGGCCGGTGCTGGCCGGGTTCCTGATCCAGGCCGATCTGCTGGGGCTCGGGTGGCGGGCCATGTTCCTGATCAACATCGTGCTCGGCGGAGCGACGTTCCTCGCCGCGACGAGACTCCTGCCCGCCGACGGTGGGCGCTCCGGTGCGCCGGAGATGTCGGTGGACGGGATCGGCGCCGGCCTGCTCGGGGTGGCCATGGTGGCCTTCCTGTACGGGTTGATCGACGGATCCGCCCATGGATGGGGCTCTGTCCCGTACCTGTGCCTGGCCGGCGGGGCGGCGTTCTTCGGCCTGTTCTGCGTGCGCCAGCGCACCGCCGCCAGCCCGCTCATCGAGCCGTCGTTGCTGCGCAACCGCGGGTTCACCGCCGGGCTCGTGCTCGGCGTGGTCTTCTTCGCCGCCGTCTCTGGCCTGCTGTACGTGATGTCGCTGCTCATGCAGTACGACCTGCGCTTCACCCCCGTGACGGCCGCGGTCGGCCTGATACCGGTGGCAGCCGGCATCGTCGTCGCCTCGGTGGCCTGCCACCGGCTCATCGCCCGGCTCGGCCGGGACCTGATCCTCATCGGGCTGCTCACCACGCTGGCCGGCACCGGCTGGCTGCTGTTCGTCGCCTCGAGTGCCCCGCGTGATGTGTGGGCGCTCGTGCCACCGGCGCTCGTCACCGGGCTGGGCATGGGGGCCTGCTTCGGGACCGTCTTCGACGTCACCATGGGCGACATCGACCCGCGCCAGACCGGGAGCGCCAGCGGGTCGCTCACCGCGATCCAGCAACTCGCCAACGCCCTCGGCGCCGCCGCCGTGACCACCATCTACTTCGGTGCCGGCGATCAGGAGGGGGCCGCCACGCGCAGCCTGCTCATCGTGATCGTCGCCACGATCGTCTGCTGCGGCCTGGTGCGCCTGCTCCCCCGCAAGGCTCAGCTCCGCCACGCCTCCTGAACCACCCGCATCCGACTCTGTTTCGTTGAGAAAGGCATGTCCCGATATGACCATCCTTGTTACCGGCGCTCGTGGCGCTGTCGCCACCGAGCTCGTCGCCATCCTGCGTCAACGCGGCCTGCCCGTCCGCCCGGCCTCGAGCCGTCCGGGCGACCCGTCGGTCGCCACCTGCGACCTGACCGACCCGGCCACCTTCCCCGACGCCCTGGCGGGCGTCAGTTCGGTCTTCCTGTACGCCGAGCCGTCGCACATCGACGCCTTCGTGAAGGAGGCCGTGACCGCCGGAGTGGAGCACATCGTGCTGCTCTCGTCGTCCGCCGTGCTCGCCCCGGACCCCGAGGCCAACCCGCTGGCCAAGTCCCACCTGGACGTCGAACACGCCCTGACCGCCGCCCCCGTCCGCAGCACGATGCTCCGTCCCGGTGCTTTCGCGGGTAACGCCCTGGCCTGGTCCTGGCCCATCAAGGCCGGCGCCCCGGTGAGCCTGGCCTACCCGGAGTCGTACAACGATCCCATCCACGAGGCCGACCTCGCCGAGGCGGCCGCCGCCGTCCTGACCGACCCCGCCCTCAGCGGCCGGACGTACACGCTGACCGGCCCTGAGTCGATCACGTGCGCCGGGCAGCTCGAGATCCTCGGCCGGGTCACCGGCCGGGACGTCACCATCCGGAAGGTCACCCGCGAGGAGTGGAAGGCGGAGATGGCCGAATACGTGTCCGGTCCCATCGCCGACGCGCTCCTGGACTGGCAGCGCCTGAACGACGGCGTTCCCACCGAGATCACCACGGAACTCGAGCGGCTGATCGGACGGCCTGGCCGCACGTTCGCCACCTGGGCCCACGACCACGCGGCCGCCTTCAAGCCCTGACGGACCCGACCGCCACAATCGCAAGGCGGACGCCGTCCGGCACTCCCGGGCCGACCGACTGCCCCGCCCTGGGCAGTCGGTCAATGCCCATGCCGGTTTTGGCGCCCATGTGGCGCGCCGGTTCTCCCCGGCGCGCCATGACACAGCGCCCTGGTCGCGGCATTCGCGCTGCAGCCCGCCGCGGACGCAGCGAGCGGTTGGAGAAGGACGGCCGGCTCGCGCGATGCCAGTACCTACCGGCGATCAAGGCGGGCCCGCTGCGTCGCCTCGGCCGCTCGGAGGACGACCGCCGCTCAGCCAAGGCAGGCGTCGTCCTGAGAGCGGATGAACACCGCGACCTTCGCCTCAGGGCTGGTCAGACGCTGCCAGCCGAGCCGTTCGTACAGCCTGATCGCGTCCTGCGCCTGCGGCGCCGTCAGCAGCCAGCAGTCGGTCGCGCCCGCGCAGAGCAGGTCGAGAATGCGGCCGGCCAGGCCCTGCCCGCGCGCGGGCGGGCTGACCGCGAGCTCGTCCACCTCCAAGGCCCCCACCAGCCGCTTCTCTGCTTGGTCGCCGAGCTCGGCGCGCACCCGGTCGTAGGCGCGTCCCACCGGGAAGAGGGCCTGCGTCGGCCATGCCGTGCCGAATCCCGCGGGGTTGCCGTCGTGAGTGGCGAGCACCGCCGTGAACCCGGGGCGGCGTGCGTCTGTGGTCAGCCGCTTGGCGAAGTCGGCCGTGCCGTACCCGTCCTCGTACCAGGGCGGGCCGCTGAACGCGACGCTGTAGATCTCGATGAGTTCGGCGGTCCGGGCGAGCGCCTCTTCGCCGGTGAGCCGTTCCAGCTTCATGCGCCGGCCTTGACGCGGAGGCGCGCGATGGGGACGAGCATCAGCAGGCCGAGGCCGCCCAGCAGGCCGAAGGCGAGCCGGAAGTCGCCCGTGGAGTCGCACAGAGCGCCCACCAGGAGGGGGGCCAGCGCGGCGCAGGCGTAGCCGACGAAGAACGCCATCGCGCTGATGCGCCCGGCCTCCTGCGGGTCGCGGCCGGCCACCACGGGCAGGGTCAGGACGAGCGTGAACAGGCCGCCGTGCCCCACTCCCAGCGCCGTGATCCACAGCCACGCCGCCGTGCCCGGTGCGTATGCCAGCCCCAGGAATCCCGCGGCGGTCAGCGTCATCGTAAGCGTCAGGCCGACGCGCTTGTCCCGCCGCTCTCCCAGCAGTGCCGGGACGGCCGGCATGGCGACGACCTGGATGGAGATCATCACGGTCAGCATGATACCGGCCGCCGCGGGGCTGCGGCCTGCGTCGTCATGCAGCAGCGGCACCACCCAGGCCAGCTCGCAGTAGTACAGAGCGGAGTTGACGGCCGACAGCATGGTGATCTTCCAGGCGGTGCCGCTGCGCCAGGGCAGGCCCCGGGCCGCCGGGCCGGCGGGGGCCGTGACGTCGTCGAGCCTGAGGGAGCCTCTGGCGGCCCACCACAACGCGATCCCCGCCAGCGCGAGCACCGCCCAGGAGGCCAGCGCCCCCGGCCAGGAGCCGACGGCGTCGGCCAGCGGCGCGCTTGTCCCGGCCGCGATCGCGCCGCCCAGGCCCAGTCCGGCCGTGTAGAGGCCGGTGACGAGTCCGGCACGGGCGGCGAAGCGCGTCTTGACCACGGCGGGCAGCAGGGTCTGGGCGATCGCGATGCCCGTACCGACAATCGCCGCGCTGCTCAGCTGCAGCCAGGTGGCTCCGCTCAACAGGCGGGCCGCCGTGGCGGCGGCGATGACCGCGAGCCCGAGCAGGACGCCGCGCTGCAGCCCGTACCTGCGGCCCACGTACGCGCCGAGGGGTGCGCACAACCCCATGGCCAGGGTCGGGATGGTCGTCAGCAGCGACACCCCCGTCGCCGACAGGTGCAGGTCGTCGCGGATACGGTCCACCAGCGGCGAGACCGCGGCAATGGCCGGGCGCAGGTTCGCCGCAGCGGCGAACAGCGCGACGACCGCCAGCCCCAAGGGCACGCGGGTGGCAGACGAAGGATCTTCTGTGTACGTCATTGAGCATCCCGACAAGTTGATCTCGGACGTTTCTTATCCGAGTTCTATCACAACTCGGACATCGCATGTCCGTGATGAGTAAGGTGGGGGCATGAGGATGTCGAACGGCGTGGAGTGGGCACTGCACAGCTGCGTCACGCTCAGCCAGACCCAGGAGCCGGTGCCGGCGGCACGACTGGCCGAGTTGCACGGCACTCCCCCGGCGTACACGGCCAAGCACCTGCAAGCGCTGTCGCGCGCCGGCATCGTGCACTCCACCGCGGGCCAGATCGGCGGTTACACCCTCACCAGACCCGCCTCGGAGATCAGCGCGCTGGAGGTGGTGCGGGCCATCGACGGGGACGAGCCGGCCTACCGATGTGCCGAGATCAGACAGCGGGGACCGCTCGGCATCCCCGCCGAACAATGCGCGCGGCCATGCGCCATCGCCCGCGCCATGGCGGCCGCCCAGGACGCCTGGTCGCTCGCGCTCGCCCACATCTCCGTCGCGGACCTGGCCGCCGCGATCGACGCCGACAGCGACGGCACCGCGATGGCCGACGTCCGCCGCTGGCTGACCACCGCCCGGGAATGAGACACCGGCCAGGATGCCGGGATTTCACGGAGCGGGGACGCCGCAGGAGGCTGCGGCTCGGGCGGCGAGCCCCGGCCACCCCGTCGACCTCGAGTCCCAAGTCCTCTTCACCCCATAACCGGCGGCTCGCTCGCCGCTGCGGGTGTTCTTCGGCACCGAAGGGCTGCGGATGACCAAGCAGGCGTACGCGCGCTGCGCGACCACGAAGCCGACGGCACCCCGTAAGCCGTCATGATCCTCGGCATTCCCCGGTGTTTAACGATCGGCCAGCCGGAAAATGAGTCGAGAGCTCGCTTACCTCACTTCTGTTCCCGGCCCGCGGGCTCGGAGATCAATGACTTTCGAGCTGCGCTGCCCCATCAGCCCTGACTTGCGCTACATCCGCGAGCTGGTGCGCATCCATGGCGAGCACCACGGACTGAACGGCGAGCAGCTGGAGGACCTGGTGCTGGTGGTCAACGAGGCCGTCACCAACGTGCTCGACCACGGCGGCAAGGCCGGCCGGGTCACCGCGCGCGGCCACGGGCACGGCGTCATCCTGGAGATCCTCGACGTCGGCGGCCGGCTGACCCCGGAGCACCTGGCCGCCGCCACGGTGGACCCGACCGCTTCGCACGGGTTCGGCCTGTGGGTGATCCAGCACCTGTGCGACGACGTCACCCTGGAAGACACCGCTTCGGGCTCGGTGCTGAGCCTGCACTTCCGCGGCCGGCCCGCCGCCATGGCTGAGCACCGTGCCGGGCGCGGTCGCGTCGCTCAAGGCAGCC
Organism: Nonomuraea sp. NPDC050786; assembly: GCF_040654115.1. NCBI lineage: Bacteria > Bacillati > Actinomycetota > Actinomycetes > Streptosporangiales > Streptosporangiaceae > Nonomuraea > Nonomuraea sp. NPDC050786. Next base: position 36,475 of record NZ_JBFAHJ010000049.1, read on the forward strand.
GATCCACCCGCCCGGACGTCGTCAACGTCGACGTCGAGCCGGAACTGGCCCCACTCGACACCAGCGATTGGCGTCCGCTACGGCCCGCGCAGCCGCGCGAACTGGAGCATGCCGCAGGCGGCCGCCATGGTCTCGGCGTCGAACGCCACGGTGCGCCCGATTCTGGCGATACCCGGGAGAGGGACCGGTGAACAGCGCCCGATAGAGGGCAACACCGTGAACGCGCCCCTGATCCACAGGATCATCAGGCCCAGAGCCGCCGGCGTGGCCGCCGTCTTCGCCGGCCGCCGCACCGACAGGCTGACCGCGGAGGTCATTCAGGTCGTGGGCGGCGGCACGACATGATCACGTGGCTGGGAAATGATTGGACGGGCTGATGCCCGAGCTTGTAGCTTGCCGTTGACCGTGACGCCGCCCCAGGAGGTGAGACCCATGAACGCTGTATCGATGTGGGTGCTCCCCCTTCCCGTCACGGTCGGGCGATTGACGTAGGTGTCGCCGGGAGCGCCTCGCCAACAAGGCACTCCCGAAAGGCAACACCTATGCGTTCTCCGCAGTTCACCGCCGGGCCGTCGTCGAACGACAGGGCCGAGCGTGACCCTTCAGTGGGCGACGTCCCCGAAGTTCTCCGGTCTCCCGCCTCCGGCGCCGATCGCGCGCCCCTCATCTTCGACGTGATCATTGCCGGGTGCGGGCCGACCGGCGCGATGCTGGCCGCCGAACTGCGGCTGCACGACGTGCGGGTGCTCGTTCTGGAGAAGGAGACCGAGCCCAAGTCGTTCATCCGCATAGTCGGTCTGCATGTGCGCAGTCTCGAGCTGATGGCGATGCGCGGACTGCTGGATCGCATTCTCCCGCATGGAAGACGGCGTCCGGCCGGCGGCTTCTTCGCCGCCATCAACAAACCCGCGCCCAAGGGCCTGGATTCCGCGTACGACTACCTGCTGGGCATTCCGCAGCCGATCATCGAACGTCTCCTCGAAGAACATGCGATCGAGCTCGGTGCGCAGGTCCGGCGCGGTTGCGCGGTGGCCGGTTTCGAGCAGGACGACGAGGGTGTGACCGTCGAACTGGCTGACGGGGAACAGTTGCGTTCGCGCTATCTCGTAGGCTGTGACGGCGCGCGCAGTACGGTGCGCAAACTGCTCGGCGTCGGCTTCCCCGGCGAGCCCTCGCGGACCGAGACGCTGATGGGCGAGATGGAAGTGGGCGTGCCGCAGGAGGAGATCACCGCCAAGATGACCGTGATCCGCGAGATCCATCAGCGATTCTGGCTCCGGCCCTTCGGCGAAGGGGTCTACAGCGTCGTGGTCCCCGCCGCGGGAGTCAGCGACCGCGCGGAACCGCCCACCCTCGAGGACTTCAAACAACAACTGCGCACCATCGCCGGAACCGATTTCGGCGTGCACTCGCCACGCTGGTTGTCCCGCTTCGGGGACGCCACCCGGCTGGCCGAACGTTATCGGGTCGGGCGGGTGCTGCTGGCCGGCGATGCGGCACACATCCATCCACCCATCGGCGGACAGGGCCTGAACCTGGGCGTTCAGGACGCATTCAACCTCGGCTGGAAACTGGCCGCACAGATCCGCGGCTGGGCGCCGGAAACACTGCTGGACACCTACCAGGCCGAACGTCATCCGGTCGCCGAGGACGTACTGGACAACACCCGCGCCCAGACGGAGCTGCTGTCCACCGAACCGGGCCCGCAGGCCGTGCGCAGGCTGCTCACCGAACTGATGGATTTCGACGAGGTGAACCGCCATTTGATCGGGAAGATCACCGCGATCGGCATCCGCTACGACTTCGGCGCAGGCCCCGACCTGCTCGGCCGCCGCCTGCGCGACATCGACCTGAAACAGGGCCACCTCTACGGTCTGCTGCATCGCGGCCGCGGCCTGCTGCTGGACCGCACCGAACGCCTGACCGTCGGCGGCTGGTCAGACCGGGTCGATTACCTCGCGGATCCCACTGCGGCGCTAAATGTTCCGTGCGTCCTGCTACGCCCCGACGGCCACGTCGCCTGGATCGGCGACGACCAGCAGGACCTGGACGACCACCTCTCCCACTGGTTCGGCAAGCCCGCCGACTGATTCCGTCTGAGCAGCGGTCATCCCGCGTATACGTGGCGGGATGGCCAGCAGCTCTGCGGCGCTGTCGGCCAGGGAGCTTCGAGTGGTCGGCGTTCTCGTCGGACATCGACCTCGCCGACCCGGGTCGGCGGCTGACGTGCCTGTGGATCAGGTGCCGCCGATGGCTGTCGGCCGGTGCCAAACGGACGAGCCGTGCCGCAAATCTTGTTACCAAGGTGTTCGACTGGTGAGAAGATCGGGGGTGCTCCGAATAGCAAACGCAGTACTCGCAAGATTGCCGGAACCGCTGCTCGCATTTGCCCTGAAGCACCGTGAGCTGCTGAAGTTCGTGGTGGTGGGTGGAACAGCGTTCTTAGTGGACAACACGGTGTTCTATGGTCTGAAGCTGACCATTCTGGAACCGAAGCCGGTGACCGCGAAGATCATCGCGGTGCTGGTGGCGACGATCGTGTCTTACGTGTTGAACCGCGAATGGTCGTTCCGGACCAGGGGCGGCCGCGAGCGCCGTCACGAGGCGGCGCTGTTCTTCCTGGTCAGTGGCGTCGGTCTGGTGCTCAGCTCAGCGCCGCTATGGATCTCCCGGTACGTGTTTCGTCTGGAGACCCCCGATGTGCCCCTGATGACCCAGGAGATCGCCGACTTCATGAGTGCACAGATCATCGGCACGCTGATCGCCATGGTCTTCCGCTTCTGGGCGCTCCGGAAGTGGGTCTTCCCTGACGAAAAGGCCCGGCCCGGCAGCGTGCGACTGGCTCCCACTTCCGATTCCACGGAGGAAGCGGCTTGATGGCAGCGGTTTGACGGCCCATGACACGCTGGTTAACGGCACCCCCGAAGAAGGTGGCAGGCGTCAAACCTGCCCGAGGTCCTCATCACCGATACTCCGACCTGATATTCGGAATCGCGAACGTGCTGGGCGTCGACCACCGGCCCGTGCCGGCCGATCTCGTCCTTCATCCGAACGCGCCCCGAGCGCCAGGTGGGCCGGGCGAGTGTTCCGTCCGGAGGCGCCAGGACTACCGGGCCCTACGACCCCGGTCGCAGACCGGTCGTGAGGGGTCATACCGAGGTCGCGCACAGCTCTCCACATCGGGGCCGTTGTCCGGCGGAGATCGCTCCGACACCGTGATCAACATGACTGTGACCATATTCTTCGGCCTGTCCCTCGCAGAGCTCCTGGCCTTGGCGGCCGCCGTCGTGCTGGTGCTGGCCCGCTGGCTGCCGCCCGGCGCGCGCCGACCTTCGATGTGGGCTGGTGCGGCAGCCCTCGCGGTGTCCGCGATCGTGCTGGCCGTGCTCGGGATCCGCTGGCAGCTCATACCCGTCCTCGTGGGCGGGGCCATCGCGCTGACGTTCGCCGCTCCCTCCCTGCTGCGGCGGCCCGCACGGCGGGCTCGGTGGTGGCTGGCCCTGCCGGGGTCGGCGGCATGTCTGGCTCTGATTCTCGCCGGCGCGGCGGCGGTGTGGGCGCTGCCCCGGCCCGTGTTCCCCCAGCCATCGGGCGCATACGCCGTCGGCGCCACCGTCATGCAGTGGACCGACCCCGATCGAGCGGAAACCGCCACGTCCCGGACCGATGACAAGCGGACGGTCGTCGTCCAGCTCTGGTATCCCGCGCAGCGCGATCCTGCCGCCCGGCGGGCGTGGTACTTGGGCCGTACGGCGCAGGAGGCGCGGCTCGTCGCCCGCGGCGAGGCCGACTACCTCGGCCTTCCGAGCTTCATTCTCGACGAGGCGGCACGCGCCCACACGCGCTCTGTGCCTGATGCCCCAGTGGCCGCCGGAGGCGGCCGGTTCCCCGTGGTCCTGTTCTCGCCCGGGCTCGGCGGCGTGCGCGCCCAAAGCACCACTTGGGCCGAGGAACTGGCCAGCCGCGGCTACGTCGTGGCGGCCCTCGACCACCCGTACGACTCAGCCGTCGTCACCCTCACCGACGGCCGGTCGATCCGCACCCGGGTCGCGTCCACCGGAGACCAGACGGAGGACGACAGGCGCGCGGCCGGGTGGACAGCGGTCAGGGCCGCCGACCTCAGCTTCGTCCTCACCCAGCTCGGCCGCCTGGACCGCGGTGAGATCCCGGGCCTCCTGACCGGGCGGCTCGACATCCCCCGGGCCGCGGCGACCGGCCACTCCCTCGGGGGCGCCGCCGCCCTGCAGGCCGCCCGCCAGGACCCCCGGTTCGCAGCCGTCATCGACATGGACGGCTTCCCGCGAGACCCCGCACCGCAACCGTTCAATCCGCCCGTGCTCGCGCTCACCCACGACGTGAAGCCGGGCGAGGAGCCGGACTACATCCCTCGCCTCACGCGGGTGCTCCAGTTCAGCACAGCGACGAGCTACCGGCTCACCGTCCCCGGTTCGGCACACCTCACCTTCACCGACGCTCCGCTCTTCCTGCCGCCGCTGCCCATGCTCGTCGGCTCCCTCGGCCGGACCGCCGGGCCACGTCTCACCGCAGGGGCCACCGTCGCCTTCCTCGACGCCGCACTCCGCGGCACATCCGGCGATCTGGCCGGAGCCCTCTCCAGGTACGGCCAGCTAACCGTCCTGTAGGCGGCCACGTACGGGTCGTGGCCGTTCCGGGGGCCGAAGATCTCCCGATGCTGCGGCTGGCGGGGCGAGTGTTGGTGTCGTGATCTTGGTGGATGGCAGTGCTCTGCTGCGGCCGGGGGTGCAGCCCACCCCCCTGCTTGACCACTTGCTCCTGCGGAGAATTTTTCTTCCCGTACGATGTCTCACTCCGACCCCTCGATGGCGAGAGGACTCGTTGTCGGTGGCCTGATGGGTCATCGAGGTATTGACGTCGGCAGGCGATGAAGAATAATTGCTCCACTGAAGGGAGTCGGCATGTCATCCAGTCCGCCGCGGGGCGACGTCATACACCGGATGCGTGAGTTGTTGCCCACCATGCCGGAGGCCCAGCGGTCGCTGACCGAGCTGGTGCTGGCTGATCCGGCGGCCGCGGCACGGATGACCATTGTGGAGCTGGCGGAGCATTGTGGGGTGTCCACGGGCACGATCACCAGACTGTGCCGGGCTCTGGGCATGGACGGCTACTCGGCGCTGCGGATCGCGCTGGCCTCCGACAGTGGGCGGGCCGATGTCCGGGGCACCTGGGCTGCTCACATCGGCACGGAGCTGACCGAGGGCGACGAGATTCGCCATGTCGCCAACGTCATCTCGGCCAACATCGGACATGTCGTCGCCGAGGCGCTCGCCAACCTCGATCTGGCCACCGTCGAGCGGGCGGCCGGCGTGCTGGCCGCCGCGCGCCGCGCGATGATCTACGGAATCGGCGGCAGCGGGACGACGGCCCTGGAGTTCCAGCAACGGCTGTACCAGATCGGCGTGCCCGCGTGGACCCACACGGATGTGCACGTCGCGCTGACCGGCGCCGCGCTGATGGGACGCGGCGACGCCGTCGTCGCCATCTCACACAGCGGACGCACCCAAGAGGTGCGCGACCTGGTGGCGGAGGCTCGGTCGCACGGCGCGACGACGATCGCCATCACCAACGACGTGGCCTCCCCTGTCGCCGACCGGTCCGAGCTGGTGCTCGCGACCGGGGTGCGCAAGCTCGGCTTCAGCACCGAGATGATCCTGGCACGGCACGCCCAACTGGCGGTGCTGGACGTGCTGTACACCGCCATCGCCCAGCGTACGTACGAGCAGACCAGGGAGGCGATCGCCATCACGGCCGAAGCGGTGCGCTCGCACCAGATCCGCAAGGCCGACCACACCACCTCCGGCACAGTGACCGGGCGTGAGGTCTAGCCTGCTTACCCCCGCGGACGGCCGCGGCTGGCGGCCGACGAGGTCACCGACGCCCCCGCGACCGTCGCTGACCTGCTGATCAGGATGTGGAGGTCGTCAGAGCAACGCGGCGAGATCCGCCGGTCGCGAGAACATCGGCCAGTGGCCGGTCGGCAGCTCGACGAAGGTCCATTCGGGTGCGCCGAGCGGGGCGAACGCCGGGTTCCCCGAAGCGATCAGCTCGCGGATCATCGCCACCGGCATCGTCGAGGCGACCATGGTCTTCGGCGTCGCCGGGATCTGCTGCGGCCGCTGAACCGACTGGGTGACCGCGCCCCACGGCTGCGGCGTCGCCTTCGCGCGGATCTGCGCCCAATGCTCCTCGGTCAGTCCCGCGAACCTCCCCTCCCCCTCCTCGAACGAGGGCACATCGAGTGCACAACCGTCCCCGACCTGAGCGCGCCACGCCTTCTGGGTCTCCTCGTCGTTGAAGTCGATCACCGCCACACCGGACGGCAGCGGCGCGGTGTCGACGTAGACGACTCGGCTGAGCCGCTCGGGATGCCGGTCGGCGACCGCGGTCACCGGGACATTCGCCCCGCTGTGCCCCACCAGGACAACCTCCTCCAATCCGTCCATCGCCGCGAGGATGTCGGCGACATGGGTCTCCACGCCGACTTCCGGCGACAGCTCCCCTGCCCTCTCCGCGAGCCCCGTCAGAGTGACCGCCCGCACCTCGTGTCCGGCGGCGCGCAGCTTCTGCGCCACCTGGTCCCAAGCCCAGGCGCCGAGCCAGAAGCCGGGAACCAGCACGTAGTTCGCCATCTCATCGTCCTTCCAGTGAGCCGATGCCGCTACGCTAGAGCCGATAGCGGACAGAATCCGCCCGGATTAAGTGGGTGACTTGTGTCATATCCGGCAACTCGGATGCTGACCATGCTCGAACTGCTCCAGGCACACCACGGGCTGGGCGGCCGCGAGCTGGCGCAGAGACTCGGTGTGGACGAGCGGACCGTCCGGCGTTACGCCGCCCGGCTCGCCGAACTGGGCATCCCGGTCGCCGCCGAACGCGGCCGCTACGGCGGCTACCAGCTGATGCCCGGCTACAAGCTGCCACCGCTGATGCTCACCGACGACGAGGCCACCGCCGTGGTTCTCGGCCTGCTCGCCGGACGCCGCCTGGGCCTTGCCGCCGAGGCGACGGAGGCCGCCCTGGCCAAGATCCGGCGGGTGCTGCCGGCCAAACTGCGAGAACAGGTCGGCGCGCTGGAGGAGACCCTGGACTTCACTCTCGCCGAACGTGCGGCGCCGATGCCCGCGAGCCGGGCCGTGCTGACCCTGGCCGCTGCGATCCGCGACCGCCGCCGGGTCACCCTGCACTACCGCTCGTGGCAAGGCTCCCAGACCGAACGCGAACTGGACGGCCACGGCCTGGTCTTCCACTCCGGCCGCTGGTACGTGACCGGCCACGACCACCGGTCCGGCGAGATCCGCACCTTCCGCGTCGACCGGATCTCCTCCGTCGTCCCGATGACGGCTTCCTACGAGATTCCCGAGGAGTCCGACCCGGTACGGCAGGTCACCGCGTCGCTGGCCCAGGTACCGTATGCGCACGTTGTCGAGGTCGTTCTGCACGTTCCCCTGGCCGAGGCGGCCCGCCGCATCCCGCCGTCGGTGGCCACACTCACCGAAACACCGGACGGAGTCCTCCTGCGGACGAGTGCCGAGTCTCTGGACGGCATGGCGACCATGCTCGCCGGGCTCGGCTTCCCGTTCACGATCTCGTCGCCGCAGGAACTGCGCACTGCCGTCCGGCGCCTGGCCCAGCGCCTGCTGGAACAGACGTCGGACTGAACACTCCCCCAACGCTCTACGCGCAACTCCGCGACCGCTGCGGACATCGCCGTGGTCGACGTCGACCAGCAACTACCGCAGGTTCTCAGCTGGTGGCGCCCCAGGTGAGGGAGAGGCCGGTGGCGGCGCGTTCGGTGCGGATCTCCATCATGCTGCCGAGGATGGTGGCATGGTCGGACACCACGGGCGTGGCGTCGAGCGTGTAGGTGATCCGGGTGCTGATGAGCACCGGGCTCCCCTCCGGCTCCTGGAGGTGGCGGGCGGCGGCGGGGTCGAGCAGGCCGGGCCGTACCACTTCGGACGCCTGGGCGACCGTCACTCCCGCGTCGGCGAGGGCCGTGTAGAGGGAGACGGCGGTGAAGTCGCGGTCGCGGATCTGGTCGGCCACCGGCCGGCGGACCCAGGACACCTGGTGTACGGCGGGACGTCCCGCGAACTCGCGGACCCGCTCCAGCCGCAGGGCGGTGTCGCCGGGGCGCAGCCGCAGCTCCGCGGCGATCCGGGCGGGGGCCCGGCGCACCGCCCGCCCGGCCACCGCGGTGCGCACGTCATGGCCCTGTTTACGCAGGTCGTCGACGAGGCTGCGGAGCGAGTCGAGCTGGTACGCCAGGTGGGGCGGGGCGACGAACGTGCCCCTGCCGGGCTGCTGCACGATCAGCCTCTCGTCGCTGAGCTCCCGCAACGCCTGGCGCAGCGTCATGAGGGTCACCCCGTAGGAGGCGCTCAGCTCGCGTTGCGGCGGCAGGGCCTCACCGGGGGCGTACTGTCCCGACCGGATCTTCGCGGCGAGGTCGGCGGCGATGGCGCGGTATCTCGCCTCGTGCCCGGCGTCGGGGGTCATCGTGGTCGGTCACACTCCTGGTCGAGGGCTTCCCGCAGGGTCGCGAGGAAGGCCCGCAGGTCGTCCGGCCCAGCCCCGTCGAGCACTCGCCGCATGACCGCGGCGCCGACCACCACGCCGTCGGCGTGCCGGCGGGCTTCGCGTGCCTGATCCGGGGTGGAAATGCCAAATCCTAGCAAGACCGGCCGGTCGGTGACGCGCCTGACCCGCTCGCTGAGCTCCGCCGCCGAAGCGGCGAGGCCGGCCCGCTCACCGGTGGTGCCCATCAGCGACACCGCGTAGACGAATCCGCGGCTGCGGCACGCGATCTCCGCCAGCCGCGGCTGCGGCGTCGCCGGCGACGCCAGCAGGACCAGCTCGATCCCGGCGGCTTCAGCCACGTCCGTCAGCTCGTCCGCCTCATGCACCGGCAGGTCGGGCACGATCAGGCCGCCGACGCCGGCTCGGCGCAGCGCGGCGCAGAACGCCTCGGGGCCGTCGTGCAGCACCAGGTTGTAGTAGGTGCTGGCCACCAGCGGCACGCCCAGATTCGGCATGCCGGACAGGTCGGCGAGGATCCGGCGGGTGCTCGCCCCCCGGGCCAGTGCCGTGTCGCCGGCCTGCTGGATGGTGACGCCGTCCAGCGTGGGGTCGGAGAAGGGCAGCCCGACCTCGATCGCGTCCGCCCCGGCGGCGGCGAACGCCCGCAGGTACTCCGTCCAGCCGGGCGTGATCCCCCCGGTGACGTACGGCATGAGCAGACCGCGGCCGGTGTCCCGGCGGGCACGCAGGTGGCGTTCGACCGCGCCCGCGGCCAGGGTGGGGTTGGTCACAGCAGCTCCTTCAGGGTTGCGACATCCTTGTCGCCCCGGCCGGACAACGTCATCAGCACCGTCGATCCTGCGGGCAGGTCGCCGCCGGCCGCCGCGCGGATCACCCAGGCGAGGGCGTGCGCCGATTCGAGCGCCGGGACGATGCCTTCGGTACGCGCCAGGCGTACCGCCGCGCCGACCGCCTCGTCGTCGGTCACCGTGAAGTAGCGGGCCCGGCCCAGGTCACGCAGGTGGGCGTGCTCCGGGCCGACTCCCGGGTAGTCGAGCCCGGCGGCGATGGAGTGGGGCTCGGTGATCTGCCCGGCGTCGTCCTGCAGGAACAGCGAGCGGCAGCCGTGCAGGACGCCGAGCCGGCCGCGGGCCGCCCCGGCGCCGCCCTCCGCCTCGACGCCGACCAGGCGCGCCGGGGTGTCGGCGAATCCGGCGAACGTGCCGGCCGCGTTGGAGCCGCCGCCGACGCACGCGACCACGTAGTCCGGGACGCCGGTCCGCAGCTCGGCGGCGCACTGCCCGCGGGCCTCGTCGCCGATGACCCGCTGGAACTCCCTGACCATCCAGGGGTACGGATCCGGCCCGACGACCGAGCCGATGCAGTAGTGGGCGTCGCCGGTCGCGCCCACCCAGTGCCGCATGGCCTCGCTGGTCGCGTCCTTGAGGGTGCGGCTGCCCGTGGTCACCGGGACCACCTCGGCCCCCAGCATGCGCATCCGGAAGACGTTCAGCGCCTGCCGCTCGATGTCGCGCTCGCCCATGAACACCGTGGCCTCCAGCCCGAGCAGCGCGGCGGCCGTCGCGGTGGCCACCCCGTGCTGGCCCGCGCCCGTCTCGGCGATCAGCCTGCGCCGTCCAATCCGGGTGGCCAGCAGGGCCTGGCCCAGCACGTTGTTGATCTTGTGGGATCCGGTGTGGGTGAGATCCTCGCGCTTGAGGTACAGCCGCACGCCCAGCGCCTCCGACAGCCGGCCGGCCGGTGTGAGCGGGGTCGGCCGCCCGGCGTGCACGGCGAGCAGCCGCGCCAGGGCGCCGCGGAACCCCGGGTCCGCCCAGGCCTCCCGGAACGCCTCGTCCACCTCGCGGCACGCCTCAACCAGGGACTCCGGCGCGTACCGTCCACCGTACTCGCCGAATCGGCCCCGCGCTCGGGGCTCGCCCATCGTCCCGTCGAGCGGGACCGGCTCACGCCACGGCAGCACGTTTCGCATGCCATGCTCCGATCGTTCTATAACTCTTCACTGAGTTCTATAACAGCGAGTGTGGCACAGGCGGCGTGGACGCGCCACTCCTGGTGCGCGTACGGGACGGTGCTGTCGAAGCCGAACCCTTGGACGTCGGCGAACCCGGACGGGGCGATGTCATCGTGTCCGCACCGCGGCTTGATCGATAAGATGTCCGGCCATGGGCGTCTTGGTCGACTACTTCACGGCGGAATCAGACAGGTCGGCCGAGCGGGCTCTGTCCGGCGGCCCTGCGCATGTGAAACTGCCGTACGTCGACTGCAAGGGGTGGATCGACGAGCCCGGCGACCTGGTTGCCGAGCTCAGCGGGCGCGACATCAGCGAGTTCGGTGACTGTGAGGTCGTCGTGGACGACGGTGAGGTGTCGGGCGTGGAGCGGGTGATGCCGGAGACCGTCACCGCGCTCGCCGCCGTGGAGGATGCACGCTTGCGCGAGTATGCCGAGGACGAGCTGCTCGACGAGTACGAGGTCGAACGCATCACCGCCTTGCGGGAGCTGGCCCGCGAGGCGGTGCGGCTCAACCACGGGATGTATCGCTGGATGTGCGCCTGAACGCGGCGAACAGCTCCTCGCGGAGGGCGGGCGGCAGCTTGCGGCCCAGCATCGCCGGGCTCACCAAGGCCTGATCATTGCTCCATTCGCGCGCCGTGCCCGCGAGGAACTCCAGCGCGGAACGGGCCTCTTGGCGGTGCTTGTCCTCCGGCCAGCTGTCGACCAGCGGCAGCACCGCACTCGCCCGTTCGGTGATCCGGTCGAGGAGCGCGTACCCGGGCAGGCCGGGGAAGCACTGAGCCCGCAGGTCAATGTGGCGGAAGGAAACGTCGTCGAGTTCGGCGGCCGTGAAGTCGTTGCCGCTGAAGTCGTTGTGACCTCTGCCCAGTGCTGCGTGGTAACGATCGTCCGGTCGGCCCCAGAAGTTGATGCTGCGTACCCGGCCAAGGAAGACGCAATCGACGAACTCGGCCTCGCTCGTGTCTGTCTGCTGCCGCAGGCGGGACCGGTCGAAGACGCATCTCTCAAACCGGACGTTGCCGAAGTGGGTGAGATCCGGGAAACGGGTGCGGCGGAACACGCAATCTCGAAAGACGGTCTGCGGCCACGCGACGCCGTCCCACTCCCCTACGCCGACGCCGGTGCTGCCCATCAACAGCTGTTCGAAGGCGGTGCCGGAGAAGTCGCAGCCGTCGAACGAGCTGCCACAGGCAGCAAAGCAGGGGAACCGCATCTCGGTGAAGTCCACGTTCACCAATCTCGCGCGGTCGAAGGTCACATCGGTGGACAACGGGAACCGCTGATCACGCAGCTCTCCGCGAGCGATGCTCGCGCTGCGCCGCCCTTCATTGATCGGCTCGAAGGTGAACTGCTCAAACGTGTTCACACCGGGCTGTCTGAAAGTCGAGGATTCATCTGCGGAGTCTCGCATTCCGCCCCGACAAACCCGTCGATCAACCGTTGGCGGTCATCGTGCATCCTGCACGGCCTGTCGCCTGGGGCGCATGTCGAACATGTAGATGACAAGCAGCACCACGTAGAACACCAGCGCACCTATCGCGCTGAGCGCGCCGATGACGGTCGCGACGAGATAGAGCACCGGCCCCATGCTCCAGCGGAATCGCAACGAGCGTGCCTCGGCCGGGGTGATGTGTCCGCCGAGGTGGCGGTGTCCTGACGAGGCGTACCACCACACGGCGTTGTAGAAGATGCCGCCGATCACCAGCACGATTCCGTAGAAGATGGCGGCCATCTGCGTGCCGTGGTCGGCGTGCAGCGCCTCGGCCAGCACATGCGTGGGAAAGGGCAGGAAGGCGACATCCATCAGGAGGAGCACGTTGAGGGCCAGCAGCAGGCCGTCGGTCCTGTGAATGAAGTGGAACATCCGATGGTGGTTCATCCAGATCATCCCCACCAGCAGGAACGTCACCACGTAGGCGAAGTAGGACGGCCACAGGCGGATCAGCGCACCCCCGAGGTCCTCCTCCCAGCCTTCGGGCAATCGGATCTCCAGCACCAGCAGGGTGATCGCGATGGCGAACACGCCGTCGCTGAACGCCTCCAGGCGTCCGGTGCTCATCACAGAAGAGTCATCGTTCACGCCGCGTATCGTAGCGAGACGACCCAGTCACCAAATGACGGGCAGCTTGGCGGCGACGCCGGCGGAGGCGTTGCCGCCACCCTTCGCCGGCATCTCGATGTGCGCCCGGCTGACGGAGACGCTCATCGCCAGGATCCGGAGCACGTCGTGACGCACGCGCTCGCACCGGTTGCGCATGGCCTCGTGCGCGCCGTCCGCATCCCGCGCACGCAGTCGCTCGTAGATGGCGGCCAGTTCCCCGGGTGGGCTCGCGGCCTCGGGGGCGATCAACAAGGCCATCCGCAGGACCCGCTCCAGCTCGTCGAGCACGTCGACGATCGCCTTGCCGAAACGGTTGTTGCCGCTGGAGTTGGCGATGATGGCCTCGAACTCGATCCCGGCCTGCAGCGACTCCTCAAGCTCCGCCTCGCCCGCCGCGAGCGCGAAGGGCACCTTGGACAGCGCTTCGAGCCGCTCGAGCGTCGGCGCCTCGACGCCTCGGCGTGCGGCGACGGCAGCGGCCTCGCCGGACAGCAGCGTCCGCAAGGCGCAGAGATCGTCGGTGTCCTGGAGCGTGATCGGGCTGACGACGTAGCCGGCGCGCGGAAGCGCATCCACGAGCCCGTCACGCCGCAACCGCGCGAGCGCCTCGCGCACCGGCGTCTTGCTGATGTGCCACTGCTGCGCGAGCGACGCCTCACTGAAGCTGCTGCCGGGCGGCAGCGTCAGGTCGATGATCTGGCGTCGGATCGCCCGGTACGCCTGGCCGGTGCGGTCGAGGTTGGGTTTCTCCTCGCCGGTCAGCAGCAGCGCGGGGATGTGAGACATCCCCCTGATCACGGGATGAATCTCAGAAGGCACGCTTGTAATATATCAAGCCAGTGAGTTGATATCTCAGACAGATGTGGATGGCGCATTTCATGATCCTCAAAGCCTTCGATCACAGTGCCGGCGAGATGCCGGAGAACATCGTGGTCCTCACGGACGGCACGACCTGCGCGACACTGCTGATGGCGGGCGCCGTCTGGCTGTCCAGCAGTGAGGAGCCGGAACGAGTGGTCCCGGAGCCGGCCGACGCGATCGTGGTCGGCCTCGCGTCGGACGCCGAGGATCGGCTGTACGCCGCCGTGCGCAGCACGACCGCCACCGTGGCCGGAATCTGGCGGCGCGAGGGTCCCCGTCGTTGGGTGCGGTTCGCCGCCTCGGAAACCCGGGCGGGGCTCAACGGCATCACCTTCGCCGATGACGGCACACTGTTCGCGGCGGACTCCGTCCACGGCGAGATCCTCCGCTGCGCCCCCGGCGACGACACACTGCGGCTCTGGCTCGCCGACGAGCGCCTGGCGCCGGTGTCACCGGACGACGCGGTGTCGTCCACGGGCGTGAACGGGCTCAAGGTCCGGGACGGCGCCCTATGGGCGACCAATACGGCCCAGGGCACCGTCCTGCGTATCGGCATCGACGCGGGACGTCCAGGCAAGGTGGAACAGATGTACACCGGCATCCCCGCCGACGACTTCGCCTTCGACAGCTCGGGCACGCTGTACCTCGCCGTCCACCCGCGCAACACCGTTCTGCGCATCGCCCCGGACGGCGCCATGACCGTTCTCGCGACGGAGGCTGACGGCCTCGACGGACCGAGCGCGATCGCCGTCGTCGACGACGGGCTCCTCGTGACCAGCCTGGGGATGCTCGGTTCCACGCATAACTGCAACATCGCTCATCTCCCCCTGGGAGTGGCTGCTCCCGTACTACCCCGTCCGCGAATGCCCCGCTGACGACCTGCCGTACGAGGAACTCACCGGGACGCGACAGACCGCCCCGGCCCCGGCTGGGGGGTTCTGTCGTTACCTGTGTCAGCAGGTCCTGCCGCATTCCCGAACGCGCCTGTTTGATGGAGCTGGACCGGGGAGAACGCCACCCCTTCACCAGGGGAAGGGCCTCCTGATGCGAGCAACTCATATGTACGGCGCCGGCGCGTGCGCGTCGAGAGCGTGCCGGACCCGGTGCTGCAGCAGCCCACCGACGCGGTCGTACGCATCGTGCGCTCGTGCGCCTGCGGCAGCGACCTGCACCCGTACCACTCCCTGCCGGCCTCGGAGCAGGGCACCCCGATGGGCCACGAATTCCTCGGCGTCATCGAGGACCTCGGCTCCGAGGTGTCCGGGCTCAAGCGGGGTGATCTGGTGGTGTCGCCGTTCGCCTGGTCCGACAACACCTGCGTCTTCTGCCGGGAAGGTCTGCAGACCTCCTGCCTCAACGGCGGCTTCTGGGCACGCGACGGGGTGGGCGGCGGCCTGGCCGACGTCTATGGCACCGGCCACCTCGCCGCCAAGCAGGCCCACGTCGATGCGCGGACCACGGTGGCGGTCATCGGGGATCGCGCGGTCGGCCTGATGGCGGTGCTGTCGGCCCGCCGGCTCGGCGCGGAGCGGATCATCCTGTCGGGCCGCCACGAGGACCGTACCAAGCTCGGCATCGACTTCGGCGCGACCGACGTCGTGCCCGAGCGCGGCAGCGAGGGCATCGAGCGGGTGCGGGAGCTGACCGGCGGGCAGGGCGTCCACGCGGTGCTGGAGGCGGTCGGCTACATGAACGCCTACGAGACGGCATTCGGCATCGTCCGCCCCGGCGGCGTGATCAGCCGGGCCGGCGTGCCGCAGTACGAGGACGTGCCGATCGGGTTCGGCGGCCTGTTCGGCCCCGACATCACGCTGACCGGCGGTCCCGCTCCGGTGCGGTCCTACATCGAGGAGCTGATGTCCGACGTGCCGGCCCGGAACTCCTCTAGCTCCGGCGAGCCGCCACTCAGTTGATCAATGGGTACGGCGGCGGGGTGCCAGGACCTCGGTGCCCTTTGGCGATGGCTTCGGCGCCGGGTTGGACGTAGCGCATGGCGGTGCGGGGGTTCTTGTGGCGGGTCTTGCCCATGATGGGCTGCAGCGGGATCTCGGCGTCGCCGAGGTGGGTGGCGGCGCTGTGGCGCAGCTGGTGCAGATCCAGCCCGGCGTACTTGTCCGGCAGGACGCGAGCGCGGTCGTAGCCCAGGCGAGCGCGGCCGGTGTGCGGGCAGATGTCGGCGGCCGGGGTCAATGACCCTCGGGTGTACTTCCTGGCAGCCGGTTAATGACAGGCAGATAATTGACTCGCGCGTCAGCGGGAATGCCGGTGTAATACCGCCATGCGCATCACCTCGGAAACGTTCTCTGACGGCATCCGCGAACAGCTCTTCACCGTCGGAGACATCCCCGGGGTGCTCTGGACGCCCGCCGAAGGCACCGGTCCCCGCCCACTTGTCCTGATCGGGCATGGCGGCGGCCAGCACAAGAAGGGATGGGAGGTCGTCTCCCGGGCCTTCCCCTACGTCACCTCCTGCGGCTTCGCGGTCGCCGCGATCGACGCCCCAGGGACCGGCGACAGGCCGGAACACCCGGAAATCCGGCGGCTCGTCGCACTCATCCAGGAACAAGAGGCCGCGGGCGAGCCCTTCCGGTCCTGCCCGGAGTGGCCCGCCCTCAACGAAACCGTGGCGGCGCAGCTCATCCCCGACTGGCAGACCACCCTCGACGCGCTCCAGAAACTGGACTCCGTCGGCGACAGCCAGCCCGTCGGATACTACGGCCTGTCCCAGGGCGGCGAGATGGGCATCCGCCTCGTCGCGGCCGAACCTCGGATCAAAGCCGCCGTCTTGGGCCTCGTCGGAAGCGACTGGCTCATCGACATCGCGGCGCGGATCACGATCCCGGTCGAGTTCGTACTGCAGTGGGACGATGAAGGCGCTCCGCGGGACTCGGTCATGAAGCTGTTCGACGCACTCGGCTCCGCCGAGAAAACCTTGCACGCCAACCCCGGCGACCACTTTCGAGTCCCGTCTTTCGAAATCGACAGCTCGATCCGATTCTTCGCCCGGCACCTGAGTAGCTCCTGACCACCGGTGCCAACGTGCCCGGCGTTCCTCGGACCTGGAGCGCTGGCGCGAGGGCCCGGCTGCGCCCTCGGGCAGGAATCTGGAGAAGGCGCTGGAGCTCGCTGCGGAAATCCTCGGTGTGGGGCTGGGGCCATGCCGCTGCCGCCGGAGGTGCCGCCCCGGCGGATGGTCGACTGGCGCGGACGCCCGCCAGCGGCACGCCCTCACCGCCCTGCTGGCCGCAGGCGCCCCTCTACGAAGACCCCGCCACCTCCAGCCGGCAACTCTCCCTCGACCGCGCGGGCTTCACACACTGCTGTACGCCGCCTTGCGAGAAGGGCTCCTTGGCGTCGGCGGTCCCGTCCGGCCTTGGGCGGACATCAGCACCACGATCGCCCGCCGCAGCCGGACCGGATCCTTCGCTGTCCGGCCGACCCGCTGCAGCCCGCATCCCTCCTCCATGCTGGCTGGCCGGACGGACACACTCGGTCGACGTCCCGCGACCACCTCCAAGATCAGGTCCTGCAGACAGTCTGCCGGCCATGAGACGGCACGCCGATTATCCGGCCAGGGCTGCGAGCCTAACCACTAGGGACAGGCCGACTCCTGGGGTCGCCGACGCGACCCCACGGCAGGCCGTGCGAACGCACGCCGTTCACGTGGTCCCTGCGTGACGCTTCGTGGGCAGGTCCGCGCTCACTGCCCGCCATGCCGGAGTTGATGGGATCGCACCTTGGTCCGGTTGCCGCAGCGCGCCATGGAACACCAGCGCCGGTTGTGCGCGGGGGAACGGTCGATGAAACGCAGGGCGCAGCGGTCAGCGCCGCAGACGCGGACCCACCGGATCTCGTTCGAGAGCAGCAGCTCCACCGCGTCATGGGCGACCAGGCCCAGTCCGGCTGCCGCGTCCTCTGCTCCTGCCTTCCTGTTTCCCGGCGCCAGACGCCCACCCACGATGGCGACCTGGGGTGCCGGGCGCGGGGCCGCCATCGCGGCGCTGTTGATCAAGGACAAGTCCGCTGTGTCAGGCAGGTCACTGTCCGCCGCCGCCATGACGGCGCGGTCGATCGCCTCCCGCAGTCGCCGCGCGGAGGTCAGCACGGCTTCCGGCCGGGCAGGCGTCGGGATCGACTCGCCGGTCAATCCAGCGGTATGCAACCAGCGCAGCACGTCGTCGGGTTCGCGGAGCGTGTCACGGGGCTCCTTCCAGCGGTCGCGCAGGGTGTTGACATAGTCGAGGCACACCCGGCCGCCGTACCAGAGCCATTCGTCCTGCACAGCCACACGTCCCTCTTGTCCACAAAGGTCACGGAGGTCACATCGCCAATGGGACCACGAATCTTTTCCCGCTCCGCATGATATTTGCCTTCGCCAGTCGGTGGCCGTCCGGCTGAGATGATCAGTCCAGACGCACGGCGGTCCGTCGGGTTGCTCCGGCCGAGCTGGTGCTACCCGTGTCGTGGGCGCCGGCCGTTCCCCGACCGAAGGGGCGGCATCACTTCCAGCGACGTGGCGACCGACGCGCTCGGCATCCGGCGGGCATGGATCCGCGGCGCCGTCCTAGACGATGAAGCGCGGAGCACGGGCCTGCGTCACCCCGCGCACGACCCCGACCAGGCTTGCAGAGACCCGGCGGGCAATGGCCAGGCTCGTGGCGGGGTCGGTGCCGGCGGCCGAGCGATGGGGATCGGTGCGCATTCAAGCGCTCCTCTCGGATGGCCGGCGGTTCCTGCTCCGTGCCGCGCGGCGCGGTCGTGACATCATCCGCGCGCCGCGATCGTCCAGCCGGGCACCTCGGCCCGCAGCCTGCGCAGCGATTGTTCGGTCGAGTCGACCGGTATGTATTCCAGGGCAAACAATCCGCGGTAGTGGCGGTCGATGAGTGCGCGAGTACGTCCTGGATGTCGGCCGAGCCGCTGCCGGGCTCGCCTCGGCCGGGCACGTCGGCGATCTGCACCTGCCCGACCAGCTCGTCGTGCTCCGCGATCACGCCCGCCAGGTCCCCGCCGTTCATCGCCAGGTGGTACTGGTCGAGGAGGAGCAGGAGGTTGTCCAGCCCGCTTTCTTCCCGGACGCGTTCGATCACTTCAGCGGCGTCGCCGGCTGTCTTGAGCGGGTATTGCGGCATACCGCTCAGCGGCTCCATCAGAATGGTTCCGCCAAGAGGGCGAGCGGCTTTCATCGCGAAGGCGATGTTCCCGGCGGCGATCTCGTGCTGCATCTCGATGGGGGGCCGGGCCGTCGGTGGCCGTACGGCGGCCACGAACCGGGCGACGGTATCCGGGTCCGGGGCCGGGTTCGTGCCGAACAGCCACCAGAATCAGACGTGGTCGAACCCATCGGCCCTCGCTGCAGCAGGTCGTTCCAGGAGCGGGTATTCGGTGAACAGCAGCGTGAGGTTGGCAGCCGGTCTGCGGGCGGTGAACAGCGAGGGGTCCTCGCTCGCCGAGATCATCAGTTCCTCCCCTCGGCGAAAAATCCGCGAAGGTGGCCGAGGAGAATGTCCGGCCGTTCCTCCGCGATGAAGTGCCCGCAATCGGGAATCTGCGCGCCGGTGACGTCTTCGGCGTACTCGCGCCAGATGTCCAGTGTGGGGAGGCGAGAGGGAAGCCCGACCGATCCCCACAAGGCCAGCACGGGCATGGACAGTCTGCGCCCCATGGCCGCATCGGCGTCGTCGAGCGCGAGGTCCTGTTCCTGGGCGCGGTAGTCGTCGAAGCCGGCGCGCAGGGCCCCGGGCCGGGAGAAGGCGCGGACGTAGGAGTCCACGGCGTCGGGGTCCAGTCCGTGACGGTTGTAGGTCCAGCGTTCGAAGAAGTGCTCCAGATATCCGCGGACGTCGTGGGCCACCAGCCGTTCCGGCAGATCCGGCTGCAGGTGGAACAGCCAGTGCCAGTACTGGGAGGCCACCGAGGCGTCCAGCCGGCGGAACATCTCCCGCGTCGGCACCACGTCGAGCACGGCCAGCCGCTCCACCTGCTCCGGGCGGTCCAGCGCTCAGCGGTGCGCGACGCGGGCGCCGCGGTCGTGTCCTACGACCGCGGCCCGCTCGAAACCGAGCGTTCGCACGAGCTCGGCCATGTCCGCGGCCATCTGACGCTTGTCGTAGCCGGTCGGCGGTTTGTCGCTGAGACCGTATCCACGCAGGTCAGGAGCGACGACCGTGTAATCGGCGGCAAGCGGTTCCAACACGGCCCGCCAGCACAGGCTGGTCTGCGGCCATCCGTGGAGGAGGATCACCAGCGGACCGGAACCCGCCCGCGTGTAGTGCACACGGATTCCGTTCACGAAAGCCACGTCAGCCGTTGTCACCATGCCACTCATGGACTCCCCATTCCCTCTTAACCTTCTAAGGGGGTTAAGTTAACGGGTGGAGGGAGTAACGACAAGAGTGGACCGCGATCGGTTTCGCGATCTCCGTCCCTGTCCGAGACGACCCGAGGACCACGCGGACCGTCGGTGCCAAGGAAGAGGAGGGCGTCGCGGCAGGTGGCGACGGCGCGGAAGCCCGCCGGCCGGCGAATTGACGGCGACCAGCAGGGAAGCAACCCGGAGCAGCGCCCCTGCCCGCGCTTCAGCAGCGCCTGGCGCGGCTGCTGTCACTGCTGCCGGCACAGCGCTTCACCGATGCCGGTCCGGGCGTACAGGACTAGGGCCTGTTCTGAGTTCGGATCTCTATGTGGGCTGCAGGCTTCGGATCCACAAGATGGCACCACGTAGGTGGAGCCCAGCGAGATAGC
>NZ_JBFAHJ010000050.1:0-52690 GCF_040654115.1 Nonomuraea sp. NPDC050786
GCAATATCCGTCAATCATGACGGGGTCATGCATGTATCTATCTCATGCACTGGCTTTTAACACACTGTTGAGTTCTCAAGAAACGGACGCGTACATCCTCGCTCAAGCCTGCTGGCCTTCGCTCGGAGGCGTACCGTTCGTTTTCCTAAACTTTACCGAGCTTGCCAGTTTCCTGTCAAATCCGAGGATTTGCTAGGAGCCTGACTTACTTGGCTAGGATGTTGCACCCCGTCTCCGGGGCAACCCTCACAACTTACCGTGTCATCCAGAGCTTGTCGAATCAACCGATTTTCCGGTGACTTCGGCATGCCCAACGATGACCTCGGTGCCAGAGCACGCCGAAGCGGCTCCGCCGAGTGGCTCGTTATTTCAAGGGGCTTGCGCGGGGCCCGTCCGCCTGAGCGGCGTCCGGCTCACTCCCGGCGCGAACAGAAAGATTAGGTCGCGATCCGCGACACGTCAAATCGCCTTGCCAAGCCGCCCGTCACCGCCCGACTGAGAGCCAACGGTCCACCCGAGCAGACCCGGCAGGAGCGCCGGACAGGTGGCCGGCACGCCGTACAGGTCCGGCGGGCACGCCGGGCCGGACACGTCACAGCTCCCGGGCGGCGCGGGCGATGGCCTCGCCGCACCGGGCCAGCAGGTGCCGCAGCGTCTCCCGCTCCGCCGCGCTGAACTCGGCCGCGATCGCCCGCTCGACCACCACGGCCCGCTCGTCCGCCGCCTCCAGCGCCGCGTGCCCTGCCTCGGTCAGCCGGGTCTCCAGGACCTTGCGGTGCCAAGGGTGCGGTGAGCGCGTGATGAGGCCCTGCTCCTCCAGGTTCTTCAGCACCACGGTCATGGCCTGGGGTGTGACCAGGCACGCCCGCGCCAGCGCCGCGCCCGAGATCCCCGGGCTGTCTGCCAGCGCGAACAGTGCCGCGTACTGGGGAACGGTCAGTCCCGCCGGCCGGACGGCGGCCTGTTTCGCGGCGATCAGGGCCTGCTCGGCGCGCTTGATGTCCGCTCCCAGGCGTTCCTCCGCAGGCATCCCCATACCGGGAATCGTACAACATTGATAGGTATCAAGGTTTTGATATGTTGATAGCCACCGTTGTCGAGAAGGAGACGTGATGATTCCCGAGAGCCACTTGGATCTGCTGCAGCGGCCGCTCTTCGCCCACCTGGCGACGATCGGACCGGACGGAGTGCCCAATGTGAATCCGGTCTGGACGATCTGGGACGGAGAGCACTTGCGGTTTACGACCACGACGGACCGCCGCAAGTACCGAAATGTCGTGGAAAATCCGCAGGTAGCGGTCTCCATCAACGATCCGGAGAAGCCGTACCGCTATGTGGAGATCCGTGGCGTGGTCGAGCGGGTCGACCCCGACCCATCGGGCGACTTCTTCGACGTCCTGGCCAACCGCTACGGCCTGGAGTACGAGCGCCCGGTCGGCGACGCCGAGCGGCGTGTGGTGATCGTTGTGAAGCCGACGCGCACCACCCAGCAGTAGCCTGCCGAACGCGTATCCTGCCCCGGTGACCACTGCCGCCACACTCGCTCCCCCGGCCCGTCCCGCCGAACGGCTCCGCACCTCCACCCCCTGGTGGATGGCATTGATCGCCGGGGCCGCGGCGTTCACGGGGACGGGCTCCGCCACCCTGAACGGCGACGAGCTGGCCACCATCAGCGCCGCCTCCCGGTCGCTGCCGGGCATGTGGGAGCTGGCGCGTCACATCGACGGGCACTTCCTCCCCTACTACCTGTTCATGCACCTCTGGGTGAAGGCGGGCACGGCGGAGCTGTGGCTGCGGCTGCCGTCGGCGGTGGGGATCGGCGTGGCGGCCTGGTTCCTGGTCGAGCTGGGCCGGCGGCTGCACAGCACCCGGGCCGGGGTGATCGCGGCCGCGATCTTCGCGATCCTGCCCTCGGTGTCCTACTTCGGGGCCTTCGCCAGGCCGTACGCGTTCGCCGCGGCCGCCGTCGTGTTCTCGTTCTGGGCGCTGCACCGGGCGATCGAGCGGCCGGACGGCAGACGGTGGGTGCTGTACGGAGTGGCGGTCGCGCTCGTGTGCTGCACCCATCTCTTCGCCGTGCTGGTGCTCCCCGCCCAGCTGGCGCTGGCGCGCCGGGACCGGGTGGTGCCGATGCTGGCGGCGCTGGCCGTCGGGGGCCTGCCCGCTGTCGTGCTGGGGCTGGTGGGGTTCGGGGAGCGGCACGCGATCAGCTGGATCCCGCAGCGGGGGCCCGAGGTGTGGCTGAAGTTCCCCAAGATGGCGGCGGGGGCCACCGGCCTCGGGGCGATGTTGTTCGCGATGGCGCTGGCCGGTGCGGTGCTGCTGTGGAGAGCGTCGCACGGTGAACGGCGGACGTGGGTGTTCGCGCTGGCCGGATGGCTGGTCCTGCCTCCGGTGCTGCTGCTCGCGGTGTCGCAGCTGGTGACGCCCGTCTATGTGGATCGGTACCTCTTCGTGACCGCCCCCGCGCTCGCGCTGCTGGCCGGGCTCGCCGTGGCGGCCCTCCCCCGGCTCCACGTGGTGGCCGCGGTGGTGGTCGTGCTGCTGGGGTGCGCGCTGTCGTTCCAGGAGCATGTGACAGTACGCGAGGAGAACGGGCGGTTCGAGAACATTCCCTGGGCGCTGCGCGTCATCAAGGCCGAGCCCGATGACGCGATCGTCTACGGGCAGAGCCAGCTCCGCATCGGCTTCGAGTACTACGCCGACTCCCTGATGCCCGTCGACGTGCTCAAGACCGGCGACGCGCCCTTGCCCGACGGGTTCGGGTATCCCGAGCGGTCCGACATGGACGCCGCGTTGAAGGGACGCGAACGGGTGTGGGTGGTCTGGCGCGGGAGCAAGGAGTCGGCGATCCCGCGAGTGGGGGACGTGGAGAAGGCGGGGTTCGAGCTCAGCGTGGCCAAGCACTCCGCGGACCTGCCGGGGCTGACGGTGGCGCTGTTCACCCGCCGCTGAACGCGGAAGCGGGCCCTCTCCCACCTGGAGAAAGGCCCGCTTCAAGCGAGACGACCTATGAGGCGACCTCGACGCCGCCGATCGACTTCTTGCCGCGCCGGAGCACCATGTAGCGCCCCTGCAGCAGGTCGTCGGAGGTCGGCACGTACGCCTCGTCGGTGATCTTGACGTTGTTCAGGTAGGCCCCACCCTCCTTCACGGCGCGCCGGGCCGCCGACTTGGACTCCACCAGCCCGCTGTCGGCCATGAGGTCCACGAGCGGCGTCCCGAGTGCGGGGATCGTGGCCTTGGGCACCTCGGCCAGCGCGGCTCCGAGCGTCGAAGCGGGCAGGTCCTCCAGCGCCCCCTGGCCGAAGAGCGCCTTGGAGGCGGCCACGACCGCGTCGAGCTCCTGCTTGCCGTGCAGCAACTCGGTGAGGTCCTCGGCCAGCGTCCGCTGCGCCTCGCGGGCGAAGGGCCGCTCGGCGACGGCCTTCTCCAGGGCCTCGATCTCCTCGCGGCTCTTGAACGTGAACACCTTGAGATAGTGGATCACGTCGCGGTCGTCGGAGTTGAGGAAGTACTGGTAGAAGGCGTAGGGCGAGGTCATCTCGGGGTCGAGCCAGAGCGCGCCGCCCGCCGTCTTGCCGAACTTGGTGCCGTCGGCCTTGGTGATCAACGGCAGGGTGAGCGCGTGGACGTGCGCGCCCTCGATGCGGCGCACCAGGTCGGCTCCGGCCGTGATGTTGCCCCACTGGTCGCTGCCGCCGATCTGCAGCGTGCAGTCGTAGCGGCGGTACAGCTCGAGGTAGTCGTTGGCCTGGAGGATCTGGTAGCTGAACTCGGTGTAGCTCAGCCCCTCACCCTGCAGCCGCGCGGAGACCGACTCCCTGGCCAGCATGCGGTTGACCGGGAAGTGCTTGCCGATGTCGCGCAGGAAGCCGATGGCGCTCAGCTGGCCGGTCCAGTCGAGGTTGCTGACCATGAGGGCGGCATTCGGCTGAGCGTCGAAGTCGAGGAAACGGCCGACCTGCCCGCGCAGGCGCTCCACCCACTCGGCGACGACCTCACTGGCGTTGAGCGAGCGCTCGGTGTTGCGTCCGCTCGGGTCGCCGATCAGGCCGGTGGCGCCGCCGACCAGGCCGATCGGACGGTGCCCGGCCAGCTGCAGGCGGCGCAGCGTCAGCAGGGGTACGAAGTGGCCGACGTGCAGGGAGGGCGCGGTCGGGTCGAAGCCGGAATAGACCGTGATCGGTCCCTTGGCCATGGACGCGCGCAGGGCGTCGAGGTCGGTGGACTGAGCGATCAGTCCTCGCCACGCGAGGTCATCGAGAATGTCGGTCACGGTGCCGGCTTTCCATTGAGACGTTGGACATTAAGTATGACAAGCGTGCCCGATCGCCTGGGTTGACCGCCACTTGGATACGCTCTGTCTCCATGTGGAGGGTCCGTCGCGAGCTGGCCGTTTTCAAGATCTTAGGGGCTCTTGTGTGTGCCGGGCTCGCCGTCTACTGGTGGCTCGAGGGCGACCTGCGCGGCGTGGTGCTGGCCG
The DNA here is from genome assembly GCF_040654115.1 of Nonomuraea sp. NPDC050786. Lineage (NCBI taxonomy): Bacteria > Bacillati > Actinomycetota > Actinomycetes > Streptosporangiales > Streptosporangiaceae > Nonomuraea > Nonomuraea sp. NPDC050786. The sequence goes on from NZ_JBFAHJ010000050.1 coordinate 4,487, forward strand.
TCCCCGCGGCCGTGCTGATCGGCGGGATGGGGCTGCGCGACCTCATCGCCCCCGTACGGCTGGCCGCCGACGAGAGCGGGATCACCGTGGTGCACGGGTTCGCGGGCAGGCGGCACGTGCCCTGGGAGGCGATCCAGGACGTCAAAGTGGACGTCCGCAGGCGTTGGGGGCTGCGGAGCGAGATGCTCGAGATCGACACCGGCGACTACCTGCACCTCTTCAGTCCTCACGAGCTGGGCGCCTCTCCCACGGAGGTGGCCGCGGCGTTGCGGCGGCGCGGCACGTGAGGGCGGTACGGCGACACGGTCGGGTCGCCGTCGATCCAGAACCGCCAAGGGGTGTCCTTGGCCGTCGAGATGCCGGTACGCGGGCCCGACCTGATCGACGCCGGGTCGGCCGGCAGGCCCTCCAGGACGGCCGCCGCCCCGTGGGGCACGCCGGTCAGCCGGCGGCCGGCCGCGAAGGGCGCGTCGCCGGGGAGCGCCCACGAGGGGTCCACGATCGCGTCGAGGCCGTTGTGCTCGCGGAGCAGGCCGAGGACGACGGCCAGCCTGGCGGGGCCGCGCGCGAGGTCCCGGTCGGGAATCGTCCTGCCGCGCGCCCCAGTGCCGTTGCCAGGGCCGTTGCCAGTGCCAGGGCCGTTGCCAGTGCCTTTGCCCGTGCCGTTGCCCGTGGCGGAGCGCCGGACGCGGGCCTCCTCGAGGCCCGCCACCACCTCCCCCGCCCGCAGCAGCACGGCCGAGCCGAAGCCTTCGGGCAGGCAGACGAGGTTCGCGCAGAAGTGCATGCCGTACGTGAAGTACACATACAGGTGACCCGGCGGGCCGAACATGACGGCGTTGCGCGGCGTCTTGCCCCGGTAGGTGTGCGCGGCCGGATCCTCACCGGGGCCGCCGTACGCCTCGACCTCGGTCAGGCGCACAGCGACGGGACCGTGCACGAGCACGCGCCCGAGCAGGTCGGGCGCCACCTCGTGCGACGGCCGGTCGAAGAAGCTCCGCGGCAGCGCGGCGGGGCTCAGCTCCCCGCTGCCCATGCCGCCTGCGCGTCGACCGCCTCCCGGAGCGCGACGAGCTGGTCGCGCACGCGGTCGGGGGCGGTGCCTCCGTGGGCCTTGCGGGCGGCCAGGGCGCCGGGCACGTTGAGGACGTCGCGGACGTCGGGCGTCAGGTGCGGCGACACCTTGACGAGCTCGTCGTCGGTGAGCTCGCCCAGGTCCTTGTCGTTGACCTGGCACCACACCACGAGGTGGCCGACCGCCTCGTGGGCCTCGCGGAACGGGACCCCGCGGCGGACGAGCAGCTCGGCCAGGTCGGTGGCCAGCGCGAACCCGTCGGGGGCCGAGGACTCCATGCGGGCGGTGTTGACCCGCATGGTCGCGACCAGCCCGGCCATCGCGGGCAGGACCAGCAGCAGGGTGTCGACCGCGTCGAAGACGGGCTCCTTGTCCTCCTGCAGGTCGCGGTTGTAGGTCAGCGGCAGGCCCTTGAGCGTGGTCAGCAGCGACATCAGGTTGCCGATCAGGCGGCCGGACTTGCCGCGGGCCAGCTCGGCGACGTCGGGGTTCTTCTTCTGGGGCATGATCGACGAGCCGGTGGAGTAGGCGTCGTCCATCTCGATCCAGCGGAACTCCTGAGAGGCCCACAGGACGATCTCCTCGCCCAGCCGCGACAGGTGCACGCCGATCATGGCCGCGTCGAACAGGAACTCCGCCGCGAAGTCGCGGTCGGCGACGGCGTCCATCGAGTTGGGCGCGGCGGCCGAGAAGCCGAGCTCCTCCGCCACGGCCTGCGGGTCGAGCGGCAGCGACGAGCCCGCGAGCGCGCCCGAGCCGAGCGGGGAGATCGCGGCGCGCTTGTCCCAGTCGGTGAGCCGGTCGATGTCGCGGGCGAAGGCGTGGACGTGGGCCAGCAGCTGGTGGCCGAACGACACCGGCTGCGCGTGCTGCAGGTGCGTCATGCCGGGTGCGGCCGTCTCCGCGTGCTCCTCGGCCTGGGCCATGAGCGCGGTCTCCAGCTCGACCAGGCGGGAGACGACCGTGCGGGCGTGGTCGCGCAGGTAGAGGCGCAGGTCGGTGGCGATCTGGTCGTTGCGCGAGCGCCCTGCGCGCAGCTTGCCGCCGAGCGAGCCGAGCCGCTCCAGCAGGCCGCGCTCCAGCGCGGTGTGCACGTCCTCGTCGGCGACCGTCGGCCGGAACTCGCCCTCCTTGCAGGCGCGCTCCAGGTCGTCGAGCGCGCCGATCATGCGCTCGAGCTCGTCGTCGTCCAGCAGCCCCGCCCTGTGCAGCACGCGCGCGTGCGCCCTGGACGCGGCCAGGTCGTACGGCACGAGCCGCCAGTCGAAGTGCACGCTCACCGACAGCCGGGTCAGCGCGTCGGACGGGCCGCCTTCGAAGCGTCCGCCCCACAGCCGCATCGGCTTGCCATCACTCACCGTCATCTCCTTCGTGACCGTTCCAATGGTCGCACCCGCTTCGGGACTCGTTGGCATCGTTTCTCGCTCTCTCGCCCCGAGCTCCTGTGCTCCGGCGCGACCATAGTGCACGTCACCCCTTCTTGGCGTCCCGCGCGGCGGCGATCTTAGCCGGTAGCGAGAAGAGCTGGACGAACCCCTTGGCCAGCGACTGGTCGAATGTGTCGCCGCTGTCGTACGTGGCCAGGGAGAAGTCGTACAGGGACTGCTCGGACCGGCGGCCGGTGACGGTGGCCTGGCCGGCGTGCAGAGTCATGCGGATGTCGCCGGAGACGTGCTGCTGCGCGTCGGCGATGAGCGCGTCGAGGGCGCTCCTGAGCGGCGAGAACCACAGGCCGTCGTAGACCAGCTCGCTCCACCGCTGGTCCACGCCGCGCTTGAACCGGGCCAGGTCGCGCTCGACGGTGACGTTCTCCAGCTCCATGTGCGCGGTGATGAGCGCGATGGCGCCGGGCGCCTCGTACACCTCCCGCGACTTGATCCCGACGAGGCGGTCCTCGACCAGGTCGATCCGGCCGACGCCCTGCGCGCCGGCGCGCCTGTTGAGCTCGTCGATGATCTGGTACGGCGTCAGCGCGCGGCCGTCGATCCCGACGGGTACGCCCTGCTCGAACGTGATGACGATCTCGTCGGCGTCGCGCGGCTGGGACGGGTCGGCCGTGTAGGAGTAGACCTCCTCGGTGGGGCCGTTCCAGATGTCCTCGAGGAAGCCGGTCTCGACGGCGCGGCCCCAGAGGTTCTGGTCGATCGAGAACGGGTTCTTCTTCGTCGTCTCGATCGGCAGGCCCTTGGCCTCGGCGTACTCGATGGCCTTGTCGCGCGTCCAGGCGAAGTCGCGGGCGGGCGCGACGACCTTGAGGTCCGGGGCGAGTGCGGACAGGCCGGCCTCGAAGCGGACCTGGTCGTTGCCCTTGCCGGTGCAGCCATGGGAGACGACCGTGCCGCCGAACCGCTTGGCCGCCGAGACCAGGTGCTTGACGATGAGCGGGCGCGACAGCGAGGAGACCAGCGGGTAGCGGTCCATGTAGAGGGCGTTGGCCCGCAGGGCCGGCACGCAGAAGTCGGTGGCGAACTCCTCCTTGGCGTCCACCACGATCGACTCGGCCGCGCCGCAGTCGATCGCCCGCTGCTGGATCGCCTGCATGTCCTCCCCGCCCTGGCCGAGGTCCACGGCGACGCAGATCACCTCGGCGGCCATCTTCTCGGCGAGGTACGGGATGGCGACCGAGGTGTCCAGGCCGCCGGAGTACGCGAGAACCACTCGTTCCGGCATTTCACTATCTCCTGCTACAGATCTCGATGCGGGGCGCTAGCCGCGCCGGTCGGCCACCTTCAGCAGCGCCTCCGCGACGGCCTGGCCGCCCGTCGGATCGCGGCTGATGACGAGGATCGTGTCGTCGCCGGCGACCGTGCCGAGGATCGACTCCCAGTCGGCGTGGTCGATGGCGGAGGCCAGGAACTGCGCCGCGCCCGGCGGGGTGCGCACGATGACCAGGTTGGCCGAGGCTTCGGCGCCGACCAGCAGCTCCTCGGCGATGCGGTGCAGCCGCGCCGCCGGGGACTCGCCGGTGCCGAGCCTGGTGAGCGGGATCCGGCCGCCGCCCTCGCCGGGCAGGGCGTACACCAGGGACCCGTCGTCGGCGCGCAGCTTGAGCGCGCCCAGCTCGTCGAGGTCACGCGAGAGCGTGGCCTGGGTGACCTCGACGCCGCTCTCGGCGAGCAGCTTGGCGAGCTCCGGCTGGGAGCGCACGGCCTTCCGCATCAGCAGGTCGGTGATCTTCGCCTGCCGCGCGGCCTTGGTCATCGGAATCGTCACCGGCGAGTCACCAGCCAGTGGAGCAGCGCCTTCTGGGCGTGCAGGCGGTTCTCCGCCTGGTCCCATACGACGCTCTTCGGGCCTTCGAGCACCTCTTCGGTGATCTCGTAGCCGCGGTAGGCCGGCAGGCAGTGCAGCACGATCGCGTCCGGCGCGGCGTGCTCGAGCAGCTCGGAGTTCACCTGGTACGGCTTGAGCACGGCCACCCGCTGCTCCTTGCCGTCCTGGCCCATCGACACCCAGGTGTCGGTGGCGATCACGTGTGCTCCCTGGACGGCGGCGACCGGGTCGGACAGCGCGATCACCGAGCCGCCCGTCCTGGCCGCGATGGCGGCCGCCTGGTCGAGGATGACCGCGTCCGGCTGGTAGCCGGCCGGGGCGGCGATGCGCACGTGCATGCCCGCGGTGGCGCAGCCGAGCAGGTAGGAGTGGGCCATGTTGTTGGCGCCGTCGCCCAGGTACGTGAGCGTGACCCCGGCGGTCCTGCCCAGCTTCTCCTGGACGGTCTGCAGGTCGGCGAGGATCTGGCAGGGGTGGAACTCGTCGGTGAGCGCGTTCACGACGGGCACCCGGGAGTGGGCGGCCATCTCGTCGATGAGCTCCTGCCCCGTGGTGCGCCAGACGATGGCGGCGACCTGCCGGTCGAGCACCCTGGCGAGGTCGGCGGTGGGCTCGCCGCGGCCCATGAGGACCGAGACGTTGTCCACGATCAGCGGCAGCCCGCCGAGCTCGCCGATGCCGGTGTGGAAGGAGATCCTGGTGCGGGCCGACGGCTTGTCGAACAGGACGGCGACGCTCTGCGGGCCCTCGAACGGGCGGTAGCCGAAGCGGTCCTTCTTCATGGCCGCGGCGAGGTCGAGGACCTCCGCCTGCTCGGCGGGCGTGAGGTCGTCATCCCTGAGGAAGTGTCTGATTTGCGCCGAGTCCGCGCGGTGCCTGATCACTTGGCCGCCTCCGTGAGGATCGCCGGGTACGCGGACACGAAGGCGTCGATCTCCTCCGCCGTGACGACGAGCGGGGGCGCGAGGCGTACCGCGTCCGGCTGGAGGGCGTTGACCAGGAAGCCGGCGCTCTGGGCGGCCTTCTGGACCTCCGGCGCGCGGGGCTCGGCCAGCACGGTGGCCAGCCAGAGGCCGCGCCCGCGCACGCCCTTCAGCAGCGGATGATCGATCGACTCCAGGCCGGCGCGCAGCCGCGCGGAGGCCGACCTGACGTGGCCGAGGTCGAGGTTGTCGAGCACGGCCAGCGCCGCGGCGCACGCGACCGGGTTGCCGCCGAACGTCGAGCCGTGGTCGCCCTTGGCGAAGAGCTTGCCCGCGTCGCCGAACCCGACGCACGCGCCGATCGGCAGCCCGCCGCCCAGCCCCTTGGCCAGGGTCAGGATGTCGGGGGTCACGCCGTCGGCCTGGTGGGCGAACCAGTGGCCGGTACGGCCGATCGCGGACTGGATCTCGTCGGCCACCAGCAGGGCGCCGGTCGAGTCGCAGATCTCGCGGGCCGCCTCGAAGTAGCCGTCGGGCGGCGGCACGACACCGGCCTCGCCCTGGGTGGGCTCCAGGAACACCGCGATGCAGTCGCCGGTCACGGCGTCCTTGAGCGCGTCGGCGTCGCCGTACGGGACGAAGCGGACGTCGATCGGGAACGGGCCGAACTGGTCGCGGATGGCGGCCTTGCCGGTCAGCGACAGGGCGCCGATCGTGCGGCCGTGGAAGCCGTTCTCGGCGGCGACGAAGTAGGAGCGGCCCTCACGCTTGCCGTACTTGACGGCGAGCTTGTACGCGGCCTCGTTCGCCTCGGTGCCGGAGTTGGCGAAGAAGATCTTGGCCGGGGAGTTCAGCAGGCCGAGGAGCTTCTCGGCGAGCAGCACCTCCGGCTCGTGCAGGAACAGGTTGCTGGTGTGCGCGATCTTGGCGACCTGCGTGGAGACGGCCTCGACCAGGGCGGGGTGGGCGTGACCGAGCGAGCTGGTCGCGATGCCGCCGATGAAGTCGAGATATTGCCTGCCGTCCACGTCCCAGACGCGGCTGCCCTCGCCTCGTGCCAGCGCGACCGGCGGGACGCCGTAGTTGGGCATGAAGGCTTCCTCGAACCTCTCATACAGGTTCATCAGGGCATCACCATCGTTCCGATTCCCTCATTGGTGAAGATTTCCAGCAGCAGTGAGTGTGGCACGCGGCCGTCGAGCACGTGGGCCTGCGGGACGCCGCCCTGGACCGCGGTCAGGCAGGCCTCCATCTTGGGGACCATGCCGCTCGACAGCGTGGGCATGAGCGTCTCCAGCTCGTCGGCGGTGAGCAGGTCGATCACGTCGGTGTCGTCGGGCCAGTTGGCGTACAGGCCCTCGACGTCGGTGAGGACGATCAGCTTCTGCGCCTCGAGCGCCACGGCCAGCGCGGCGGCGGCGGTGTCGGCGTTCACGTTGTAGACCTCCCCGTCGTCTCCGCGCGCCACGCTGGAGACGACCGGGATGCGGCCGTCGTCGATGAGGGCCCGCACGGCGCCGGGCTCGACCTTGATGATCTCGCCGACCTGGCCGATGTCCACGGGCTCGCCGTCCACGATCGCCTGCTTGCGCACAGCGGTGAACAGGTGGGCGTCCTCGCCGGACATGCCGACGGCGAACGGGCCGTGCCGGTTGATCAGGCCCACGATGTCGCGGTTGACCTGGCCGGTGAGCACCATCCTGACGACCTGCATGGCCTCCGGCGTGGTGACCCGCAGCCCGGCGGTGAACGTCGACTCGATGCCCAGCCTGTCGAGCGCGCTGCTGATCTGCGGGCCGCCGCCGTGCACGACGACCGGGCGCAGGCCCGCGTGGCGCAGGAAGACGACGTCCTCGGCGAAGCCCTCCTTGAGCGACTCGTCGATCATGGCGTTGCCGCCGTACTTGATGACGACGGTCGCGCCGTGGAAGCGGGTCAGCCAGGGCAGCGCCTCGATCAGCGCTCCGGCCTTGGCCTGCGCGGTGGTGGCCCTCATGAGGAGTACGCCGAGTTCTCGTGGACGTACTCGGCCGTCAGGTCCGTGGTGTGCACGGTCGCGGTGTGCGGGCCGGCCGACAGGTCGATGGTGATCGTCACGTCCCTGGGGCGCATGTCGACCTTGGAGCGGTCGTCGCCGACCGCGCCGCCGCGGCAGATCCAGATGCCGTTGATGGCCACGTTCAGGCGGTCGGATTCGAACACCGCGTCGGTGGTGCCGACGGCGGCCAGGACGCGGCCCCAGTTGGGGTCCTCGCCGTGGATGGCGCACTTGAGCAGGTTGGAACGGGCGACCGTGCGGCCGACCTTGACCGCGTCGTCCTCCGAGGCGGCGCCGATCACCTCGATGGCGATGGCCTTGGAGGCGCCCTCGGCGTCCACCAGGAGCTGCCTGGCGAGGTCGGCGCAGACCTCCTGGACCTTCTGCTCGAACTCGGCGAGGTCCGGCTTGACCCCGGCGGCGCCGCTGGCCAGCAGGAGCACCGTGTCGTTGGTCGACATGCAGCCGTCGGTGTCGAGGCGGTCGAACGTCCTGGCGGTGGCCTTGCGCAGCGCGGCGTCGAGCTCCTCACTGGTCAGCTCGGCGTCCGTGGTGATCACGCAGAGCATGGTGGCCAGGGCCGGGGCGAGCATGCCGGCGCCCTTGGCCATCCCGCCCACCATGTAGCCGCTGCCCCGCCGGAAGGAGATCTTGGAGACGGTGTCCGTGGTGCGGATGGCGTCGGCGGCGGCCAGGCCGCCATCACGGGAGAGCTGGGTCGAGGCCGTCTCGACGCCGGACAGCAGCGCGTCCATGGGCAGCCGCTCGCCGATCAGGCCGGTGGAGCAGACCGCGACCTCGCCGGCGGAGTCCTGGAGCACCTCGGCCACCTTCTCGGCGGTGGCGTGGGTGTCCTGGAAGCCCTCGGGGCCGGTGCAGGCGTTGGCGCCGCCGGAGTTGAGCACCACGGCGCGCAGCCGCCCGCCCGCCAGGACCTGCTGCGACCAGAGCACGGGGGCGGCCTTGACGCGGTTGGCGGTGAAGACGCCGGCGGCGGCCCTGCTGGGGCCGTCGTTGACGACGAGGGCGAGGTCGCGGGCGCCGCCGGACTTGATCCCGGCGGCGACGCCTGCCGCTCTGAAACCGAGTGGTGCCGTAACACTCACGGTGCAACTCCTGTCAGGGGAAGGCCGAGCTCTTCGGGCAGGCCGAGGGCGAGGTTGACGCTCTGCACGGCGCCTCCGGCCGTGCCCTTGGTGAGGTTGTCGATGGCGATGACGGCGACCACGCGGCCCGCGCGCTCGTCGAGCGTCACCTGCAGGGCGGCGGTGTTGGCGCCGTAGGTCATGGAGGTGGCCGGCCAGACGCCCTCGGGCAGGAGCTTGACGAACGGCTCGTCCTTCAGCGCGACCTCGTACGCCGTCCGCAGCGACTCCTTGGTGACGCCGGGGGCGGCGGGGGCGGTGCAGGTGGCGAGGATGCCGCGGCTCATGGGGGCCAGCGTCGGCGTGAACGAGACCCGCACGGGGGTCCCGGCGACGGCCGACAGGCCCTGCTCCATCTCGGGGGTGTGCCGGTGGACGCCGCCCACGCCGTACGCGCTGACGGAGCCCATGACCTCGCTGCCGAGCAGGTGGGGCTTGAGCGACTTGCCGGCGCCGCTGGTGCCGCTGGCGGCCACCACGACCACGTCCGGCTCGGCCAGCCCCGCGGCGAAGGCGGGCGTCAGGGCGAGCAGGACGGAGGTCGGGTAGCAGCCGGGCACCGCGATGCGGGTGGCCGACCTGAGGATCTCCCGCTGGCCGGGCAGCTCGGGCAGGCCGTAGGGCCATGAGCCGGCGTGCTCGCCGCCGTAGAACTCCTGCCAGGCCGCCGGGTCGGTGAGCCGGTGGTCGGCGCCGCAGTCGACCACCACCGTCTCCTCGCCCAGCTGGGCGGCGACGGCGGCCGAGTGGCCGTGCGGCAGGGCCAGGAAGACGACGTCGTGGCCGGCCAGCGTGTCGGCGGAGGTGTCCTCGATGACCCGGTCGGCCAGTTGCGGCAGGTGGGGCTGGTGGGCGCCGAGCCGGCTGCCCGCGCTCGATGCCGCGGTGAGCGCGCCGATCTCGAACTCGGGGTGGCCGAGCAGGATGCGCAGCAACTCACCGCCCGCGTAGCCGCTGGCTCCTGCGATCGCTGCCCTCATCGAACCCTCCTGCATGTTCATGCATCACATCTCATGACCTTGCTGTTGAAGATAATGCACTGCAGAGGATGAACATGCAAGTCAGGGTGCACTACCCCCAGTCCGTTGCAAGTGAACGACAAATGGGCCGGGCCAGGATCGGCGCATGACCGAATACCTGCCCGATCTCTCGTTCGTGACCCCCGACAGGAGGGGTCGCGGTCCCGGCCCGCTGGGCCGGGCCGTCCTGGTGCTGCTCTGGCTGGCGATCGGCGTGCTGCCGTCGGTCCTCGCGATTGCGGATCTCCGGCTCGCCACCGGCCGGACGGGGACGCCGGGCACGTTGCGGATCGTCTCGTGTGCGGATCTGGGCCAGGGCCGGTACGACTGCAGGGGGCGGTTCACGCCCGACTCGGGCGGGCCGGTCGTGGAGGTGGCGGCCTCGCCCGACTCGCACGCGGGCGACGTGACGCGGGCCCAGCTCACGCCGGAGGGCGACCGCGCGGTCCCGGCCGGGACAAGGGGGGTGCTGGCGGCCCTGACGTTGCCGGCGGTCGGGTTCGGCGGGCTGGGGTTCCTGCCGTACGTGATCATGTACTGGGCGGGCGCGCGCAGGGGGCGGCGGGCCGCCGTGGCCGGAGGTGTCCTGGTCACGGCGGCCGGAGCCGCGCTTGCGGTGGTAGGGATGGTGGCGGCCTACTCCTGATGGCTCATCGGAGGAAGGCGGCGGCGACGCCCGCGTCCACGGGGATGTGCAGGCCTGTGGTGTGGGTGAGGTCGTTGCCGGTGAGGGCGAAGACGGCGGCGGCCACGTGCTCGGGCAGCACCTCGCGCTTGAGCAGGGTGCGCTGCGCGTAGAACTCGCCGAGCTTCTCCTCCTCCACCCCGTAGACGGCCGCCCGGTTGGCGCCCCAGCCGGAGGCGAAGATGCCGGAGCCGCGTACGACGCCGTCGGGGTTGATGCCGTTGACGCGGACGCCGTGCGGGCCGAGCTCGGCCGCCAGGAGCCGCACCTGGTGCGCCTGGTCGGCCTTGGCGGCGCCGTAGGCGACGTTGTTCGGGCCGGCGAAGACGGCGTTCTTGGAGGAGATGTAGACGATGTCGCCGCCCATGCCCTGGTTGATCAGCACCCGGGCCGTCTCGCGGGAGACCAGGAACGAGCCCCTGGCCATGACGTCGTGCTGCAGGTCCCAGTCGTCGACGGTGGTCTCGAGCAGCGCGCGGGAGAGCGACAGGCCGGCGTTGTTGACGACCAGGTCGACGCCGCCGAACGCCAGCACCGCCGCGCGTACCGCCGCGGCGATCTGCTCCTCCGAGGTGACGTCCACCCCGACCGCCACCGCGACGTCCGACACCCGGTACGCGGCCGCGCCGATCTCGGCGGCGATCTTCTCCGCGGCGGCCACGTCGCGGTCGGCGACCACCACGCAGGCGCCCTCGGCGGCCAGGCGGCGGGCGGTGGCCGCGCCGATGCCGGAGCCGCCGCCGGTCACCAGCGCGACGCGGGTCGCGAGGGGCTTGGGCTTGGGCATGCGGCGGAGCTTGGCCTCCTCCAGCTCCCAGTACTCGATGCGGAACTTCTCCGACTCGGGGATGGGCGCGTAGGTGGAGACGGACTCGGCGCCGCGCATGACGTTGATGGCGTTGACGTAGAACTCGCCGGCCACGCGGGCGGTCTGCTTGTCCTTGCCGAACGAGAACATGCCGACGCCCGGCACCAGCACGATCGCCGGGTCGGCGCCCCGGATGGCCGGGGAGTCGGGGGTGGCGTGCCGGTTGTAGTAGGCGGTGTAGTCCTCGCGGTAGGCGGCGTGCAGCTCGCGGAGCCGTTCGACGGCCTGCTCCAGGGGCGCGTCCGGCGGCAGGTCGAGCACCAGCGGCGCGACCTTGGTCCGGAGGAAGTGGTCGGGGCAGGACGTGCCCAGGGCCGCGAGGCGCGGGTGCTCGGCGCGGGAGACGAAGTCCAGCACCTCGGAGGTGTCGGTGTAGTGGCCGACGACGCGGACATCCGTGGAGGCCAGGCCCCTGATGTAGGGGAACAGGGCGGCGGCGCGCTCGTGGCGCTCCGCCTCCGGCAGGGTCTCGTAGATCACCGAGCCGAACGGGTCGGGGCGGCCGTGCTCGGCCAGGTACGCCTCCGCGGTGCGGATGATCTCCAGCGAGCGCGACTCGCACTCCTCCGACGTGGCGCCCCAGGCGGTGATGCCGTGGCCGCCGAGGATGCAGCCGATGGCCTGCGGGTTGGCCTCCTTGATGGCGGCGATGTCCAGGCCGAGCTGGAACCCGGGGCGCCGCCACGGCACCCACACCACCCGGTCGCCGAAGACGCGCCTGGTCAGCTCCTCGCCGTCGGCCGCGGTCGCGATCGCGATGCCGGCGTCGGGGTGCAGGTGGTCGACGTGCCCGGCCTCGACCAGGCCGTGCATGGCGGTGTCGATCGACGGCGCGGCCCCGCCCTTGCCGTGCAGGCAGTAGTCGAACGCGGCGACCATCTCGTCCTCGCGCTCCACGCCCGGGTAGACGCCCTTGAGCGCGCGCAGCCGGTCGAGGCGGAGCACGGCGAGCCCCGACTCCTTCAGCGTGCCGAGGTCGCCGCCGGAGCCCTTGACCCAGAGCAGCTCGACCTCCTCGCCGGTGACCGGGTCGGGCGCGGCGCCCTTGGCCGAGGTGTTGCCGCCCGCGTAGTTGGTGTTGCGCGGGTCTGCGCCCAGGCGGTGAGAGCGTTCCAGCAGTTCCCTGATGACTTCCATGATTGCTCAGGCCCCCCAGCCGGCCTGGTTGCCGCCGACGCGCTCGGCGGCGATTTTCTCGAAATATCCGGACTTGGCGTACGCGGCCATCGGGTCGGGCGCCAGGCCCGACTCCTCACGCAGCTCGGCGAGCAGCGGCCGCACATCGGTGTTGAAAGCGTCCATGAACACGGCGTTCGCGCCCAGCACGTCGCCCTCCGACTGGGCGGCGGCCAGGGCCTCGCGGTCCACGAGCAGGGCCTTGGCGGTGGCCTCCTGGACGTTCATGACCGAGCGGATCTGGCCCGGGATCTTGGGCTCGATGTTGTGGCACTGGTCCAGCATGAACGCCACGCCTGTCTCGGGGTCGAGGCCGCCGCCGCGTACCACCTCGAACATGATGCGGAAGAGCTGGAACGGGTCCGCCGCCCCCACCATGAGGTCGTCGTCGGCGTAGAAGCGGGAGTTGAAGTCGAACCCGCCGAGCTTGCCCTCGCGCAGCAGGAACGCCACGATGAATTCGATGTTGGTGCCCGGCGCGTGGTGCCCGGTGTCCACCACGACCTGCGCCTTGGGGCCGAGCTTGACGCAGTGGGCGTACGCGGTGCCCCAGTCGGGCACGTCGGTGGCGTAGAAGGCGGGCTCGAAGAGCTTGTACTCCAGCAGGAAGCGCTGGCCCTCGCCGAGCCGGTCGTACACCTCGGCCAGCGACTCGGCCAGGCGGTCCTGGCGGGCCCTGATGTCGTCCTGGCCCGGGTAGTTGATGCCGTCCGAGAACCACAGCTTGAGCGTGTCGGAGCCGGTGGCGTCCATGATGTCCACGCACTCCAGCAGGTGGTCGGTCGCCTTGCGGCGCACCCGCGCGGAGGGGTTGGTCACGCTGCCGAGCATGTAGTCGTCGTCCTGGAAGACGTTGGAGTTGATGGCTCCGATGCCCACTCCCAGGTCACGCGCGTGCCTGGCCAGGTCGGCGTAGTCGTCCACCTTGTCCCAGGGGATGTGCAGGGCGACCGTGGGGGCGACGCCGGTGAAGGCGTGCACCTGGGCGGCGTCGGCAAGCTTCTCGTACGGGTCGCGCGGCACACCCTGCTGCGTGAACACCTTGAACCTCGTGCCGCTGTTGCCGTACGCCCACGATGGCGTCTCGATGTGCTGGGTACGTAGCGCGGCCTTGATGTCAGTCATCGAACCTTCTCCGTGGATACTCTGGCCTTCAAGCCTGAGGGGAAACGAGCTCCCACGTAGCGGGACAGGGGGAGGCGGTTCGACACATTGCGAACCGCCGTCAGGGTGTGCACGGGCGTTCTTCCTTCTTTGTCATGTAGGTGTAGCCGTCGGCTCGCTGGAGCAGGCGCAGATGCTTGTGTGAGGTCTTGACAAGGCCGGTAGGGGTCTGCACTGTGTGGCTGCCGGAGGTGCGCACGGCGACCCTGCCGGTGTGGGTTCCGGCGTGTTTGCCTTTCGGCACGATCGCGCGTACGAGGTCCCCGGTCTGGTATCCGTGAATCTGTTTGGTGCGGGGCAGGCGCAGGCGGGGGAAGCCAGAGGCGTCGGTGCGGGTCCGGCAGTACGTACCTCTGCCGGTGGCGGCGACAATCAGCACCCGGCCCGGCCAGGACACCACGCGGTCGAGTTCGCCCACATGGAGGGCGTCCAGGACGTGGGATTTGGGGGCGCCGGTGCGGTGCCGATTCCACTTCGTGCGGCCCCCGCTGCCGCGGCGTACCGGTAGGCCAGTCTGCTTCAACGCCGCATAGAGAGCCCAGCGGGTGGCGTTGACGGCGGCGGCGTCCCGCATCGGCGCTTTGGCGTGCGCGAGCACCTGTGCCAGCACCACCGGGCGTCCTGCCAGGAACTCGGTCACCGGCATGCTGTTCTTGGCCTGGTTGCACGGCACACATGCCACACACAGGTTGCTGATCCGGTCCGAGCCGCCCCGGGAACGGGGCTGGATATGGTCGATGTTCAACGGGACGCTGCTCGCCGAGCAATAGGCGCAGGCCCGACCCCGTTTCTCCAGCAGGTATTCACGCACCTCGTAGCCGTACAGCGTGCCGTGCTGATACTCGGCACCCTCCAATGGCCTGCCCGCGGCCAGGGCGTGGGTGTCGAAGCGCACGGTCTCCACGTGGATCGCTCGCACGGGGGCCAGACGGCGCGATCGTTCCACCCAGCTCATCGTGGTGTCGACGCGATGCCGCAGGCTCGGGGCGAGCCAGCCGTCGGGGCGGGTGCGGTTGGCGAACCTGGAGAGGCGGTAACGCAGGTTAGCCGTGCGGCGGCGCCTGCGGTAGGCCGAGCGCGCGGTGAGCCTGTCGCGGATCTTGTCGCCGCGGTGGTCGAGTTGGATGCCGTACACGCCGTGTCGAGTGCCGTCGTGGGCCTGGAAAACGCTGATGCCGGTGTGCTTGCTGCCGGGATCCAGGGCGACCTCCACGCCCTCGACTTCGGACTGCTTGGCGGTGCGGTCCTTCAGCCGGACGGCGAAGGGGATGTGCTGGGCCACCACCGCGCGCCCTGATTCCAGGAGTTTGCGGGCCCGAGCTGGGTGGCACGGGTCCAGCGGCGTGCCATCGGAGGCGAGGACGAACACGCGAGGTGCGGTCTCACGACCGCGGGCTCCGCTTGCGCGGGTGACGCCCTCGCCGTCAGGTGAGGCGGCGTGGGTCTCCCCTCGACCATGTTCCACGCCGGATACCCGCACGCAGCGGGTGTCCGCGCCCCGTTTCGTCCCTGCTCCAGGGGTGTCTGCTGACGCGGATTCCAGAGTCCGGCGCTGAGGAAGCACGCCGGAGTGGGTCTGCTCTCCTACGTGCAACGTAGCCATCAAGGTCACCTCCTTATGTGTGACGGCTGGGTCTGGTCACTCCGGCCCGCCCCTGTCAACAGGGCAAGCCCCGGCCTTCAGGCCGGGGAGCGAGTGACTACTCCCCGATCAATCCAGGTGGAATACCTCGGTCAGCGGCACCATGCCTTCGTCGGGACGCCCGTCGAGGTCCTCGAAGAAGGGCGCCATCTCGGCCTGCCAGCGGGCGTTGACCTCGGTGTCGGCCATGGCCTTCTTCGCGGTCTCGAAGTCCGCGGTCTCCAGGTAGCCCACGAGCAGGCCATCGTCCCTAAGGAAGATCGAGTAGTTGTGCCAGCCGGTACGCGACAACGCCTCTCGCATCTCCGGCCAGACGTCCCGGTGGCGTTCGCGGTACTCCGCCAGCCGCTCTGGGCGGACCTTCAGCAGGAAGCAGACGCGTTGCACTAACACTCCTTTCAAAACGTTTTAATAGGCTCCGGCAGGAAACTATGACTCCTGGCGGCCACTGTCAATGCGATCCAGCTCCAATGCGACACAAAGAGGACCCTCGCAAGTGACACGTTTTAGGCGGCCAAGCCCGATCGAGATCCGACCGACCCACCTACACGTCCATGCGCGCACCACCCCAAACCTTCACCCTTAGTGATAGAAACAGTACGAAGAGTTTACATCGCCGAATCGAACTCACGAGCGATACGTGGACGCTGATAGGCCCTGGCGTATCAGCGACGCCAGGGCCTGGTCTCAGGCAGGGATGATGCGGACGTCGCCCGCCACCACCGTGACGGGCTCGCCCGCGGGCGGGGTCACGACGGCGTCCTCGCCGGTGTGGTTGATGGCGAACAGGTAGGAGCGGCCGTCCGGGTGCGAGCGCCGTACGACCTCCACCCCCGCGGGGGCGTCGGCGGCGGGCCCGACCCCGGCCTCGGCCGT
The DNA here is from genome assembly GCF_040654115.1 of Nonomuraea sp. NPDC050786. NCBI lineage: Bacteria > Bacillati > Actinomycetota > Actinomycetes > Streptosporangiales > Streptosporangiaceae > Nonomuraea > Nonomuraea sp. NPDC050786. The sequence goes on from NZ_JBFAHJ010000050.1 coordinate 20,371, forward strand.
GACGGCGGCGATGACCTCGGCCAGGCCGTCGTCGTCGAGCCTGGTGGTGAGGTAGTGCGCGTAGCCCTCGCCCCACTCGTTGCGGGTCCAGGCGGGCTCCCCGGTGGCGTACGTGTCGAGCACCTTCGCGCCGGTGGCCTGCGCCACCTCGCTCCACACGCTCCCCGACCACCCCGAGGCCAGCCGGATCGGCCCGTCAAGGGGGAAGAACTCCTCGACGGTGACCCCCAGCAGGTCGCGCCACGCCCCGGGGTAGCCCCCGAGCCGTACCCGGTCGTGCTCGTCCACGATCCCGCTGTACGGGCCCACGAGCGCGACCCCGCCCCGCTCCACGAACCGGACGAGGTTGGCCGCTCCCGCGTCGCTCACCAAGTAGAGCGCGGGCACCAGCACCAGGCGGTAGCCGGTCAGGTCGCCCTCCGGGTGGGCCAGGTCGCAGGTGACGCCGGCCCGCCAGAGCGCGGCGTGCCAGCGCTTGGCCTCCTCCACCGGGTCCATCTCGGTGCTGGGCTGGGCGGGGTGGTCCTGGGCCCACACGCTGGAGTGGTCGACGAGGATCGCGACGCCGGCCTCGACCGTGCTGCCCGCCACGCCCTCCAGCCCGGCCAGCTCCGCGCCGAGCGCCCTCACCTCGCGCCAGATCTTGGTGTTCGTGCCCGCGTGCGGCACCATCGCCGAGTGCCACTTCTCCGCGCCCGCGCGGGAGGCCCGCCACTGGAAGAACATGATCCCGTCCGCTCCCCTGGCCAGGTGGGACAGAGAGTTGCGGCGCAGCTCGCCGGGCTTCTTGGCGAGGTTGCGCGGCTGCTGCCAGTTGACCGCGCTGGTCGAGTGCTCCATCAGCAGCCAGGGCCGGCCGCCGCCCAGCGAGCGGGCGTAGTCGGCCGCGAAGGCCAGGTCGATGTGCGGCTCCGCGCGGGCGCCGATCAGGTAGTGGTCGGTGGAGACGACGTCCATCTCGGCGGCGAAGGCCCAGCAGTCCATGTCCCAGTGCGCGCCCGCCATCAGGTTCGTGGTGGCGGGCACGTCGGGGGTGATCTTCTTGAGCAGGTCGCGCTCGGCGGTGTAGAGCTCGATCAGCGCGTCGGAGCTGAAGCGCCGGTAGTCGAGCTGCTGGCCCGGGTTCGGGAAGGTGGGGGTGGCGCGCGGCGGCAGGATCTGGGCCCACTCGCTGTAGCGCTGGGACCAGAACGCGGTGCCCCACGCCTCATTGAGCGCGTCGAGCGAGGAGTAGTGCGAGCGCAGCCAGGCGCGGAAGGCGGCGGCCGAGGTGTCGCAGTAGCAGCGCGCGTTGTGGCAGCCGTACTCGTTGTGCACGTGCCACAGGGCCAGCGCCGGGTGGTCGCGGTAGCGCGTGGCCACCTGCTCGGCGACGCGCAGGGCCTTCTCGCGGTAGATCGGCGAGCTGGGGCAGAAGCCCTGCCTGCTGCCGTGGTACAGCCGCCGCCCGTCGGCGTCCACCGGCAGCGCCTCCGGGTACGTGTCCCCGAACCACGGCGGCGGCGCGGCCGTCGGCGTGGCCAGGTTGGCCTTGACGCCGTTCGCGGCCAGCAGGTCCATCACCCGGTCGAGCCAGCCGAACTCGAACACGCCCTCCATCGGCTCGATCAGCGACCAGGAGAAGATGCCGACGCTGACCCGGTTGACGCCGGCCTCGCGCATCAGCGCGACATCCTGCTCCCACGTCTCCTCGGGCCACTGCTCGGGACTCCAGTCCCCGCCGTAGGCGATAGCGTCCGGCATGAAACCTGCCTTTCGATTAACTGTTAGCGCTCACAGCGGGTTACGGCTGCGTTCACGGGGATTAAAACGTTCCTCAACAGCGTCGCACAAGGGCTTGCGTGGGTGCCGTGAGCGGGTCCGCGCTGATCAACAAGGGTGATTGCCCAGGCAGGGAGGGCGGCTAGAGGTGCGAGCCGTGATGCTGCCGTTATTTGAACGTTATGCAACAAGGCGTCGCGCGTACACGCGCGAGGCCGGATAGAAACGTTTTACTAACCTCGGTTTGCCTGGCCGCCCCGATCGCGACTGAACCCCTGCCCGACTGGCACAAACGTGGTTTGTACGTTTTAATGGATCCTCATGGCCCTGGTCAGCATCAAGGACGTCGCCGCGCACGCCGGCGTCTCCCCAGGCACGGTCTCCAACGTACTCAATCGGCCCGGCAAAGTCGCGCCCGCCACCCGGGAGCGGGTGGAGGCGGCGATCAGCGAGCTGGGGTTCGTCCGCCACGGCTCGGCCTCGACGCTGCGCGCCGGGCACAGCAGGACGATCGGCCTGAGCGTGATCGACATCGGCAACCCGTTCTTCACCGAGGTCGCGGCCGGCGTCGAGGACGTGGCCAGCGAGCTGGGCTACGCGGTGATCCTGGGCAACTCGGCGGGCTCGCAGGACAAGGAGGACCGCAACCTGCGGGTGCTGGCCGAGCACCGGGTGCGCGGCGTGCTGATCACGCCGTCCGGCGAGGACCCCGGCAGGCTCGACCGGCTGCGCGAGCGCGGCATCAGCGTGGTGCTGGTCGACCATCCGGCGCACCGGCCCGACCAGTGCGCGGTGGCCGTGGACGACGTCGCCGGCGGCCGGGCCGCCGTCACGCACCTGCTGGCCAAGGGCGCGCGCAGCGTCGCCTACGTGACCGGGCCGCTGACGATCAGGCAGTGCGTCGAGCGCCGGGAGGGCGCGAAGGGCGCGATGCGGGCCGCCGGGCTCGACCCCGACGACCTGAAGGTCGCCGAGGCCGCCACGATGACGGCCCGCGCGGGCGAGAAGGCCGCCGCCGACCTGATCGCGGGCGGCCTGCCCGAGGCCGTGTTCTGCGCCAACGACCTGCTCGCGCTCGGCGTGCTGCGCGCGCTGCTGCGGGCCGGGGTGCGGGTGCCGGAGGACGTGGCGCTGATGGGGTACGACGACATCGACTTCGCCGCCGCCTCCACCGTGTCGCTCAGCTCGATGCGGCAGCCGACGTACCAGCTGGGCCGGATCGCCACCGAGCTGCTGCTGGACGAGTGCGACAACCCGGACACGCACGCCCACCAGCACATCATGTTCCAGCCGGAGCTCATCGCCAGGGAGTCCACTCAATGAGCCGCCGTTTCGCCGCCGTCGACCTCGGAGCCTCCAGCGGCCGGGTGATGCTGGCCGATCTGTCCGACGGCCTGGAGCTGACCGAGGTCCACCGCTTCCCCAACGGGCCGATCACCCATGAGGGCCACCTCCGCTGGCACATCACCAAGCTCTACGAGGAGATCCTCGCCGGCCTGCGCAGCGCGGGCCCGGTGTCGTCCATCGGCGTGGACTCGTGGGCGGTCGACTACGGGCTGCTCGACGAGACGTACGGCCTGCTGGGCAACCCGGTGCATTACCGCGACGACCGCACGCAAGGGGTGTCCGAGCGGGTGGCCGAGCAGGTCGGGGCGGAAGCGCTCTACGACGTGTCGGGGCTGCAGGTGCTGCCGTTCAACACGATCTACCAGCTGCTGGCCGACGACCGGCTCGGCGAGGCCAGGACGATGCTGCTGATCCCCGACCTGATCGGCTACTGGCTCACCGGCGAGGTGGGCGCTGAGGTGACCAACGCCTCGACGACGGGGCTGCTCGACGTGCGCACCAGGTCGTGGGCGTTCCCCCTGATCGAGCAGCTCGGGCTGCCCGCCCGGCTCTTCCCGCCGCTGCGGCAGCCCGGCGAGGCGGTCGGCAAGCTGCGGCGGCATGTGGCCGACGTGGTCGGCGGCTGGTCCGCGCCCGTCATGGCGGTGGCCTCGCACGACACCGCCTCGGCCGTGGCCGCCGTTCCGGCGTCCGGTCCCGCGTTCGCCTACATCTCCTGCGGCACCTGGTCACTGGCCGGTGTGGAGCTGCCGGAGCCGGTGCTGACGCCCGAGAGCCGGGCCGCGAACTTCACCAACGAGGCGGGCATCGACGGCACCGTCCGCTATCTGCGCAACGTCATGGGGCTGTGGCTGCTGCAGGAGTGCCTGCGCGCCTGGCCCGGCTCCGACCTGGGCGAGCTGCTGAAGGCCGCGGCGGGCGAACGGCCGTTCGCGGCCGTGGTGAACCCGGACGAGCCCGCGTTCCTGCCGCCGGGTGACATGCCGGCCAGGATCGCCGCCGAGTGCCGCCGCACCGGCCAGCAGCCCCCGTCGTCCCCGGCCGCGTACGTGCGGTGCGTGCTGGAGAGCCTGGCGCTCGGGCACCGGCTGGCGGTGCGGCAGGCGATGGAGCTGTCGGGGCGCGACGTCGAGGTCGTCCACCTGGTGGGCGGCGGCTCACGTAACGAGCTGCTGTGCCAGCTGACCGCCGACGCCTGCGGGCTGCCGGTGGTGGCCGGGCCCGGGGAGGCGACCGCGCTCGGCAACGTGCTCGTGCAGGCACGGGCGGCAGGTCTGGTCTCGGACCTGGAGGAGATGCGCGCGCTGGTCGCCTCCTCCCAGCCGCTGCGCCGCTACGAGCCGTCCGGTGACTCCCAGGCGTGGTCAGAGGCGGCCGCGCGCCTCCTCTGACCCCCTCCACCTGCGGGTTTTCGCCTCCTGGACCGCCGCGCCTGAGTGACAGGCAGGGGGCGGGTCAGGGCGTCGTGTCCGTCATGCGGAAGGCAGCCAGTTCCTTGGCGGCCTCGTTCAGGTCCTTGGCCGTGTCGGTGGCTCGCCAGTACACCCCCTGCGGCAACTCGTACCCCGCCAGGCGGCGCTGGCGTGCCAGGCGGGGGAATGTGCTTCGCTCGTGGTCGCCGAGATCCGGGAGCATCGAGGCGAACGGGGCGGAGAAGACGTAGACACCGGCATTCACCGGATAGGGCGACGGCGGTGCCTCGACGAAGTCCAGGACGTTGCCGAAACGGTCGACGTCGACGGTCCCCCAGGGGAGTCGAGGGCGGGCCAGGGCAAGGGTGGCATGGGCGTCACGCGCATGGTGGAAGTCCGCCATGGCGCGCAGGCTGAAGCGGGTCCAGATGTCGCCGTTGGTGGCGTACCAGGGCTCGCTCGGGCGGGGCAGTGAGGCGGCGGCGAACTTCAGCCCGCCACCGCGTCCGAGCGCTTCGGCCTCGACCACCGGGACCACCTTGAGCGGCAGGTGCGCCGTGCTCAGCCAGTCGAGCACCACCTCGGAGAGGTAGCCGCAGGAGATGACGGCGTCGGTGACTCCCTCCGCCGCCAGCCATTCCAGCTGGTGGCCGATGATGGGAAGACCGGTGCCCGGGATCTCGACCATCGGCTTGGGCCGGGTGTCGGTGTAGGGGCGCAGGCGTGATCCGTGCCCACCGGCGAGGATGACGGCCTGGGTCACCGGCCGCGATACCAGCGGCGACTCGCCGGCGGACGGAATGAGATCGTCGGAAGTCATGTCCGCAACTAGACGCGGACGAGCCCGGCGCCGAATCTGCCCGGCGGTTGATCCGGTGGCGCGGCGGATCGCCGAGATCCGCAGGCTGACCGCCGACGGGACCTGGCGCTGAGCGCCGGGCCGGACTCGGGCACGAGGTCGTCGGCGGACATTCGTGTGCTCTCGCTCTATCTGGGCGGCGTGGCCATGGTGGGCGGGCCGGACGGCGGCCTCCGGGCGATGCCGGCCGGCCGCTTCCTGGCCGGCGACTACATCGCCGCGATCCACGCAGCGGGGTTGGAGATCGTGGCCTGCCTCGAACCCCGGTGGGGCGAGGTGCCCGGCGGCCCGCTCGCCCGGCAATGGTGCCCCGAGGCGGCCGCGGCCGCCTACCACGACGCCCCCGCCCTGATCATCTGGCATCTCCGCCGCCCCACCGCTGAGGTCTCAGTCTGAGCGTGGCAGCCACCTCACCATGATCAGGCAAGGGTTGCCCGGCCACAGTTCGTCCGTCTCCTCCAGCGGGAGAAAGCCAACAGACCGGTAGAAGGCCCTGGTCTTGGCGTAGCCGGGATTCGGGTGCGTCGCTCCCAGAGTCTTCACCTGGAGGGCCTGGCAGCCATCCGCCGTGACGTCGGAGACGAGCGCGTCGACGAGCGCCCTGCCGACGCCTCGCCGATGCCAGGACGGGGCGACCGCCATCAGGTGGATCTCGGCCGCCTCGAGGAAGTGCCGCCGGTACAGCAGGACGCCTATGGGCTCGGGTCCGGTGCGGGCGACGAGACCGGGGAGCCGGGTCGCCGACTTCACGTACTCGGCGTTGGCCTCTGGAATGCCGAACCATGCCGGCAACCGGTCAAGCAGTCCCGCGGTGATGTCCGCCAGCTGGGCGGAGCCCGTGACCAGAGCTATCTGGAAGGCCGTGGCATCGTCCACGATCAGAGCATGTCACCTGATACGCAGGGGCATATCTCATGCGCGGGTCGATGATGTGGGAGGTACGCCTGGTTGGTCGGGAAAGGTGGGCGAAAGTCGGCTACCGTGGCGTCCAGCTGCGGCTTCGGCCGAGCATCACCGGGCCACATCGAGGGGAGCCGGCGTACGGCGGCTCCCCTCTGCGGCATGGCCGCGCCGATCTCCGTAGGGCATGGGCGCCGGCTGGTCCGTCCCAGCCGCTGGGCGCCCAGAGGGAAGGCTACGATGCCCATCCGCTAAGAGCAGCACGGCCGGTCCCGAACCGGCTCCAGGATCTCGACGCTGATCGCACCCGCTGCTCGCAGTACCTGCTCCAGGTCGCGCTCCCCACCCGGCCGCACCTCTCCTACGATCACGTGCTGGCGGTTGTCGTCGCCCTTGTGGGTGGAATAGCCGTGCGACATGCTGTAGCGCCATATTTCCACATCCGACAAGTCGACCCTTCGGTCAAAGATCGCGATGACGCCCACGATCCCGCCGACTCCGACCGTACGCACCAAGACCCCCTCATCGGCTGCGGCGATGCCGACAGCGGCGGTGGTGCCCATGACGCACCACTGGTCCGAGGCGTGTGCGGCCTTGATCAGGTGGTGCGGCGACCGCGCCGTGGCGATGGGCTCGCCTGTGTGCTCCAACAGCGCCACCTCGAGGTTGCCCACGAGCCACAGCTGATCGTCCCCGGCCGGCATGGCGTATGCGCCGTAGCTATCACGCAGGTGACGGGGTCCTTCGGAGGTGAGCCACCCTACGCGGGAGTCACGGCCCGCCCAACGGGCGGTGACGAGAACTCCGCGAGCTGCGGCGTAGCCCGTCAGTTCGGTTTCGTCGACACCGCCGGCGTGCCAGAGCCCCAGCAGTTCCAGATCCGGACTGAAATGCGCCACGACGCCTCGTTGCCCGTCTGCCACCACCAGCCCGTGTCCGGTGGCGGTCAGTGTCGGGTCGCCACCGACGGCATGGGAGACCGGTCGCTCGTCGGTCATCGCGAGACCGGGCGCCGCCTCGCCGAGGTCATCCAGGACCACTTCGTGCTCCCAGTCGCCCGGCTTCCCGACAGCAAGCCGGCAGACCCCGTCGACGGGAGGAAGGATCGCCGCCAGGCGCCCCCCGCCGAGCCCGGCCAGCCGCCAGACCCGGTCCTCGTGGGTCGCGACCGGGGAGACGTCGCTGAGCCGGAACTCCTGGAGCCGGTTCCCGGCCCAGATCCGGTCGGCTTCCACGTCGACCGCCAGCGGGGTCTTCCATCCAAGGTCGTGTTCGGCCCTCGCCTCGCCGAACACCGCGAAATCGCGCAGGACGCGCACGGCGCTCGTCTTCTCGCACGCATGGACCACCAGCGTGCCATCGGTCCAGACCTCCATGGACCCTCCCGCATCGACTTGATCAACCAGGCAACCATAACGGAGACAACAGCTACTGATCCGGGAGTTGAAGATCACAGCTCGGGGGCGGGATCCCAGAGGGGTGTCCGCAGGCACCCTCCATTACGTAAGAGGTAATCGCCGCGGCACAGGAGGCGCTGGCAAGGTGGGTCCGTCCAATCCGGTTGTGGGTCTGAGGAGGCCGGTCATGTCGGTAGTCGCCACGTCCATGAGCACGCGTGCTGTGGTGGAGGAGTTGCTGCGCCGGATCGGTGAAGGCGACCCGGAACAGATCGCTGAGATGTACGCCGAGCACAGCGACTGGAAGCTGGACTGGCCCGAGGCTGAGCACGGCCGCGCCGCCACACCGTGGATCCGGCACCGGTCCAGCCGTGCCGATGCCGCTGCCCACTACCGGGAGATCGCCGAGCATCACGTCCCTGAGCAGGTGGACACTCAGGTCGAGCGCATTCTGATCGACGGTGATGAGGCGGTCGTGCTGGGTGAGATTCGGCAGACCGCCCGGTCCACCGGGCGCGCTTATCGCGCCCGGTTCGCCTTGCACCTCAGCGTCGAGAACGGCCTCGTCACACGGCACCACGTCTATGAAGACAGTCTCGCCGTCGCCCAGGCCTTCGCGCACTGATCATTCGATGGAACGCGCCCTGCCACAGCTCGCGCGCGGGACGGTTCCGGGGCGTGGGCCCCGGGGACGTACGATCGGCGCATGACCGAAAAGACCGAAACCACGCCTGGATGGCTCTCGCCGGAAGAACTCGAATCGGTGCGGGGCCAGCTGCCGATCCTCTACGTCGACGCCGTGCCGGTGCGGGTCGACGACACCGGCGTGGTCACCCGCGTCGGCCTGCTGCTGCGCATCTTGTCGGACGGCACGGTCAGCCGGGCGCTGGTCTCGGGGCGGGTGCTCCACCACGAGCGCATCCGTGACGCGCTCATGCGCCATCTTGAGAAGGATCTCGGGCCCGTGGCGCTTCCGCGCATTCCCGCCTCGCCGCAGCCGTTCACCGTGGCCGAGTACTTCCCCACTCCGGGGGTCACCCCGTACCACGACCCGCGCCAGCACGCGGTCTCGCTGGCCTACATCGTGCCGGTCGCGGGCGACTGCCGGCCCCGGCAGGACGCCCTTGACCTGGAGTGGTTCACGCCTGAGGACGCCGTGTCGCCGTCGGTGCAGCAGGAGATGTCGGGCGGGCATGGCGTGCTGGTGAAGCAGGCACTCGCCCATGTGGGCCGCCTGCCCTGACGCGGAAGTCATGCGGGCGGCCGTCGGCCGTGAAGCGGGCGCGGGCCGTGAGCCGGTCGGCGCCCGGGAGCGGGAAGCCCACGGTGATCGACGTTCCCGGGGCCACCACCGGCACGGTGCGGGCCCGGGCGCCGTTCAGGCTCAGCCGGACGTTGCGCCACGGCACCGACGAGCCGTTGTGCAGGGTGACCAGGACCCGGCCGCCGGCGAGCTCGGTCTCCAGCCCGTACGGGACGCGCGGGTCGGGGCCGATGGAGCCGTCGAGCAGGGCCGTCAGCTCGCCTGCCAGCGCGGCCCTGGTGGCGGCCAGGTCGCGGTGCTCCCCCGGGTCGGTGGCCAGGTCGTACAGCTCGATCCGGCCCCCCGGCCCGGCGCCCGCGATGTGCGGGGCGAAGCGGAGCAGTTTCCACCGGCCCCGGCGGATCGCCTGGATCTTGCGTGGCCGGTTCCACACGAGGTGGTCGTGCTCGGGCGCGCCGTCGCCGGTGAGCAGGCCGCGGAAGGAGCGGCCGTCGAGGTGGGCGGGCACCGGCACCCCGGCCAGGTCGGCCAGCGTCGGCAGCACGTCCCACGACGCCACCGGCTGTTCGACCACGCGCGGGCGTAACCGCGGCGACCAGGCGATCAGCGGCACGCGGATGCCGCCCTCGTACAGGTTGCGCTTGACGCCCCGGAAGGGCCCGTTGGAGTCGAACAGCTCCGGCGTCACGCCCTTCTCGTGGTGGGGGCCGTTGTCGCTGGTGAACAGCACGAGCGTGCGCTCGGCGACGCCCGCCTCGCGCAGCGCGCGCACCAGCGCGGCCACGTCGGCGTCGAGCCGGGTCACCTGCGCCGCGTGCCGCCGGTTCGGGCCGCTCCACGGCCGCCCCTCGTACGGCCCCGCGTCGCCGGGCACGACGCTCGGCGAGTGAGGCAGGTTGGTCGGGAAGTAGAGCAGGAACGGGTCGTCGCCGGCCTGCCGGATGAAGTCGATCGCCCGCCGCCGGAACAGGTCCGGCGCGTACGACCGGCCGCCGAGCCACACCTTGGCGCCGTTGTGCCACAGGTACCCGGGGAAGTACTGGTGGGCGTGGGCGTGGCCGATGTAGCCGAAGAACTCGTCGAAGCCGCGCTCGTTCGGATGGGACGCCTGACCCGGCCGGTCGGGGCCGAAGCCCCACTTGCCGATGCAGGCCGTGCGGTAGCCGGACAGCCGCAGCAGCTCGGCGAAGGTGAGGTCGGCGCCGGTGAGCGAGTGCTGCGGCCCGCCCTCCGGGTTCTCACGTACGGTGCCGTGGCCGGCGTGCAGCCCGGTGAGCAGGGCGCAGCGCGACGGGGCGCAGAGCGGCGCCCCCGAGTACGCCGTCTCGAAGCGCACGCCCTCGGCCGCCAGCCGGTCCAGGTTCGGCGTGCTGATCAGGCGCTGCCCCTGGCTGCCGATCTCGCCCCAGCCGAGGTCGTCGGCCAGGATCACGACGATGTTGGGGCGGCCCGGCAAGCCCGTGGCGGCATCAGCGGGTGCGGGCAGGGCGAGGCCGGCGAGGGTTCCGGCGAGCATGGTACGGCGCGAGGGCCCGTCGATCACGAACGGCAACCTATCGGAGGCTTCGGCGAACGGCGGGCAAACCACCGGCGAACTGTCAGTAGCCCCACAGGCCGCACATCTCGCGCAGTTCGGCGGGCACCTCGTCCGCCGTCGGAAGGGGGCGGCCCTGGACGACCGTGCCGGCGCGGATCTTGTCGCGCCAGTCACCGATGCCCTTGACGAAGGCGCCGTGCTCCTTCTGGCCGTAGTTCAGCATGGCCGGCTCGAACTCCAGGCCCAGGAAGAGGCAGAGCCGCCGCAGCTCGCGCTCGGGCTCGGCGACCAGCTCCTCGTAGCGCACGGTCAGCCCGTCGAGGTGGGTGCGGGCCTCCTCCAGGTAGGTCATGTAGCTCAGCGTGCGCGGCACGGCCTCCTCCATGGGCCGCCGGTCCGGGTCGGCCTCGTGCCAGGACTGCACGATGGACATGGGGTGGCGCAGCAGGAAGACGAAGCGCGCGTCCGGCCAGCAGGCGGAGATGCGCCGCCAGGCGAACACGTTGCTCGGCGTCTTCTCGGCCAGGATCGGCTTGCCGCTGCGGGCCAGCTCGCGGTGGAGCAGCCGGTCCCACACGATGTGCTCGATGTCGCTGTGGGTGTGGCCGAGCACCTCCATGGCCTGCCGTACGGGTTCGGTGCCGAGCCCGACGGTGACCCGCCTGAAGTGCGTCTCGATGGGCGAGTGCACCCGGGAGTGGCTGTTGAGCATGACCCGCAGCAGCGTGGAGCCCGACCGTACGGACGACAGCAGGAAGACCGGCTCGCGCAGCAGCCGGTCGTGCGCGGGATCCACGGGCGGCCGCACCTCGTCGCCGGGCAGCCGCTGGAGCACCAGCGGCGGCGGTGGCGGCGGCTTCGGCGGCTGCTTTCTCGGCCGCCGCGTCAACGTGTATCCCGTCAGGCCCTCCAGCGTCGTGTTGGCCCGATACCTCCAGCTCATGGGCTCACAAGGTAGAGATGGCCCGTGAACCCCAGGTGAATCCCGCCTGTGAACCTCTACCCGCGTTTGTGGACGACGCGCTCGTGCACGACCGCGTACGTGTTGCGCAGCGCCGCCATCGACTCGTCATAGGACGCCTGCGCGACCCCCGTGAACAGGCAGTCGACCACCATGAGCTGCGCGATGCGGCTGCCCAGCGCGCCCGAGCGGAACTTCGTCTCCCTGGCGGCCGTCGTGAGCACCACGTCGGCCGCGCGGGCCAGCGGCGAGTCGCGGAAGTTCGTGATCGCCACGGTGGCGGCACCCGACTTATGGGCGATCGACAGGAACTCGACGGTGTCCACGGTGGCGCCCGTGTGCGAGACGGCCACGGCCACGCAAGTGGAGTCGAGCGTGGCCGCCGACGTCCAGGCCGAGTGGGAGTCGTGCCAGTTGATCGCGGTACGCCCGATGCGCGAGAGCTTCTGCTGCAGGTCGAGCCCCACGAGAGAGCTCGCGCCCACGCCGAAGCTGTCGATCCTGCGGGCGCCCAGCAGCAGCGACACGGCGGCGGCGAGCGCCTCCATGTCCAGGGCGCGGGCCGTGTCGGCGATGGAGAGCGTCTCGTTCGTCGCCACCTTCGAGACGATGCCCTCCAGGCTGTCGTCGCGGTCGATGTCGCCGGACGCCTCCGGCAGGCTCGACGTGGTCAGCTCCTCGCGCGCCACCGCCCTGGCCAGGTCGATCCTGAGGTCCCTGTAGTGGGCGTACCCCATGCGCCGGTAGAAGCGCACCACCGAGGTCGTGGAGGTCGCGCAGCGGGCGGCCAGCTCGGCGATGGACAGGTTGGCCGCCCCGGCGGGATCGCCGACGAACTCCTCCGCGATCCGCCGCTCCGACGGCCGCAGCGCGGGCATGGCGGCCCGGATGCGGATCAGTATGGTGCCGTCGTCCTCGGCCATCCCCGCCCATCCCCGCAAAGGAAAAGAAAGTACCTCGGTGGTAAGGTCTGCGTAATTTTATGACCCACACCCCCGAGGAGACCACATGCCCCGTGGCGCCCTCTCCGCAGCCGGCGTCGCCGCCGTGCTGTCCATCGCTCTCACCAGTTGCTCCTCATCCTCCGGGCCGGCCCCGAGCGCCGGCGGCGCCGCCTCCGGCAAGCCCCTCGTGGTCGGCGTGACCTCCGACCCGGACACGCTCTTCCCCTGGAAGGCCACCCAGTTCCAGGCCGTGAACGTGCTGCAGAACCTGTACGGGACGCTCACCGAGTTCGACAAGGACCTGAACGTGGTGCCCGGCCTGGCCGAGTCGTGGCAGACCTCGGACGACGGCAAGAAGCTCACCCTCAAGCTCCGGCAGGGCGTCACGTTCGCCGACGGCAGCGCCTTCGACTCCAAGGACGTCAAGTCCTCCCTGGACAAGATCATGGACGAGAAGACGGCGGCCGTGGCCCGGGCGTCGCTGTCGTCGGTGAAGTCGGTCGAGGCGCCCGACCCGGGCACCGTGGTGCTGGAGCTGACCGGCCCCGACGCCGCGCTGCCCGCCAACCTGGCCACGGTCAACATGGCGATGCTCTCCTCCGACGACACCGAGGAGAAGCTCAACACGACCCCGAACGGCACGGGCCCGTTCAAGCTCAAGAACCGCGTGGCGAGCCAGTCGATCACGCTGGCCAGGAACGACGCGTACTGGGGCGAGAAGTCCAAGGCGCCGGCGGTCGAGTTCCGGGTCATCCCCGACGAGTCGTCCATCGTGTCGGCCATGCAGTCGGGCAACGTGCAGCTGGCGGTCTTCAACGACCCGCTCGTCGCGCAGACCGCGCAGGGCGGCGGCACGATCACCGTGACCAAGACGCCGCAGCTCAACTACCACGTGCTGCAGCTCAACGCGCAGCACGGCGACCTCAAGGACGTCAACGTGCGGCTGGCGATCCAGTGCGCGATCGACCGCAAGCAGGTGCTCGACACCGCCGCGCTGGGCGAGGGCGAGGTCACCGGGCCGATCACCGCGCCGCTGTTCAAGTCGGACCCGAGCAAGCGCCCCTGCCCGGCCCGTGACCTGGCCAAGGCGGCCGAGTATCTGGGCAAGGCGGGCAAGTCCGGCGGGGTGACCGTCAAGACGATCGTCTCGCAGGGCGAGTACGCGACCTCGGTCAACGAGGCCCAGAACCTCAAGGCCCAGCTCGCCGAGGCCAAGATCAATCTGGACCTGGAGGTGCTGGAGTCGGGCGCGTTCGTGGACCGCTGGGTGGCCGCCGACTTCGACGCCGCCGTCGCGCTCAACGGCGGGCGTCCCGACCCCGACGGCTCCTACGGCCGCTACTTCACCAGCAAGGGCAACCTGAACAAGGTCGCCGGCTACAGCTCGCCCGAGCTGGACAAGCTCTTCGCCGAGGGCAAGGCGACGACCGACCAGGCCGCGCGCAAGGCGATCTACGATCAGGTCTCGGCCGAGCTGGAGGAGAACGCCCCCTGGATCTGGCTGTTCTCCGGCTACACCTACACCGCCACGACGGCCGGCGTGCAGGGGTTCGTGCCGATGGCCAGCGGCTCGCTGCAGTTCCTGCGGACCACCTCCGCCGGCTGATGAGACGCATGCGCAACCGCGTCATCAGCACGGTGGGGACCCTGTTCGGGGTGGCCGTGCTCGTGTTCGTCATGCTCCGGGCGATCCCCGGCAGCCAGATCACGGCGGGGCTCGGCACCGAGGCCGCGGCGCTCACCCCCGCCCAGCGGCAGGCCCTGGAGCAGTACTACGGGCTCGACCAGCCGCTGTTCACGCAGTTCTTCTCGTGGCTGGGCAACATGTTCACGGGCAACCTCGGCTACTCGGCCCGCCAGCAGCAGAGGGTGCTCGACCTGACCCTGCACTCGCTGCCGGTGACGGTCGAGCTGGCGGTGCTCTCGATCCTGCTGGCGCTGCTGATCGGGGTGCCGCTCGGCATGCTGGCGGCCTCCAGGACGAACTCGCCGAGGGACGCGCTCGGCCAGCTCGTGAGCCTGGCGGGGCTGTCGGTGCCGGCGTTCCTGCTGGCCACCACGCTGCTGTCGATCTTCGCGGCGTCGCTCGGTTTCAACCCCAACGGGCAGGGCTTCGCCACGCTCTTCGAGGACCCGCTGCTCAACCTGGAGCAGATGCTCCTGCCCGCGCTGGTGCTGGGCTTCGGCATCGCGGCGCCGATCCTGCGCACCACCCGCACGGCGGTGCTGGAGGTCCGCTCGAACGACTTCGTCCGCACCGCCCGCGCCAAGGGCGTGCCGGAGCGGCGGCTGCAGGTCAAGCACGTGCTCGGCAACGCGCTCGTGCCGATCGTGACCATGACGGGCCTGCAGTTCGGCTACCTGCTGGGCGGCGCGGTCGTGGTGGAGCAGATCTTCTCCGTGCCGGGCATCGGCAGGCAGGTGCTGCTGGGCATCCAGCAGAAGGAGTACGCGGTGGTGCAGAGCACGGTGCTGGTGATCGCGCTGGCGTTCGTGCTGGTGAACCTGCTGACGGACGCCCTCTACCGGATCATCGACCCGCGGGTGAGGGCGTCGTGAGGCGGAGTCCCGCCCTGCTGGCGGGAGCGGCGATCCTCGTGCTGCTGGCCGTCGTGGCGGCGCTGTCGTACGCCGGGCTGCTGCCGTACGACCCGATCGCGCAGCACCCGCCGTCGCGGTTCACGGCGCCCTCGGGCGCGCACCTGTTCGGCACCGACCAGTTCGGCCGGGACGTCTTCTCGCGGGTGGCGGCCGGGGTGGGCAACTCGGCGCTCATCGCGGTCGTCGCGGTGGCGTTCGCGACCGCGGTGGGCACGCTGGGCGGGCTCGTGTCCGGCTTCTACCGCGGCTTCGCCGACGGGGCGATCGGCGGGGTGACGAACGTGCTCTTCGCGTTCCCGCCGCTGCTGCTGGCGCTGTCGCTGGCGTCGGTGCTGGACCGCAACTGGTTCACGATCGCCGTGGCCATCGCCATCGTGTACGTGCCCATCTTCATCCGCGTCACCCGGGGCCCGGTGCTGTCGCTCAGGGAGATCGAGTACGTCAGGGCGGCCGTCTCGACCGGCATGAGCCGCTGGCAGATCATGCTCCGGCACGTCCTGCCGAACATCACCTCGATCGTCGTCATCCAGGTCGCGCTGTCGCTGTCCTGGGCGGTGCTGACCGAGGCGTCGCTGAGCTTCCTCGGCCTGGGCACGCCGCCGCCCGCGCCGTCGCTCGGCTCGATGATCTTCGAGGCGCGCAGCCTGGTCTTCGTGGCCCCGTGGACGCTGATCGCGCCGGGCGCGGTCGTCGTCCTGCTGGTCGTGGGCCTGAACCTGCTCGGCGACGGCCTGCGTGACACTCTCGACCCACGGAACCGAGGCAAGCGGTGAATCCAACGGTGGTGGCTACGGCGCGGACGGGCAGCAGGCTACGGAGGACGGCTTTCGGGGAGCTGGCATGAGGGTTCTGGGCATGATCTCCGGCACGTCGCACGACGGGATCGACGTGGCCGTGGTGGACTTCCGTCTCGTCGGCGGCCTGCTCGAAGGCCGCGTCGGCCACACGGCGAGCACGCCGTACCCGGCGGAGCTGCGGGCGCGGCTGATCGCGGCGCTGCCGCCCGCGCGGACGACGCTGGCCGAGGTGTGCGTGCTCGACACGCTCATCGGGCAGAGCTTCGCCGACGCCGCGGCCTCGGCCGTCGCGCTGGGCGGGCCGGTCGACCTGATCGTCTCGCACGGGCAGACCGTCTACCACTGGGTGGAGGGCACGCACGCGCTCGGCACGCTGCAGATCGGGCAGCCCGCGTGGATCGCCGAGCGGACCGGCGTCCCCGTGCTGTCGGATGTGCGCATCAGGGACATCACGGCCGGCGGGCACGGGGCGCCGCTGGTGTCGGTGCTGGACGGGCTGCTGCTCGGCGCGCACCAGGGCGGCGCGGCGGCGCTCAACCTGGGCGGCATCGCGAACATGACCGTGGTGCGCGGCGGCGAGCTGTACGCCTACGACATCGGGCCCGCGAACGCCCTGATCGACGCGGTGGTGACGAGCCGGGGACTGAACGAGCGCGGCTTCGACGCGGGCGGCCGGATCGCGGCCTCGGGGCGGGTGGACGCCCGGCTGCTGGAGGTGCTGCTGGACGAGCCGTACTACGGGCTGGCCGCGCCGAAGAGCACCGGCAAGGAGCTGTTCCACCTCGGGTACGTGGAGGCGGCCCTGTCCAGAGCGGGGCGCGAGATTTCCGACGCCGACCTGGTCGCCACCCTCACCGAGCTGACCGTGCGTACGGTCGCCGGCGACGTGCGGGCCGCCGGGGTGGGCGCGCTGGTCGTCTCGGGCGGCGGCTGCCGCAACCCCGTCGTCATGGACGGGCTGCGGGCGGCGCTGCCCGGCGTGGACGTGGCGCCCTCCGACGACTACGGCGCTCCCTCCGACGACAAGGAGGCCATCGCGTTCGCGCTGATCGGCTGGCTGACCGCGCACGGCCTGCCGGGCACCGTGCCGGGAGGGACGGGCGCCCGGGCCGCCCGCGTCCTCGGCACGCTGACACCGGGCGCGGGCCCGCTCGCGCTGCCCTCGCCGGTGGCCGAGCCGCCGCGCTCGCTGGTGCTGACGCGATGAACGCACCCGCTGGTGGTCCCGAGACGAACCCGCCCGCCGGTGGCCCCGAGGCGGACGCGCCCGCCGGGGTGGTCATGGCCGCGCGGACGCCGTGGTTCGACCTGACCGAGTGCACCGGCCACCGGACCGTGCGCTGGGAGGGCGGCGAGCGCGTCGGCGAGGCGCCGATGACCATGGAGACCTGTCACGACCTGGCCTCGGTCACGAAGGTCGTCGCCACCACGACGGCGCTCATCCGGCTGGTGTCCGACCGGCTCGTGGACCTGGACGCGCCGCTGAACACGTACGTGTCACGCTCGTACGAGGCGATCACGGTGCGGGACCTGCTCCTGCACCGGGGCGGGCTGTGGGAGTGGTGGCCGCTCTACATCCAGCAGGACCCGCCACCGCCGCGCTACCGGCCGGGGCGCGCACGCCACTACTCCGACCTGGGCTTCGTCATGCTCGGCCGGATCGTCGCGGCCGTCACCGGGCTGAGCCTGGACCAGGCCGTGGCCGAGCTGGTCACCGGGCCGCTCGGCCTCACCTCCACCACGTACGCCCGCCCCGCGGGCCCGGAGGTGGCCATGAGCGCCCTGGACGACCGGGTCGAGATGGCCATGCTCGACACCGGCCGGCCGTACCCCGTCCCGTACCGCAGCTCCGACTTCGCGGGCTGGCGGCGCGAGCCCGTGCTCGGCGAGGTCGCCGACGGCAACGCCCATCACGCCTTCGGCGGGGTCTCCGGGCACGCCGGGCTCTTCTCGACCGTGCCGGACCTGCTCGCGTACGGCCTGGCGATGTCCCGGTACGAGGAGCACGACCGGCTGTGGCGGCCCGAGGTGGCCCGGGAGTTCTTCACCCCTGGGCCGGACGCCGGGCAGGCCCTGGGGTTCCGTACGTACGAGCTGAGCCTGTGGGACGAGACCGTGACCGTGCTCGGCCACCCCGGCTACGTGGGCTGCGCGGTCGGCTTCGTGCCCGGCCGCGACATCGTCCTGGCCCTGGCGAGCAACCGCCTGCTCGTCCAGGGCGAGCCCACCCCCACCGACGCCCTCTGGGGCGACCTCCTTCAGGCCACCACGCAACGATCGAGGACAGCATGACGCCCCTCCTGGAGATCCGTGACCTCTCGGTCGCCTTCCGCACCCGCAAGCAGGACGTCACGGTCGTCAAGGGCGTCTCGATGGAGATCCTGCCCGGCCAGACCGTCGCGGTGGTCGGCGAGTCCGGCTCCGGCAAGAGCACCACGGCGGCGGCGGTCAACCGGCTGCTGCCCGACAACGGCCGCATCACCGGCGGCCAGGTGCTCTTCGACGGCCGCGACCTGGCCAGGGCGAGCGAGCGCGAGATGACCGCGATCCGCGGCGCCGGCATCGGCCTGGTCCCGCAGGACCCCATGTCGAACCTCAACCCGCTCATGCGCATCGGCGACCAGATCGCCGAGGCGCTCGAGGTGCACGGCGTGGCCACCGGCAAGGCGGCCGGGGAACGCGTGCTCGAGCTGCTTGACCTCGTCGGCATTCCCGACCCGGCGCGGCGGATCGGGCAGTACCCGCACGAGTTCTCCGGCGGCATGCGGCAGCGCGCGCTGATCGCGATGGGGCTGGCCTGCCGGCCGAAGCTGCTCATCGCCGACGAGCCCACCTCCGCACTGGACGTGACCGTGCAGCGGCGCATCCTCGACCAGCTGGAGCAGCTCACCGCCGAGATGGGCACGGCCGTGCTGCTGATCACGCACGATCTGGCGCTGGCGGCGGAACGGGCCGACGTGGTGGCCGTCATGCACGACGGCCGGATCGTGGAGACCGGCCAGGCGGCCGAGATCCTGGCCGAGCCGGAGCACGACTACACCAGGCGGCTGCTCAAGGCGGTGCCGAGCCTGTCGTCGGTGCGGGTCGCCGAACCTCCGCGCGAGGCCGAGGACCTGGTGGTCGTGGAGGGTCTGCGCAAGGTCTTCCCGATCAGGGGCACCGGCGAGGAGCTGACCGCCGTGGACGCGGTCTCGTTCCGCATCCCGCGGGGCCGTACCGTGTCGATCGTGGGCGAGTCGGGCTCGGGCAAGTCGACCACCGCGAACCTGCTGCTCGGCCTCGACGAGGCCACCTCCGGCAGCATCCGCTTCGACGGCACGGACCTGGCGGGGCTCGGCAGGCGGGAGCTGTTCGCGTTCCGCAGGCGGGTGCAGCCCGTCTTCCAGAACCCGTACGCCTCGCTCGACCCGCGCTACCCGGTCGGGAAGTCGATCGCCGAGCCGCTGCGCGTGCACCGCGTCGGCGGCGCGGCCGAGCGCAAGAAGGCCGCGGCCGAGCTGCTGGAGAAGGTGGCGCTGCCCGCGTCCATGGCCGAGCGGCTGCCGCACGAGCTCTCCGGCGGCCAGCGCCAGCGGGTGGCCATCGCCAGGGCGCTGGCCCTCTCACCCGACCTGGTGGTGCTGGACGAGGCCGTCTCCGCGCTGGACGTGCTGGTGCAGGCGCAGATCCTGGAGCTCCTCGCCGAGCTGCAGCGGGAGCTGGGACTCAGCTACCTGTTCATCAGCCACGACCTGGCCGTGGTGCGGATGATCTCGCACGAGGTGCACGTCATGCGCGACGGCCAGATCGTGGAGAGCGGCACCGCCGCGGAGATCTTCGACCGCCCCGCGGCGGACTACACCCGCGAGCTGCTCGCGGCGATCCCCGGCACCAGGTGAATCCGGACGCTCTCGGAGGTGACGGTGCCCAGGGAATGTGCCGGCAGCCCGCCGGGCGTCCACGGTGCTCAGCGCAGCGCGTAGGCGCGGATCACCTCCTGCGACAGGGTGCTGCCGTTGACGTCGGAGGCGTTCAGCCGCAGCGAGACGAACCCGGACGGCGAGCGGCCGAGCGTGGTCTCGTAGGACCGCTCGCCCTTCGCGCGCAGGCGGGCCTTCGTCCAGGTGGCGCCGTCGTCGTACGACACCTCCAGCGAGACGTCCTTGACCGCGCTCTGCGCCGCGCCCTCCTGCTGGTAGAGGGAGAGTCCGAGCCTGCGGGAGCCGGCCTGGTTCCGCAGGTCCACGGGCGCGTCGAACGAGGCCAGCAGCAGCGGCACCACCGTCGTGGCCGTGGCCCGCTCCGAGCCGAACGTCCACACCGCCTTCGTCCGGGTCGACAGCTTCACCCAGTCGGCCTCGTTCGCGACGGCGTACTCGATCCGGTACGTGGCCTTCTCCGGCGAGAGCGTCCCCGAGCCCGAGGGCAGGTAGTTCGTCTGCCAGAGCAGCGTGTCGCCCTGGTAGAGCCGGAAGTCGGTCTTCAGGCCGTGCTCGAACTGGCTGGTGTAGGCGTCGCCGTAGTTGCGGTCGGCGTCCACGAATCCCTGCATCGAGACGCGCAGCCGGTCGCCGTCCCTGCGCAGCGGGTTGCGCGGGTTGATCCCCGGCAGCAGGGGCTGCTTGAACAGCGTCCGGCTGACCCGCTCCCCCACCTCGTACGGGCGGAACTCCGGCGACGACATCGAGATGCGCGCCGTGTCCGGGTGCGGCCACATGTTGTTGTAGGAGCGCTCGGGGGTGCCCGCCGACGAGCTCCAGCGCAGCTCGGGGTCCGGGGTGACGTAGTCGGTACGGGTGCGCGGCGTCTTGGCCATGGGGTGGTTCGTGGAGATGGACGAGGTGTCCCACGGCTCGAAGACGAACCTGGACTCGTTCACCGTCACGCCATCGGACAGCTGGCTGTGGTAGCCGGTCTCGATCCTGGCCAGCGACTTCGACCGCACCGTGTACGTGAGCGAGTCGCGGACCCGGCCCTTCTCGCGCAGGTACAGGTCGTAGACGTACGGGCTGGCGACGATGCCCTCGGCCAGGACCGGCACCGGCAGGTGGCGCAGCCGCTGCACCAGCTTCAGCCCTTCCTCGTGCGTCAGCCGCACGGTCGGGACGGCCAGCTTGACCCGGTTGCCGCCGGTGGTGACGTCGGCGCCCGGCTGGTCGCTGTAGACGGCGACCATCCTGGCCCCGGCCGCCGCCGCCGCGTTCGACTGCGTGGAGACGGGCACGCCCTCGGTGCGCCGGATGACGGCGAGCTTGCCGCGCAGGTCCCGGGCCTTGATCTCCTCGGCGCTGCCCCGGCCCGCGTCCACGGCCATGAGGAGCCGGGTGCCGTCCAGGCGCGGGTACTCGGTGGCGAAGTCGCTGAACTGGATGGGGTCGACGTACTGCGGGTCGAGCTCCAGGCCGGGCGTGGACAGGGTGATCTCGGGGGCGGTCAGCCGCCAGCGGGTGGCGACGGTGAAGGTCCCCTTGGTGACCTTCCTGGTCGGCTGGACGAACAGCCGCTCCTCGATCTGCCCGCCGGGCGAGATCGTGGTGCCGCCGCGCAGCGCGGTGTCCGTCTTGCTCGAGCGGTACCACATGAGGGCGGCGGCGGCCCCGGTGTTCCGCTTGGTCGTGTGGTCGGGCGTCTCGACCTTGACCTCCACGGCCTTGCGGGCGTCCAGCACGACCTCGGTGTTCCCGGTGATCTCCATTTCCGGGTCGCCGACCAGGCTCTCGTTGAGCGGCTTGCCGGAGGTGGTGCTGTCCTGCGTGGCGGGCATGGTGAAGATGTGGCCGAGCACGGAGTAGGTGCCGGGCTTGACGAGCAGGCAGGTGCCGCTGCCGTACTTCTGGTCGCTGCAGGGCTGGGCCGGGTCGCCGGGGAGCAGGCGGCCGACCAGGGTGCCTTCGTCGAGGTTGAGCACGGTGAAGCCGCCGCGGGCGGTGCGGCCGTCCCTGGCGATGCCGCGTATGCGTAGCTCGACCCGCTTGTCGTCGACGCTGCCCGTCAGCAGCGTGCGGACGGTGGCGCCACCGGTGACGGCAGCCGTCAGTTCCTCGCGCAGCAGCCCGGCCTTGTCCGCCCTGGCCGTGACCTTCACCTCGGCCGTCCCGCCGGCGGGCACCGTGAGCTTCGACGGCTCGACGGTGAACGCGTCGCCGGTCGACAGGCTCAGCTCGGCGGGAGCCTGCCCGAGGTTGTGGTAGCCGACGGTGCGGCTCTTCTGCTCGCCGGTGGTCAGCTTGCCGAAGCCCGCCGAGCCCGTGGAGGCCACGACCGTCTCCTTGAGCGCGGCGGCCACGTCGACGCGGCCCGCGCCCTGGGCGTCCACGTCGATGTCCTGGCCCGGCTTGGCGCTGGCCATGAGCAGCGACTTCAGCTCGTTGCCGGCGATCCCCGGGCGGGCCTGCCGCAGCAGCGCCGCAGCGCCCGCCACGTGCGGGGTCGCCATCGAGGTGCCGGAGAGCGTGAGGCTGCCGCCGCCCGTCCGGGCGGCGGTGATGTCCACGCCGGGGGCGGTGACGTCGGGCTTGACGGCCAGGTCGGCGATGATCGGGCCCCGGCTGGAGAACGGCGCCAGCTGGTCCTGCTTGTCCACCGCGCCGACGGTCAGCGCCTCGGGGGCGTCGCCCGGGGCGCCCACGCACTGGTCGCAGCCGTCGTTGCCGGCCGCCACCACGAACAGCGTGCCGTACTGCCTGCTGAGCCGCGTCGCGGCCTCGGTGAGCGGGCCGCCCGGCTCGCGGCTGCCGAGGCTCATGTTGACGATCTCGGCGTGCTTCTCGCCGGCCGCCCACTCCATGCCGTCGATGATCCAGGACAGCTGGCCGTAGCCGTCGGCGTCGAGCACGCGGCCGCTGAGCAGCCGCGCGCCGGGAGCGACGCCCTTGCCGATGCCGTCGGCTCCCGTGCCCGCGATGGTGCTGGCGACGTGGGTGCCGTGCCCATGGGGGTCGCCCGTGACGCTCTGGCCGGTGAAGTCGCGCTGGTCGGCGACCTTGCCCGCGAGGTCGGGGTGCGTGGCGTCCACGCCGGTGTCGAGGACGGCCACGGTCGTCCCGGTGCCGTCGTACCCGGCGGCCCACGCCTCCGGCGCGCCGATCTGCGGCACGCTCTGCTCCAGCGCCGGCTTCACCTTGCGGTCGAGCCAGATCTTCGCTACGCCCGCCAGCGGCCCGGCCGCGCGCAGGTCGGGGGCGGAGCCCAGTTCGGCCAGCTCCGCCCCGAACCGCGCCGCGTCCCGCGCAGGCACCTGGACGGCCGCGCCACCGATGCTCTCCAGCGTCCGGACCTGCTTCGCGGCGGGGATCGCGGCCTTCGTGGCATTGCCCGCGTACGTGAGGATGAGCGGGATGCTCCCGCTCGCCTGCAGGCCGAAGCCCTGCTCGGCTAATGCGGTCACGTTGAACAGCGCGGTGTCGAGCCGCTCGGGGACCAGGGCCGCGACGTCGTCGGGAATGACGGTCACGCCGCTCTCCGACTCCAGCACCTGGAACGTCGGAACGGACCCGTCCGCCCGCTGCGCCGGGGTGACCGTCACCGCGCGGTGCTCGCCGTCCACGGCCCGCACCTGCACCTGGTCACCGGTGATCAGCGTGATCTCATCGCTCGCCGGGGCGTTCGTGAACGACCCGGGTTGTACGGTCGCCGCGTGCGCGCCGGGAGCCGCGAGCACCGATGCGACCATGACCATGGAGACGGCCGCAGCCCCCCATCGCCCCATGGACGACCTCCAGAATATCGGTAAGCACGAATACCGCATTCCTAGTCATCCGGATAGGACGGTGTCTATGAGGCAGATGTGGCCACTTCCCGACTTGTCGGGAATCCGCCACCGATGGTGGCGTGCGGGTGCGGCCGTCTCCGAGAAGCCGCAGCCCTAGAAGCAGGTGAGGTCCGGGTTGGGCGTGGGCTGGCACGGGCCCTGGTTACCGCCGCCGTCGATGACCTGGCCGGGCGGCGCCCAGATGAGCGGCCCGACGTTGCCCTGACCCAGGTTGCCCTTCAACGTGATCTGACCCGGCGGCGTGGTCACCGACCGCAGATGCAAGCCGCCGCGCACGACGTTGCCCGCGCCGTCGGTGATCCCGCTCGGGGAGCGCCCGTTGAAGGTGAAGAGGTTGCCGGCCACCGGGTCGGGGCTCGCGATGGCGAGGGAGTTCTCCACCAGCATGCCCACCGTGCGATTGCCGTTGAACACGTTGTTGCGCACCACGACGTTACGGAAGCGCTGCCGGGCGCGCAGGCCGATGTCATTACCTTGGAAAACGTTACGCTCGACCGTGCTGGCATTCGCCGGCGTGGTCATGGCATCGACGTCCAGTGCCGTGGCCGCGTTCTTGAACACGTTGTAGCGGAAAAGGCTGTGCCGGCATTCGAAGCCCAGCGAGACCGGGAAATCGTCGAAGAGGTTGTCGGAATAGACGCCGTTGTCGGACTGGAAGATGTCCAGGGCGCCACCGGACAGCTTGCTGTCCTTGATCCGCAGCGCGCCGCCGTGCATCGAGAAGACGCTGACCGTGCCGTGCACGACACAGCGATCGACGGTCAGCTCGTCCCCGTCCTTGGCGAAGAGCCCGTCGATGACGCAGGTGGCGTGGGTGCCGCTGACGTGCAGGTTCGACCAGCTCCCCCGCACGGCGGCGGCCTTGACGTCCACCAGGTCGACGGTGGCGGAGAGGGCGTCGACGCCCCTGGTGAAGCCGGTGATGGCGCCGCCCTTGACGACGACTCCCGTGTGGTTGGAGACCCTGATGCCGACTCCCGTACCGGCACCGGTGACGGTGTGGCCCGCCAGATCGACGGTGACGCCGTCGGCGCCGACGGTCAGGCCGTCGGCCGCGCAGTTGAGGTCGGCGCCGAGTGTGACACTGGCGGTCAGCACGTCGCCGCAGGCCACCGTGTCCGCCCTGGCGGGCCCCGCCGCCAAGGCGATCGATAAGACCACCGCCATGGCCAACGCGTAAATCCGTGACATTTACCCCTCCCTTTCCGAGACAGCGTGATCAGCATGCGCGAGAATCACGTACCGGAAAAGTCACGGCCCCGGGGCCGGGCCGACTGGAAAACCTCACCGAAGTGAGCTCTTTTCAATTCCCGGAAAAGCGGCCTTGGTCGCCCCGGCGAGTGCGCGCCGAGGTGATCAGCCGGCGGCCGAGCAGGGTCAGGTAGAGCACCCATCCGGCGGCCACCAGGACGAGCGCGGCGACGGGCTGCCAGCCGGGCAGCTCCGCGACCGACCGCCGGACCACCGCGACGGTGATCGGCACCGTGTAGAGGGCGAAGAACCCCAGTCCGAGCACCCGCCCCACCACCAGGAACCACGCGTAGAGGCGCACGCTGCGGCGGGCCTGCCGCGCGGTGCCCGCGAGTGCGGCACGCAGGTACGCCTGCGCGTCCGCCATCAGGTTCTTGTTCCCGCTGGCGTTGGCGAAGGCGTAGTAGACGTCGGTACGCATGAAGAACAGGAACTGCCAGGCGATCTGCGACAGGCAGATGACCATGACCAGCCGCACGACGGCGAGGTCGGCGACGTACAGGACGCACGCCCCCGCACAGACGAGGAACCAGTCGACCCGCATGCCCGCCAGGTACGCGCGGTAGCGGGCCCTCCTGGGCACGCCCCAGATGCCGGTGATCCTGGTCTGCACGACCAGGAACTGCAGCCGGGTGCCGAGGGACAGCTCCGCCCGCACGTTCAGGGACCTGGCGGCGGCGACGTGGCCGAGCTCGTGCGCCAGCACGAGGATCCACGAGCCGGCCGCGAAGGCCACCGTGAACGTGAGGCTGTCGGACCACACCAGCGACGAGAGACCGGGCAGCAGCTCCGGCCTGGCGACGACGGCGGCGACCGCGGCCACGGTCAGCAGGGCCAGCACGGCGTGGGCGGGCCGGGAGAAGAGCCAGGCCACGTGGCGGGGGCGGATCCGGTCCCAGAGGTTCGGCGGGCGGCTCGGCCGGCTGAGCAGGCCCGCCCCCTCGAGCCCGGTGACGAACTCGGCCACGTCCACGTCCACGCCGTGCTCGGCCAGCACCCGGGCGCGGGCCTCATCGGCCGTCCTGCTGCCGTCGAGCGCCGCGATCACGGCCGCCGCCACTCCGGGCACGTTGACGAAGGTCTCGCCGTTGCCGATCACGTAGTCGTCCGGCCCGTCGGCGACGACGGTGAGGAACGACAGATCGGTCCTCACGCGCAGACCTCGCAGTCGTCCGCCCGGTCGAAGTCGCGGGCGGTGGTGGTGAGCGTGAGCAGGTCCAGCCAGACGCTCCTGCCCTCGATCGCGGGCACACCGGTCCCGGTCAGGTGGCGGATCACCTCCGAGGCGAGCATCCCCGACACGATCCCGCACAGGGGCCCGAACGACGGGATCGTCCGCCCGGGATTGTCGCTGACCGGCAACGTCGTGGCGCCGTAGCGCTCGGCGAGCGCGCGTTCCTGGCAGGCCAGGCAGCCGGTCTTCCCGGGCACGACGAGCGGCCCGAGCAGGCCGACGTGCTGGTTGAAACCGCCGGTGACGAACGGCGTGCCCGCCTCGACGCAGGCCTGGTTGACCCAGCGGCGGATGTGCGGCTGCGGCGTGTCCACGGTGTTCACCACGAGGTCGGCGTCGGTGACGACGTCCGCGGGCCCGGCGATGCGCCGCTCGATCTGCCTGACCTCCAGGTCCGGGCAGTGCTCGAGGAGGGTGCGCGCGGCGGCGGCCGTCTTGGGCTCGCCGAGGTCGCGCACGGTGTAGAGGTGCTGGCGGTGCAGGTTGCTGAGCTCCACCCGGTCGTCGTCCAGGATCGTCAGCCGGCCCACGCCCGAGGTGGCGAGCTGGAGCGCGACGTGCCCGCCGATGGCGCCCGCGCCGAGCACCGCGACGTGCGTGCGCGACAGGTCCGCGATCGCCGCGGCGGCCTGCTCGGCGGGGTGGAACATGGACAGCCACCGCCCGAACCGGGACAGTCTGGCCTCGCCGGACAGCAGGTCCAACTCGGCGTCGGTGACGAGAATCCGCGCGGCCAGGAGCTGCTCGACCGCCGCGTCGATGTCCTGCGGATCGACGCCGTCGATGAGGGTGTGCAATGCGCTCTGCTCGACGGGCGACTCGGCGCAGAGCCGGATCAGGCGGCGCAGCGGCGGCGGGGCGGGATCCACTATTTGACCGGTCGGCGGGAAATCGCCGAGCCGTACCCGCTCGTGTGCCTCGTCGATGAAAAGGGGGAAAGCCGGATTCACTTGAATCCTGGGCATGGAGGCGGCTCCAGGGCAGGTCGAGAGGGGAGCCTCCTGCGGATGGGGGCCTCCGCAGGAGGCCGCGAAAGCGGTCAGCAGCTGTTGCTGTTGCCCGTCGTCTCGACTTCTTCGACCTTCTTGATCTCGATCGTCATGTGCGATCCCTCCGTCGATCTCGATTGGTCGATGTGATCGTAAAGAGAACGACAGAGAAAGGGGAGACCCAATTTGCGGAAATCGCGTTATGTCCGGCTGAGAAAGGCGAGCGCCCGCTTCCACATGAGCGCCGCCGACTCTTCGGAGTAACCGGGCAGGCCGGGATCGGCGAACAGGTGCCGGTCACCCGGATAGACGAAGCGCTCGAATCCCGCCCCCACCGCCGCCGCGAGGCTGGCGATCTCCTCCTTGTCCAGCCACGGATCGCGCTCGGCGTAGTGCACCTGCACGGGAACGCCTTCGGGCCACTCCCCCTCGGGGGCCACCCCTCCGTGGAAGAGCAGCGCGCCCCTCGCCATCGGGTGCGCCGCGGCGAGCAGCTGCGCCCCGTACGCCCCCAGCGAGAACCCGGCGAACACCGTCGGGGCCGTCACCTCCTCCCCGATCCGGCGGAAGCGGCGGTCGAGCTCGTCAGGGCCGAGCGCGTCACGCTTGCGCAGGCCCGGCTCGATGTCGGCGAAGACCTCGCCGTCGTAGTAGTCGGGGGTACGCACGACGTGCCCGCCCGACCGCAGAACCTCCGCCGCCACGCCCACCCCCGGGCGCAGGCCCTGTGCGGAGTGCAAGAGGACGATCTCTGCCATGACGACCTGTGTATCACCGGGGCGGGCGGTGGACCAGCCTCACCGGCTCGGTGAAGGGCTAGGACCCGTCCTCCAATCCACCGGGTCCGGCGCCCGGACCACCGGCACCGCCGACTTCCCAGGGAGCCGTGTCGTCGCGGCCTCCTGGGCCGCCACCGCCGTGGCGGGTCCGTTTCTTGGCGTGGCAGGCGGAGGGGTCCGTGGCATGCCTGCACGGCACCGTGTAGGAGGTCGTCTCCGCGGTGGCCTGCCGGGCCGTGGGCGTGGCGCCGGCGGGCCCGGCCGGCGCCGTCACCGGGGCGACGAGGGCCGACGCCGTCATCGCGCAGGCCGCGAGAGCATGACGGCTCTTCATCATGAGATCACCTCTTGCCTGTCGTGGACTCCGGGTGACATCACTTCTCACGCTAGGCGCGGGGATGGCCGGCGGAGGCAAAGGCGAGTCCCGGATGAAAGAGATTCCCCTGGACGGCGCCGGGGGAATCTCCAAGGGACGCTCAGGCGCAGGTGTAGCCGGAAGGCGTCTGCGTGTTGCCGTTCGGGCGGCTCACCTGGAAGCCGAAGGTGGTGCCGGCGTTCGGGGCCAGGTTGCCGTTGTAGCCCAGGTTCTTGGCGGTGACGGTCTGCCCACTGACGGTGAGGGTCGCGTTCCACGAGCCGGTCAGCGTGTGGCCGGCGGGCAGGGTGAACGTGACGGTCCAGCCGGTGATGCCGGCGGTGCCGGTGTTGGTGACGGTCACGGGCTGGATGACGTACCCGGTGCTCCACTGCGTCTGTACGGTGCCGGTGGCCGTGCAGCCACCGCCGCCGGGGCCGGCGGTCGTGGTGAAGGTGCCGAGTGCGGAGTCGGCCGACACGTTCCCGGCTCCGTCACGTGCCCGCACGTACACCTGGTACTGGGTCGAGGGGCTCAGCCCGGTCAGGGTGATCGAGTTGGTCGTCGACCGGCCGAGCAGCTGGTCGGTCGCGCCCTGCTCGCGGTAGACGTCGTATCCGGCGAGCCCGCTGCCGCCGCTGTCGGTGGAGGCGGTCCAGGTGAGCGTGGCCGAGTTCGAGGTCACGTTGCCCGCCGAGGGCGTGCCGGGCGTGGTCGGCGGGGTGGGGTCGGTGGTCGTGCCACCGGCCAGCGCGTCGTGCACGGCGGTGTAAGAAGGCTTCTTCTGGTAGTTCTCGTCGTAGATCAGGGCCGCCCCCTGCCCGGAGAACGTGTCCGGCACCCAGGAGTACTTGTCGGTGAAGCCCCAGATGGTCACGCCCGCGCAGGCGGTCACCGCCAGGCAGGCGTTGACGACGTTGCGGTAGTAGGTGGCCTGCGTCGCGTCCTTGGTGGCGTCCCTGGGCATCACCATGCGCACGTCCAGCTCGGTGATCCGCACCTGGACGCCGAGGGCGGCGAAGCGCTGGAGGTTCTGCTGGAAGTCGCCGGGGAAGCCGTACTGGATGGCGAGGTGGGACTGGAAGCCCACGCAGTCGATCGGCACGCCCTGCTGGCGCAGCGACGAGACGAGGTTGTAGATCGCCGTGCTCTTGGCGTTGATCCCCTCGGTGTTGTAGTCGTTGATGCAGAGCTTGGCGTCGGGGTCGGCGGCGCGGGCGGCGCGGAAGGCGTCGGCGATGTAGCTCTGGCCGAGCGTGTTGTACCAGAACGACGTGCGCAAATTGCCGTTGTCGTCGAAGACCTCGTTCACCACGTCCCAGGAGACGACGGCCGGGTTGTTGGCATAGTGGCCGACGACCTGGCTGATGTGGTTCTGCATGGCCGCCCGCATGGCGCTGGCGCCGAGGCTCTGGACCCAGCCGGGCGTCTGGTTGTGCCAGACGAGCGTGTGGCCGTGGACCTGCATGTTGTTCTGGGTGGCGAAGGCGACGATGGCGTCGGCGCCGGAGAAGTCGAACTGGCCCGGGCTGGGCTCGGTGGACTCCCACTTCATCGCGTTCTCGGCCGTGACCTGGCTGAACTCCGTGGCCGCGGTGTTGCGGTACGTGGCCTCGTTGGCGAGCTGGCTGGTGGCGAGCGCCGCCCCGATGAACTTGCCCCGGGCGGCCGCGTGCGTGCGCAGGGGTGCGGAGGCGTCGGCCGAGGTGGTCGGGATGAGGAAGGCTGCGAGCATCCCCACCAACGTGAGGACTCTGACGAGTAAGGACGAATGCACGGACATCTACCTCCGGAGGCAGGCACTCGGGTCCGAAAGTTTTCGATCCCGTCGGATCGCAGTGCAGACGGTATTGACATGCACGGGAAGGGTCAATGTCGGGCACGTACAGCCGCCAAATCAGCAGTTGGCAGCCTGAAACTATCGGAGGATAAATGAAACTTTCACAGCTAGCGGGACGTACCTACCGGTCGGTACTGTGATTTATCCAGAATAATCGTCCACCAGCCAGGAGTTCGGTGCATGTCTCTCTCGCACGCCCAGGTCCAGGCCCAGCTCACCGGTCCCGGCCAGCTGTTCGAGATGGAGGAGATCGGCGGGACCGGGATACGCACGTGGAAGCACGCGCCGGCCCACTTCCGGGCGCTGCTGGAGATGAGCAGGTTCCACGGCGAGAAGGTCTTCCTCGTGTACGAGGACGAGCACATCACGTTCGAGGAGCACTTCCGGCGCGCCGCCACCCTGGCGGGCCGCCTCATCGAGGAGTACGGCGTGCGCAAGGGCGACCGGGTGGGCGTGGCCATGCGCAACTACCCCGAATGGGTGGTCTCGCTGTCGGCCGCGCTGGCTGCGGGGGCCATCGCCGTACCGCTCAATGCCTGGTGGACGGAGGCCGAGCTGGCCTACGCCGTGAACGACTCCGGCATCAAGGTCCTGATCGCGGACGGCGAGCGCGCCACCCGGCTGGCCCCGACGGGCGTCCCGCTGATCGTCACCCGGGGCGAGGCCCCGGCGGGCGCGCGCCGGTTCGACGAGGTGATGGGCGAGGTCACCGCCGACGTCCGGCTCCCGGACGTCGAGCTGTCCCCGGAGGACCCCGCCACGATCTTCTACACCTCAGGCACGACCGGCAACCCCAAGGGCGCGCTGGGCAGTCACCGCAACCTGGGCCAGTCCCCCATGACCGTCGCCTACGGCCTCATGCGGGCGGTGGCGATGGCGGGCAAGGACGTCGCGGCCGCGGCCGGCACCCGCCGGGTGACCCTGCTGACCGTCCCCCTGTTCCACGTCACGGGCTGCTTCTCGGCCCTGACCACCACCATGTTCGGCGGCGGCGGCCTGGTGCTCATGTACAAGTGGGACCCGGAGCAGGCGCTGCGCCTGATCGAGCGCGAGCGCGTGACCGCCATGATCGGCGTCCCCACGAACGCCTGGCAGCTCATGTCCCACCCCGACTTCGGCAAGTACGACCTGTCGTCCCTGACCACCCTCGGCTACGGCGGCGCCCCCGCCCCGCCCAAGCTCCTGGAGCGCATCACCCGGAACCTCCCCGACCGCGCCCCCTCAAACGGCTACGGCATGACCGAGACGACCGCCCTGGCCATCGGCAACGGCGGCGCCGACTACCAGGCCAGGCCCGACAGCATCGGCCTGCCCTCGCCCGTGGTGGACGTGCGCGTGGTGGACCCGGCGGGCGAGGAGCTGCCGCCGGGCGAGGTGGGCGAGCTCTGCGTACGGGGCCCGAACGTCATCCTGGGTTACTGGAACAAGCCGGAGGCCACGGCGCAGACCTTCGTGGACGGCTGGCTGCACACCGGCGACCTGGCCAAGATCGACGACGAGGGCTTCGTCTACATCGTCGACCGGGCCAAGGACATGGTGATCAGGGGCGGCGAGAACGTCTACTGCGCGGAGGTGGAGGCGGCCCTGTTCGAGCACCCGGCGGTGGACGACGCGGCGGTGATCGGCGTCCCGCACGAGGAGCTCGGAGAGGAGGTGGGCGCGGTCGTCCGGCTGGCGCCGGGCGCCTCGGTCGCCACGGAGGAGCTCCAGGCGTTCCTCAAGGACCGGATCGCCAAGTTCAAGATCCCGGCCCACTTCTGGTTCCGGGAGGGGGAGCTGCCCCGCAATCCCGGCGGCAAGATCCTCAAGACCCACCTCCGCAGGGAGGTCCTGGGCGCGTAACCCCCAGATCAGTGCGATCCGCTCGCACCGGTCGCGCCGGTGCGGGCTGCGCCTGAGGGCGTCCATGAGCAGTGCTTCGCGGGCCCGTCCGCCATTGCCGTGCCACCAGGCGGTTTCTTCGTCACGGGGGACAGCGATGGGAGCGGTGGCGTACAACGGCGGCAGACCTTCCGGTGGGTGACGGGGCTGGGACAGCCACCGTCCCTACCGGAAGGTCGCTCTTTGCCGGCTCCACGTCACCCGAGCCGGCCCGTGTCACGCCGTCAGCGCTGCAGTGTCAGCAGGCCCGGCCGGTAGGGCAGGAGGCCGTAGTCGCCGCCGGAGTTGGGGTTGCGTCCCTGGTAGAGCAGCTGCAGGTTGCAGGGATCGACGGTCATGGTCTGGTCGGGGTTGCTGCGGACCAGATCGCCGTGGCTGATGTCGTTGGTCCAGGTGGCGCCGCTGTTGGCCTTGCCGGCGAAGGGGTTGCCCTCGCTTGCGGCCTGCGGGGTCCACGAACC